>JBKHES010000116.1:0-6254 GCA_046540695.1 Desulfobacterales bacterium
AGCTTTTTACGGTGCCATCAAGTAGCGAAAATTATTGGACACACAATTCGAATGTCGTTATCTTTTACGATGTCCTAAAGCAGATCCCTGCTCCTTCATCTGAAAAAATGCTGTTCTCGGTCTGGCTGCTGGACACTTTGGGGCCTGAATGCCTTGAATGGGCCAGGCTTGTGGCGAAATCACCAAGAACACGGAATAAAGTTTAATAATCGTGGCTTGAAGCAAAATCAAGCCCCCTGAAAGAAGCCGCCCGCAAACCGGAAAAGGATTTTTTCACCAGTTGCGGTATGCAATGCCCCTGAAAAACAGCCATAATAAAACAGCGAGGGAAAACCATGTGCAGACATTATCTTGTTCTGATCGCCGTCGTTTGCCTCACGCTTGCCTGCCTCGGACAATCGATACAGGCGGACCAGAAACAGGTGCTCACCGTTGGTTCCAAAATCGACACAGAAGGTGCGCTTTTGGGGCAGATGATCCTTTTGATGCTTGAAGAAAACGGCCTGGACGTCAAGGACAAAACCGAATTCGGCCCGACACCGATTGTCCGAAAGGCCATTATTGCCGGGGAAATTGATATCTATCCGGAGTACACCGGCAACGGAGCGTTTTTCTTCAGCGGCCAGGACTCTGAGATATGGAAAAACCGCGATCAGGCCTATGACCGGGTCAAGTCCCTGGATTATGAAGAAAACAAGTTGATCTGGCTGACCCCGGCCCCGGCGGACAATACCTGGGCTCTGGCGGTCCGGGATGAGTTTGCCCGGGAAAACAGCCTGAAAACCCTGGGTGACCTGGCCCGGTACATAAATGAAGGGGGTACAATAAAACTGGCCGCCTGCGAAGAATTCGTGAACCGGGATGACGCCCTGCCCGCTTTTGAAAAGGCTTACGACTTTTCCATACCTGACAGCGCAATGGTAGTATTTTCCGGATGTAATACGGCCCAGACCGAAAAAGCCGCAGCCCGCGGCACCAGCGATGTGAATACCGCAATGGCCTTTGGGACTGATGGCGCCTTGTCCGCCCTTGACCTGCGGGTTCTGGAAGATAGCAAAGGCGCACAGCCGGTGTATGCACCCACACCTGTAGTCCGCGAGGAGGCTCTTGAGGCTTTCCCGCAAATAGAAAAGATCCTGGCTCCTGTATTCAAGGCTCTTTCCCAAGAGACGCTACAGGAACTGAACGCCCAGATTGCCATCGGTGGGCGCAATCCCGGGGATGTGGCCAGTGAATTCCTGGAAGAAAACGGATTCCTCTAGTCGGGTTCTGTAATGCAGAAGTACAAAACATCAAGGGTCGCCCTGTCAGGATCCGCAATTGGCCTGGCCGGGCTTATCCTAGGGGATTTCGTGATCAGCAGACCGAACCGCCTGGCCTCGGGCCAGGGTCTCTCTGTATTCGAAGTCCTGCCTGCCTGGCAATGGGGGATCTTCATTGCCGGCTTTGCCTGTCTGGGCGGCATTGCCCTTTTTCCCAGACCCAGGCTGGTCCTTGCTGCAACGATTTTGCCTGCGCTTTTGGTCCTGGCTCTGCTGGGGGTCCAGGGCGCAACCGCTTCGGAGCTGGTGGAATCCGGCGGATCTTTTGCCAGGGTCTCCATTGGTTCGAGCCTGTGGATCGCCCTGTTGGGACTCTACATAGTTTTCACCGACATGGAAAAAAGGCTGGGAAAAATCGCCTGGTTCCGATTGTCCCTGGCCGGAGGCTTCATTGCGGCCCTGGCTGGCCTTATTTTCAGCCGGGCCCTTAATGACCTCTCGTTATGGATAGAATTCGCCAGCCGCAGCGGACGGTTCATTGCCGAACTAAAAGCGCATCTCTTTATAACCGGCATGTCTGTGGGCGGGGCCGCCCTGCTGGGCCTGCCGCTGGGAGTGCTGTTGTTCAAGAAAAAAAAACTGCGCCTCGGGGCTTTCTCGGCCCTGAACATTGTGCAGACCATCCCAAGCCTTGCCCTGTTTGGTCTGTTGATAGCCCCCCTGGCCTTTTTGGCTGCCCGCTTTCCGATGCTCAGGGACTTTCAGATAGGAGGCATTGGCTGGGCTCCTGCTGTTATCGCCCTGACCCTGTATTCCCTGCTGCCAGTGGTGCGCAACACCTTTTCCGGCTTCGACAACATAGATGACGGGGTCCTTGAAGCCGGTCGGGGTATGGGCATGGGACGGACAGCCATGTTTTTCCGGGTGGAACTCCCCATGGCCGCCCCGATCATTCTCAACGGGTTGCGCATCGCCAGTGTGCAGAATATCGGGAATACCGCGGTCGCCGCCCTTATCGGGGCCGGGGGGTTTGGCGTGTTCATTTTCCAGGGCCTGGGCCAGGCCGCGACCGATCTTGTCCTGCTTGGCGCTGTTCCGACCATACTCCTGGCCGTAGTCGCGGATCAGTTCCTGCAGATGATCATTCACCTTATTGGCGGCGGAATGCAGCGATGATTGTCCTTGAAAATATAGACAAGGTATTCGGCGAGGGGTTCGCCGTACGTAATTTGAATTTGACAATAGAGCGGGGAGAGTTCTGCTGTTTAATCGGCCCCTCCGGATGCGGCAAAAGTACGACCCTGAAAATGATCAACCGCATGGTGGAGCCCTCCCATGGCCGGATAACGGTCAAAGGACGCGACATCCGCAGCATCCCGGCGGAAAAACTTCGGCGCGGCATGGGCTATGTCATTCAGAGTATCGGCTTATTTCCCCATATGAGCGTCCTGGACAACATCAAAGTTGTCCCCCGGCTCCTGGGCTGGGATGATAGAAAGGCCACTGCCCGGGCCAGGGATTTATTGGATCGTCTCGGGCTGGCCCCGGATGAATACACCTCCAAAAAGCCCGCACAGCTTTCCGGGGGTGAAGCTCAGCGCGTGGGCGTCGCCCGGGCCCTGGCTGCGGACCCCGATATCCTGCTCATGGACGAGCCGTTTGGGGCCCTGGACCCTATCACTCGCGAAAATCTCCAGAATCAGTTTTTGGACATCCAAAACGAGTTGAATAAAACGGTTGTTTTTGTGACCCACGATATAGACGAGGCGGTCCGCCTTGGATCCAGGGTCGCGCTTTTGCGTGACGGCGAACTGGTGCAATACGCTGCACCGGAGACCCTCCTGTCCTCGCCGGCCGACTCCTTTGTTAAAAAATTCGTGGGCCTGGACAGGGCCCTGAAAAGACTGTCCCGGCTCTCCGCCAGGGATTTCGTTCATCCGGCCCTGTTTGTACAGCGCCAGGCTTCTTCAGACATTGTGGAACGGGAACTCAAACGCATGGAAAACAGAGATGGCGCCCGGTACCTTTGGGTAACAGAATCTGACGGGCACCTAATCGGCTGGATCGACGGCACAACCATGCACGGGCCAGGAACCAGCCTGGATCGGGATCTTGTGGACATTGATCCGGCTGACTTTTCGGTTTTCCCACATTCCAGTCTCAAACAGGCCTTGTCCCTGTTCGTGCAGCAGGGAGTGGTCTGTCTGCCGGTGGTGGACCGGGAATACAGGATACAGGGTGAGATTCGCCTGGCCGATGTTCTGCAATCGTAATATGGACGGGGGTTTGGATGCCAGCCGGATATAAGCAGGCCGTAACACTTGGGGTACCGGTGCTGGCCCTGATAGTTCTCGCTTCCTGGGGCGGGATCTGGCAGTGGCTCCTGGCCCCTGTATATCCAGGTCTCGGGGAGTATCTCTACCCCAGGGTCGGCTTGTGGCGGCTTATTTGGCAGCACCTGGTCATGGTCGGCATTTCCAGTGCCCTGTCCGTTTGTATCGGGATAGCCCTTGGCGTGTTCGTGACCAGAAGCGCCGGGCGCGATTTCCTGCCGACGGTGAACAGCCTGGCTTCCATTGGCCAGACCTTTCCTCCCGTGGCCGTGCTGGCACTGGCTGTGCCTGCGGTGGGTTTTGGCGCCAAGCCGACGATCATAGCCCTTTTTTTATACGGGCTTTTGCCTGTTGTGCGCAATACCATTACCGGTCTGCAAGCTGTAGCCTCTGAGGTTCATGAATCGGCCACCGGCATGGGAATGACCGAATGGCAGCGGTTGTGGCAGGTCGAATTTCCCCTGGCCCTGCCGGTGATCATGGCCGGCATCAAGATTTCGGTGGTCATCAATATCGGGACGGCAACCATTGGAGCGACCATCGGGGCCGGGGGACTCGGGGCCCCGATCATCACCGGCCTTGCCTCGGATAATCCGGCCTTTATCCTTCAGGGCTCAGTGCTTGCAGCCCTTTTTGCCATCATTGCCGATTTTGTCCTGGAACTGGTGGAAAACTCTGTGGGCGCCGTTTTCGGGCTCGGGGAAGAAGGCTGACCCGCCGGCAATGCAATAATTCATGCAATACTATCGAGGCGTTTGTATTTAATACCAATCATAACCGTGATTTCTCCGAGTGCCACTTGACCCATTCAATCCTGCGCATATAACTGCACAGCCCGCAGGAATCAATTTACACGCCGGCCCTCTGAACCTGATTGTTGCAGACGTTATCATGCCCGGCATGAAAGGCACCGAAGTTTTCAAAGAAATACACCCGAACCATCCCGAAGCCGCGGTCCTCTACATGTCAGGCTACACCGACAATGTATTTTCCCGCGAACAGCTCGTTGAAAACGCGGCTCATTTTATCCGGAAGCCTTTTACAGCCAACGGGCTGCTTGAGAAGGTAGGCAGCATGCTGCGCAACAGCGCCTCCTGAAAGCAGCTATTCGTGCTTCAGCTTCCTTCCGAGAACCTCTTCGACGTCTTCCAGCTTGCCGGTGAGCCTGTTTTCGCCAGCCATCCTGTCGTCTATTTTGATGGAGGTAAGAACCCTCGGGGCAAGGGTCTTCATGAGGTTATGACATTGCATTATAAGCTCCATGACCTCGTCCTCGCTTCCTTCAACCGTGGTTTCCATGGCCCCTGCGCGGTAGTTGAGGCCCGACCGGTCGACAATATCCAGAACCTTTGCCACTTCGTCTTTTACCTGCTCGCCTTTTCCCATGGGTACAATGGAAAAACTTGCCAGCATAACCTGCCCTCCTTTTTTCTGGTTTAAAGAGTCTTGAGCTGTTTTTAACACCCGGCTTCTGCTGCCTCTGCACTCGATAAACCTGATTTTGTCTCTCTTTTCGCAATTGTAATATTTATTATCATTTTATCAACCTGCCGGAAAAACCGGAACAGACTGCTTCTGGGCGAGACCGGGTGTAATCGGGTAACACCTGATGAGCCTTTTGAACGCGGGTCCGGGCAGCCTGCCCTTCAGAATCATTCCTCCCTTATCTTCAGACCCCGGCTGATTTCGGTCTCCCCTGCTGAATGGAGGGTGTCTATGAATGCTGTATAAAAACTGCCCGGTTTGTCGCTGACCGAGGCAGCCAGCTCGGCGCATCTGCCGTAAAAAGCGAATGCGGATGTTACGGCTTCGAGCCGCAGGCCGTCGTCAACCGCGCAAAAAGCAGCAGCAACAGCAGACAGACCGCAGCCGATGCCTGTTACCCGAGTCATCACGGGATGCCCGTTTTCAACCCGGAAAACCCTGCTGCCGTCAGTGATGCAGTCCTGCGGCCCTGAAACCGCGATGATACATTTTCTCTCTGCAGCCATTGTCCTGAGAACCTCCGTGGCATCATCGGACATGGCAAAAGAAGACTCCACGCCCCTGGTTTTTATATTCGCGGATCCCATTGAAAGCACTTCCGAGGCATTTCCCCTGAGCACGGAGACAGAACAGGAGTCCATTATCTTTTCCACGGCATCGCTGCGGAACCTTGTGGCTCCGGCACCCACGGGGTCGAGCACAACCGGAATGCCGAGTTTGTTTGCAGCACGTCCCGCCATGATCATGGCATCGAGCCAGGCTTTTTCAAGTGTTCCTATGTTTAACACCAGAGCCGAAGACATTGCAGCCATCTCGCCTGCCTCCGCCCGGCTGTGGGCCATGACAGGGGATGCCCCGGCTGCAAGCAGAATATTGGCGGAGCTGTTCATTACAACCAAGTTGGTGATGTTGTGAATAAGCGGGGCTGTTGCTTTAATCCGGTTGAGCATGGCAATGGCAGTTGTTTCCATGGTCTTGTTCCCGGGTGTTTTGGATTAATTTTGAATTGAACGATTTTAAAGTTTGTAAAAGATGCAAAAAAGCGGATTAGGTATAAATCTTAATAGCGTGCCGGTTGTAAATCAATAAAAACATCGGGCCATGTGGTAAGCTTTTTATGAAAGCATCATGAATTAAAATCCTTCCAAAAATTGATTTTATCTTATTATCTGTT
>JBKHES010000117.1:0-6221 GCA_046540695.1 Desulfobacterales bacterium
ATCACCGTCAAGGACATTATGGTGCCGCTGGAAGAATACGCCACCATACACCAGGACTCCACCCTGTTTGACGCCGTAATGGCCCTGGAAGAAGCGCAGGAGGCATGCAACCGGCAGGGGACCAAGTATCTGCACCGCGCCATCCTGGTTTACGACAACACCAAAAGGATAGTGGGCAAGCTAAGCCAGCTCGACATCCTTCGCAGCCTGGAGCCCAAGTACAAGCAGGCGGCTGCCGGCGATTCCGGGCACATGACCGCAAGCGGCTTCAGCCAGGAGTTCATGCGCAGCATGGTCCGCCAGTTCTCGCTCTGGGACAAGCCCATGATGGACCTTTGCAAAAAAGCCACGAGGATGAAAGCCAAAGACTGCATGTACGTGCCGCTCGAAGGCGAATACGTCCGGGAAAGCGATTCCCTGGACGTGGCGATACACCAGCTTGTCATGGGACATCACCAGTCTCTTCTGGCAACCGATCAGAAAGGCAGGATCGTTGGCATACTGCGCCTTACCGACGTATTCAAGCAGGTGGTGGACGCCATGAAGGAATGCAGCCTGTAAGCCGATGCTAAAACCGGACAAGGATCTGAACCAGATTATAAGGAGAGTCCATAAATGACCCATGAGATTGAACACTCGGGCCAGGGCGGAATTCTTTCCAACAAGACGCTGTGGCTTATAGTGGGCCTGGCATTCTTCGTGGTCGTGGGATTCATATTACCCACGCCCCCGAGCCTGGTTGAAGTTGTGGACGAGCAGGGCATTGCCTCCAAGATGATGGACTGGGGGATTGCAGACGACGTGGACCACGCGGCTGACAAGGCGATGACCGTGCTTGGCATAATTCCCATGGCAATCATCTTTTTCGCCACAGAGGCCCTCCCCATAGGCCTTACAGGCATCCTGATGCCTCTTCTCGCGTATTTCCTGGCGCTTCTTCCCAGGGGCATGATCGGCGAGACCTTTGCCGGCGACGCCCCGCTTTTTCTGCTGGGAGTTCTGGCCATGGGCGTGGCAGTGGTGGACGTGGGGCTTCACAAGCGCCTGGCCACGTGGATCCTTGGATGGACAAAAGGCTTTTACATGCCGATATTCGTTTTATGCATAAGCATGGCGGTTATCGGCAGTTTTATTTCAGCCCATGCAATGTGCGCATTCATGACCCCGGTGATGATGGCCGTGTATTTCGGGGTGGTATCTGAGAAAAGCACCGGAGGCAGGGTTGATCATGATCCCAACCTGGCGAAATTCCTGCTTTTCGCCCTGTGTTTTTCCCTGAACGTGGGAGGCGTGGGCTCGCCTGCTGCAGGGGGCAGAAACGTGATCATGATGGGCTTCTGGCAGGGATATGACGTGCCCATGGACTTTTTTACATGGATGACCTACGGCTTTCCCATGGTGCCTGTGCTCGGCCTGCTCGTGGCGGCATACATGCTCGTGTTTTTCAGCAAAAAGCTTCGCTACAAAAACCTCACGCCCGGGCTTACCGCCATGAAGGAAGAAACCAGGAAAATGGGCGCCATGAAATACGAGGAATACGTAACCCTGGCCATGCTCGTGGTTATACTGGGGCTCTGGATTTTCGGGGACCTCGGGCTCGGCGGCCCCGCGCTGCTGGCGCTGATCGTTCCCGTCATATTTAAGACCACGGCATGGAACAAGATACTTGGCGGAATTTCCTGGGACGCATGGTTCATGTACTGCGGCGCACTCACCCTCGGCGCGCTTTTAAAGGAAACAGGAGCGGCCCTCTGGCTGGCAAAAAGCGTAATGGGGATCTTGAGCTATGCGGGCATGAGCCAGGGATTCGGCCTCTGGGTGGGGCTTTCGTCTTTTTCCGGCATCATGACCAACTTCATGTCTGACGCAGGAACCACTGCCCTTTTAGGCCCCATCGTCATCCCCATGGGCATCATGTCCGGGGTTGAAGGCGAACCGTGGGCTTCGGGCATGGCGGTGGCTTTTGCCACATCCTTTGCCCATTTCCTGATAGTTGGCACGCCCAACAACGCAATTGTCTACGGCCTGGGCACTTACCCGGACACTGGCGAGCGAGCCATTGCACCGATAGATTTCGTCAAGTACGGATTCGCCCTGTGGGTTATCTCGCTGGTGGTGGTCTGGGTGCTTGCATTCGGGATTATGTTCAAGCTGGTTGGTTTTCCGCCCGAGGTGCTGGAAACCGCCACGCAGGTGTTTGAAGCCGGGGCCGCGGACATATCCGATGCCGCCGAGGGAGCGGCCCACTAGCAAAACCGGCGCTGACACGCCCGGAAACACAAATCAGGGGGCCCAGTGAGCAGGCAGCAGAACCCGAAAAAAAAGCGGCCGCTCTGGATCTGGTTAATATCAATATTCTATTTCGGATTCGGCATATCCGGGGTCATGGCGGTTGCCATGGCCCTGATAATAAAGGCCCAGGGTCCCGGGCCTGCCGGAGAGGTCCAGTCCCTGGGGCCCCTGCTGCAATCGTCTCTCTGGGGGCTTCTGCCCGCGGCAAACATGGCCGGGGCTGCAGCCCTATTCATGATGAAAAAAGCCGCCTTTTACATATTCTCCTGCCTGCTTGCAGCAAAGGCCGTGATGCAGTTACTTTTCGAAACCCCGCTTTCCGGGGCCCTGTCAGAAGGCAACACCGAAATGATACTGGGATACGGCCTCGGATACATAATCCTGGCCGCGGTATGCATCTATACGTGGCGCCTTAAAAACTCCGGTCTTCTCGGATAGCCCCTTTTTTTATTTCGTTGAATCTTTTTTGCGATTTTGTCATTATACGGGCATATGGAATGCCTGCTATTTTCAGCAATGATGATTGGCCCGAGAAACCGCCAGGAGGACTGCATTTTGGACGGAAACGGGATGCTGCAGGCCGACCTGTTGAAAAGAAACAGCAGCATAAACTCCGAAAGGCTGCTGATAGGGGTATGCGACGGAATGGGAGGCCACCACGGAGGCGAAAAGGCAAGCAGTTTTGTCTGCCGGAAAATCAAAGAGCAGCAACTGCCAGAGAGCATCTGCGGGACCGCGGTACGCCGCCTGCTCCTTGATATCCAGTCTGAATCCGAGCAATCGCTTCCCCCGCACAGCGGAACCACAGTCGCAGGCCTGGCTGCGGACGCCGGCAGCGCGGTTATTTTCAATGCAGGCGACAGCCGCGTATACAAAATCACCCCGGAATCCATGGAATGCCTTTCCCATGACCACTCCCTGGTGCAGGACCTGGTGGACCAGTGCATGATGGATGCAGAAAATGCCTCATCCCATCCTTTAAAGCACATGATAGACTTCGGCATAGGCCCCGCCTTCAGGCGGGTATGGTCAATCAGGGACATATACACGGCAGAGCACGGCCATGACCCTTCCTGTTGCTACCTTATGTGCACCGACGGGCTCACTGACGTCATGACTGACAGTGAAATCCACGGGATTCTCGCGCCCTCGCCGCTGGAAAACGGGGAAAGGCTTGCAGAGGCTGCCGGAAAAAAGGGATTGACCGACAACACAAGTTTCATTATTGCCCGGATAAAAAATTAGAAACAGACATGCACGGAGCGCAGGCAACAGGTATGAAGGACATAATAAAAAACTGCCTTCCAACCTACGAAGTTGTCCGGAAAATAGGATCCGGCGTCTACGGGGTCGTGTATCACGTAAAAGACAACTTAAAGGAGCGCGCAGTCAAGGTCGTTCCCATCATGGTGGAACGCTCGATTTCCTACAAGACCCCTGCAGATCTTGACTCCAAGATATCCCACGATTTTTACGCCCTCCAGGAATATTACCACAAGATCAAGGGCGACGGGGTGATTGAGATCTATGATTTCCACCTGGTTGACAAGCATGTATCCAAGCAGGAGGCCCGTGCCTACCTTGTGATCCTGATGGAGTTCTGCCCTTATAACCTGCTTGACCGGGTGCTGGATCACTTCCCCATACCCCCGGAAACCGCCGAAGGCCTGATGAAGGAGCTGGCAGAAATCTTAAAGCGGCTTTCTGACCGGGCAGGGGACGTTTTCATAGTAAAGGACCTGAAACCCTCGAACCTGCTTATCAACCAGGATAACCAGCTGATAATAGGCGACCTGGGAGGGCTGCAGCGCATCAGCAGCACCTCGACCACCGGCAGCGCCCAGTTCACCCCGAACTGGTCGGCCCCCGAGCTGATAACCCACAGCAGGACCCCCGGCATCGCGAGCCTGATGTTTTCCTACGGATTTGTCAGCTATTTCATATGGTCAGGCTCGCTGCCCCATGAGCAGGAAAATTTCACGGAAAGGCTGCGCAGGATAAAAAAACAGGACCTTGAATTTACAAGGTCTGACATACCTTTCCGGATCCAGATACTCATCAGCCAGTGCTTAAACTTCAGGCCGGAAGACCGGCCGGACAGCTTTGAGGAGGTCCTGGACTACCTGAAAGGCAATGCTGCAGCCATAGGCAAAGCAAAAAAACAACCCCCCCGGCAGACCGGGCAGGCCCAGGCAAACGCACCCGAACCGGCTGCTGCCCCGGAAGCCCCAGCAGCAGATGAAAGCCAAGCCGGCCCGCAGCCTGCCGCAGGCAGGCAAAATACGCGCGCAGGCTTTGCCCCCCGGCCCAGGCCGGGATCGTACGGACCTCACCAGGCGGGGGACAACTGGGTGGAGCCCACCCTGGGCATGGTATTTGTCTGGGTTCCCACGGGCGCATTCCAGATGGGCTGCGGCCCCTGGGATGCAGAAGGCAACAGGGATGAACTGCCTTTGCACGAGGCTTTTGTGGACGGGTTCTGGCTGGGCAAGTACCCTGTAACCCAGGAGCAGTGGAAAAAGGCGGTAACTGGCATGCTCTGGTACAAGGTGCGCGGCAGGAACCCGTCCTGGTTTAAAAAGGGCGGCGATTACCCGGTGGAGCAGGTGAACTTCAACGACGCCCGGGAATTCATCCAGAGGCTGTCCGCCCTGAACAAGGGTAGATACCATTTCAGGCTGCCCACTGAAACTGAATGGGAGTATGCCGCAAGAAGCGCCGGCAGGCGGGAGAAATACCCGGGCGGCAAGCCCCTGGAAAATGTTGCCTGGTATTCTGCAAACAGCGGGATGACAACCCATCCGGTTGGCCGCCTGGCGCCCAACGGCCTTGATCTGCACGACATGTCAGGAAACGTTTACGAATGGTGCGCGGACTTCTATCACGAGGAAGCCTACAGCAGTCACGAATACAAGAATCCGGTCAATTCCGAAACCGGCACCCGCAGGGTAATAAGAGGCGGAAGCTGGTGCAATTTTCCGAGCGAGCTGCGCTGCAGCTACAGGGCCAGCGTGAACCCCGATTTCAAGGGCAACTACCTCGGCTTCAGGGTGGTCATGACACCGGTGAGCAGAAAAAGGAGCAAATCTTCCTAAAACCCGAAGGAGGCAGGTGACTCCCCGGCCTGTATGCCGGAGAAAATCTCCATTTGGCTCGGGATCGGGTTCGGGTTCGATGCCGATGCCGATCCCGATCCCGATACCGATACCGATTTATGCAAACAAATACGGTTTAAAAATATTTTGAAAGTTTATAAGGTTGTCCTGTGGGTGTGCTCGAATGCTTCCAGGGCATGCAGAAGCGCGGGCCACTGAGCGTTTTTCAGGTGTGCGGACACCGCCTGGCGCGATATCCCGCCGGGCCAGGTTTCAGCTATTTCCGGCCGGCTTTTGCCCTCCAGCACCCCGATGACCGCCCTTGCCTGAAGGGGCCGCCAGCAGCCAAGCGCGCCAGCCGTCCTAACCAGGGCATCAACCAGTGACTCCTGCGGCAAATCAGGAAAACTGTAGCGCAAAAGCCCTGCATTGCGGGATGAGCTCATTTTTTCAAGCATTTTGCCCGAGCGCCTGAACGCGGCCCCGTCTCCGGCAGACACCCGTGCTTTTTGCACGTAATCAACCGGGCCGACCCCGATTGCAGCGCGCATGTCAAGGCCCGAGGAGCCAAGAGACGATCTTGCAAAAGCCCGGATGACAAGCGCCGTGCGCAGGGAATAAACCGGGTCTTTTATCAGGGCCTGCCAGGAGTCTCCACGGAAAACGTCAACGGCGCCTTCCATAACCCCGGGAAGAATCCGCTGAACAAGGCCGCCGGCCCGGGCCATGACATCCGGCATGGATTTCCTTATATTTTTTTCCGTGCCTGAAAACCCGATAAAATCGCCCGTTATCACGGCATAAACATGTCTTGCATCAGATTCCATAAAATCC
>JBKHES010000118.1:0-6215 GCA_046540695.1 Desulfobacterales bacterium
CTGCGTTCTGCATATATTTTGCAAACCGACATATCATACGGATTATGCTCTCAGTGAGGGCAGGAGTTTGTTTAATGGGGGGCTAAACACATAAAAGGAACCGCAAATAATTGCCTGGATTCAACTTTATACCCAAAAACGACCATGCCCAGGCCCTGAGAATCAGGCGAAGCCTGCTTGCCTTTTACGGGTATGTACTGATAACCACACTGGTAATCCTGAGCTATGCCGGCGGATTCATAATATTAATAACTCCCGCCGGAATTGCGGCAATACTTTTTTTGCTGTTGGCAGCCAACCTGTTTGTCTTCACCCTTTTTTTTACCGGCGTGAACAAGCGCTTCAAAGATCCCAGCATAACAGTGTTTCAGTTGATGATAGGCATTGCCTTCTGCACCCTGCTTGCCTTTTTTACAGCAAGCCCATTGCGGGGAATGGTTATCCTTCTCTACATCCTGGTGCTAATGTTCGGTGTCTTCAGGCTCAAACTCCTCGACTTCTTCGCTCTTTCACTGGTTGCCACCCTCCTGTATGCAGCGGCAGTAACCATGCTGCACATGACACACCCCGAACACACAGATATGCGCCTGGAGGCAATACGCATCATAAGCCTGCTGCTTTCCCTGATGTGGGTGTCTTACCTGTCAACCTACATCGCGAACCTGAGAAGAAAAATAAAGCTGATCGCCAGCCATGACGAGCTCACAGGAATATATAACAGAAGGGAGATTTTCAATATTCTTGAAAGGGAAAAGGCCCTTGCCATTCGCTCGGGCTCCCCGTTTGCCCTCTGCATAATCGATATAGACGATTTCAAGCCGGTAAACGACACACTCGGCCACCTGGCCGGAGACGAGGTGCTGAAAATATTTGCCCAGACTCTGAAGGAAAACATCCGTTCCGAGGATTACATAGGCCGCTATGGGGGAGAAGAATTTATCGTGATACTGGTAAATTACAAGCCTGAAGAAAATGCATGCTCCTATGGGTGCAGGCTTCTGCAGGCAGTACGGGAAATGCGGTTTAACGGGATTTCAGAAGACCTTTCACTCACTGCATCCATGGGAATGGCAGTCTACAAACCGGACGAATCAGTTGATTCCCTGCTCGCAAGGGCGGATGCAGCCTTATACAGGGCAAAAATCAAGGGCAAAGACAGAGTCGAACTCGAAGACGGCCCGCAGGCCTGATAACAAGGTCTGAATCCGCAGCAGACATTTTTCCCGAACCCGTTTTACTTCAGGCCTATGTCCCAGTTCCATTTGCCGGGCCGTTTTTTCATTTTAATGCCTTGCGGAACCGGCTCATTAATGCGGACAAACATCCTGTAGCCCATGTTTTTAAGAGTATCAACATGATCGGTGAGATCAACCACCCAGTCCGGATAAACCCAGTAATTGCCGTCCATCCTGCTCACCCACGCGTATTCTCCCCTGGGGCTTTTGAAAAGGCTGTCCGCTGCCAGCGAGTCAGCCATAGTTCGGGATATGCAAAGAGGCCAGTTTCCGTGCACCACAGCGCCCAGGGCCAGGGGGCTTCTGGCGGGAAGGCGGGTATAGTCCTTCTTGCCCAGCTCGGGGCTTACAATTACACCGGAAAATCCAAGCGCTGCCAGGTTTTCCATTGCAAGCTCATTGGAGATATTGCAGAAAGGCCCCGCCCATGCAGTCGCCTTTTTACCCGTCGGAAAAAAAATCATCTGCCAAGGGGCGTTTAAAACAAACCGCTTAAACCCCTTGTCCAGGGCAAGGCCGACCGCACGCTTCATTCCTGCCTCTTCATCCGGCCATATCACCGGAGGCAGCCACCACCAGATCCGGTTAGAAAGAGGCATTGAATCAGGCGCCATCCCGGCTGTTAACCAGACGCCTATATCGTTTCCGGAGGGGTTCGCATCAGGAAGATCCCGCCTTACCTCCATTTCCACCGACGGCTGCTGGTGGATCTTTCGCTGGGGCAAAGCAACCCTGAACCCGGATGTTTTTTTCTGCTTTAAATCCGGTTTTTCAAGCTCTCCTGCAAGTTTTTCCATATCAGCCGCCAGTTCCGGCTCCCTTCTGTCTATGAGAAAAACCGAAGTACCGTTTGCGGGCCTCTCCTTTTCAGAAAGGTTAAGGTAAAACCTGCCTTTTTTCGGAACAAACTTGGGCATCCGCATAACCCTGTGCCAGGATTCATCCTCGTATCCTATCCTGAGCAGATCTCCTGCAAGAAGATCCTCCCTGGGTTCAAGATACGGCTTTAACCTGGGACCCTGGACCCTGCCGATCATCTTGCCGGAGCCTGTATGTGTGTCCGTATCAAGCGGATTCCAGGGCCGCTGCGGCAGAAAGCTGTAATGAGTGGCCTTGCGGCCGAGCGCGTTTTCCAGCAGGGAAAGAGCGTTTTTTTTCGCGCTGCTGTCATCCGGGTTGTCCCGAAGCATCCTGTATGCGGCGGTGGTATAGTAGACGTAATGAGGCCCCTTTTTGCGTCCCTCGATTTTGAATCCGGAAACCTCGGGGACTTCCAGCAGGACTTTTGCCAGCACGTCTATCCACAGGTCCTGGCAGGAAAAAAACCTGGCCCTCTGCTTGCCCTGGGTGTAGATGCGCCTGCAGGGCTGCACGCAGGCGCCCCTCAGCCCGCTTTTTCCTCCCAGAAAGCTGCTCCAGTAGCATCTGCCCGAAACCCCGTAACAAAGGGCGCCGTGCACGAACACTTCAAGGGAAATCTCCCCGGGACAAGCCTCTGCCACTGCCTTTATCTCATCTATTGAAAACTCCCTGGGCAAAACCACGCGGGTCAGGTTAGGGAAAAACCCTGCCAGCCTGACTGCGGAGGGAAAACTAACGTTTGCAAGGGTGGAAAGATGGATTTCGCCTCTGAATCCCGCCTGCGCGGCCAGAGACAGCACCCCCAGGTCCTGTATGATAAGAGCGTCCGGCCTGACCTCGCGTTTCAGACGGGAAACGAGATTTCCCGCTTCCTCGAGCTCATCGGGTTTTATCAGGGAGTTTAAGGCCACATACACCCTGACTCCCCTGTCATGGGCCAGCCGGGTCAGTGCTGCGAGTTCTTCTATCGTGAAATTGTCAGCAGCCATTCTCGCGGAAAACTGCTTCAGGCCGCAGTACACGGCATCCGCCCCCGCTGCAACTGCGGCCAAAAAGCAATCCCTGTCTCCTGCGGGAGACAGGATTTCAGGCTTTTTATTTTTCAATGTTTTTTTCGGCATTCGGATTTCAATATTTAACTTCAGGATTTTTAAGCCCGCAATTCTGGACTTGTTTGCAAAAATGTTTAATGATATTAAAAAATTTGGAAAATATCAAATAATAAAGACAAAGGAATGACAATATGAAACTTGCTGTGAGCGGAAAAGGCGGAGTCGGGAAAACAACGTTTTCAGCCCTTTTGATACGGGCTCTGAGCGCCTCAAACAAAAAGGTGCTTGCAATAGATGCAGACCCTGACGCCAACCTGGCCGGGGCGATCGGAATTGCGGATGCGGAAAAAATCGTGCCCATCTCGGAGATGAAGGATCTCGTGTATGAGCGCACAGAGGCAAAACCCGGAAGCATTGGCGGATTTTTCAAGATGAATCCCAAGGTGGACGACCTGCCTGATTCGCTTTCAGCAAAGCTCGAAAACATAAAGCTCATGCGCCTGGGCGGTGTCAAAAAAGGAGGGGCGGGCTGCATCTGCCCTGAAAGCACCCTGCTCAAGGCCCTGATCACCCACATTGTGCTGGCACGCGATGAAGTGGTGGTAATGGACATGGAAGCCGGCATAGAGCACCTCGGCCGGGCCACTGCCGGGGCTGTGGACCGCCTGATAGTGGTGGTGGAGCCGGGCAGAAGAAGCATTGACACTGCCATGCACATAAAGCAGCTTGCCTCTGAAATAGGATTGAGCAAAATTTTCCTGGTGGGCAACAAGATACGCGGTCAAAAAGACCGCGAGTTTTTGCAGAACCATCTGCCGGAGTTCGAATTTCTGGGGTTTCTGCCTTATGACGAGGCGCTCATAGAAGCTGACCTAAACGGACTTTCACCTTTTGACGCAGACTCCGGGGCCAAATCAGAAATAATGAAAATGATAGAAGCGCTTTGATGACAGAAAAAAACCGCTACCCCGCTCCCAGGCGCAAACCGGCACACAAACGGACCCGAAAGTTAAAACCCGGTTCTGACGCAAGCCTGAAAAAGGTTTTTGCAGAAATCGGAAAACCCGAGCAGCAACCGTTTGAGCCTGACCCCTTCCAGCTCGAGGCCCTGGAGGCAATAGAAAAAAGTGACTGCCTGGTTACGGCGCCCACCGGCGCGGGCAAGACCTGGATTGCAGTCGAAGCCATCCGCAAAGTATTCGATGCCGGGGGAAAGGCATGGTATGCCTCTCCGCTAAAGGCCCTTACAAATTCCAAGTACGGCGAGTTTTCCGAGATCTTCGGTGAAAAAAACTTAGGCATTCTGACAGGCGACAGGAAGGAAAACCCTGATGCCCCTATAGTCGTGGGCACAACAGAGATACTGAGGAACCAGCTCTATGACGCCATGCACCGCGGCGAGGACCTGGGCACGGATTTTGTTGTGCTCGACGAGGCCCACTTTCTCGGAGACGAGGACCGCGGGGTTGTGTGGGAAGAAACGATGATTTACCTGCCCTCGCGAATCCCGATGCTCATGCTTTCCGCCACAGTGGGCAACGCGGAGCAGATAGCGTCATGGCTGGAGTCCATAAGGGCCAGGACCTGCATCGTGGTGGAGGAAAAAAAGCGGCCCGTGCCTTTGTATCCCCTTCTTCTGCATCCTTCCGGCACACTTTTTCCCCTGATGGGCAAAAACAAGAAAAAGGGCGGGGGGCAGCTTAATAAAAAAGTGCTCAATTTTTTAAAAAACAAGACAGAAACAGGATTCGGGGCCACTCTTCCCAGGATGGACGAAATCCTGGCTGTGTTTAAGAAATACAACCTGCTGCCCGCAATATTTTTCCTGAAATCCAGGGCTGACTGCGACAATTCCCTGATTTTGTGCTCGAAGCACAAGGTGGAAGAAGCCCCGGACCGAAAGGCCGGAAGGCGGCAGAGAACCAGGGAGCTCATAGAAAAGGCCCCCCACCTCTCGGATCACAAGCAGCTGCAGTATCTTACTGAAAAGGCTGTTGCCGCCCATCACAGCGGCCAGCTTCCGGCCTGGAAGCTGGTGATTGAAACACTGATGACAGAAGGATACCTGGATGCAGTGTTTGCAACCTCCACGGTGGCCGCAGGCGTGAATTTCCCTGCCAGGACCATAGCCTTTTTAAACTCGGACCGGTTCAACGGCCGCGAATTCGTGCCCTTAAACCCCACTGAATTCCACCAGATGACCGGAAGGGCCGGCCGCAGGGGTATGGACAAAATAGGCTTTGCAGTGGTTATTCCCGGCAGGTTCATGGACACGCGCTATGTTGCAAGGCTGATCAACATGCAGCCTACTGATGTTGACAGCCAGATAAAAATCAACTTTTCCATGACCCTGAACCTTCTGCTTTCCCACACCCCCGAGCAGGTGCGCAAGCTTCTGGAAAAATCGTTTGCAAACTTCCAGGAGCACTCCAGGCGGAAAAGGAAAAAGCCCAGATACGGCGAACACACCAACACCGAGCACCTGTGGAGCGAGTTTATCCGCCACCTTGACTTTTTAAAGGAAAAAGAATATGTTACCAAACATAATCAGCTCACCGAGGCAGGCGTGTGGGCATCCCAGCTCCGCATAGACCATCCCGTAATGGTGGCCGAAGGCTTCAGGCGGGGCCTTTTTCCACAGTCAGATCCCTCGCTTCTTGCTGCAATCATGGCCTCTTTCGTAAACGAACGGGAAACCGATGAAGACAGCATCCACCCCAAAGACGTACCCGAGGAGCTCGAAAACGCATACCTTACCATACGCGAGGGGCTGCGGCCTTTTGCAAAGGAAATGATTGCAAAGGGATTTGCCGCTCCTTTTTTATTCATGCGCCCGGCCATGACCCTTTATCACTGGGCCGCGGGCAGGGACTGGGAATCTGTGCTTGCCATGTGGGACAGCGCAGAAGGCGACCTTGCCATGCTCATCATGCGCACCGCAGACAACCTGCGCCATATCCGCAACCTTGAAAAAGTGTTTCCTGAGGCTGCAAAAAGCGCAAGGGACGCCATGGAGACAATCCTGCGGGATCCGGTTGTACCGCCCCTTCAAACCGAATAACAGGCG
>JBKHES010000119.1:0-6213 GCA_046540695.1 Desulfobacterales bacterium
GGTTCCTCTGAAAAACTGCACTACCCCCCCTGCCATTATCACCGCGCCCACGAAAAATGCGTATTGAAGCCCGGCGATATCCATTATAACTCCCGCAAGCATGCTTCCCGCAAGCATGCCCAGGCTGTGGGCAACCGTGATAAGCGCCATGACAGAACCCATTGCCTCGATTCCCTGTCCGCGCATTACAGCAAGGGCCATTAGCGCGGGCATGGAAATGCCGCCGCCGATTCCGAACACAGCGTTTGCCGCAAACAGGGCTGCAAACCCTTGCGCGTAACCCATTAGCACCATGGCGGCAACCACGAACATCCCCCCGATCATCACCATTTTCCGCCTGCTTTTTCGGTCCGCCACCATGCCCATGGGGATGTGCATCAGGCCGCTGACTGACACGCCCATCATGACAAGCACGCCTATGGCAGAGCTTGAAAGCCCGAACCGTGCGTCTGCATACACGGGCATAAATCCCCAGATAACCCCTATGCAGGTGGTGTAAACCATCCTGAAGGAAAACAGGCTCACCAGCATTTTATCGCGCAAAAGCAAGCCCCAGCGCACGGGCGCGCGGCCTATATCGTAAATCCTTTCAGCAGACACTGGGGGAAGCATTACAAGGCAGAGAAAGAAAGCCACAAACGCCAGGGCGCCCATGGAGCCAAAGGCGCTGCCCAGGCCGAACTGATCGCGGATCAGCCCGCCTATCAGGGGACCGATGCTCAAACCGCAGAAAATCGACATGTTAAACCCCCCCATGGTAATGCCTTCTTTACCCTCGGGGGTTATGTCGCCTACATAGGCCTGGGCCACGGGCATTATCATGGCTGAGGCTGCTCCCTGGACAAGCCTGACCGCGACCAGGGCGTAAATGTGATGGGCAAAGATAAACGCAAGTGAGATCAGGAAGTAGCAAAACAGGCCGATGACCAGAAACTGCTTGCGGCCCCTTGCATCAGACAGCCTGCCGAACCAGGGAAGAAAAAAAGTGCGCGTCAGGGAAAACCCGCCGAAAATAAGGGCGATTTCAACCCCGCCGGCCCCCAGCTCACGCGCGTACACCGGCAGAAGGGGCACCACTATTCCGACCCCGGTCACAGTGACAAAAAGGGAGAAAAACAGGACCGCAAAGATACCTGAAGGAAACTTTTCGCCTGAATTGAGCATCAGGAACCGTTTTGGCCGGGTTTTTTCAGCCAGACCCTTGTTGCGCCCCAGCCTCCCGCATCATGGGGGGCCTGGGAAAAAGTCTCCACCATGGTGTTTCGCGACAGGGCGGCCTGGACCTTTTTTTTCAGCTTGCCCGTGCCCTTGCCGTGGATTACGCGAACGGTGTAAATCCCCTCGTCCAGGCAGGCGGAAAAGTAGTCCTCCAGCAGGTCTTCGACCTCGGACGGCCTGAAAGTGTGCAGGTCAAGCTCCCCGGTTATGGGGATTCTCACAGGTTCGTCGTCATTCATTTACGCCCCTCCGTATGCAAGCAGCAGTGCCAGGATTCCTGCCAGGATAAAATGGCTTTCCATTATAAAACCCCGCATTATGCCCAGAAAAAGACTGGTACGGCCGTGTGTGTAGAGAAAGGCAAACATTGCGGCAGGAACAAGGCTGAGCGCTGCTGCAGCCGGAACAACAAGGCCCGCTGCAGCGCCGGCCGGCAGAAGAACAAAGGCTGCCGCGAGCACGGCTTTCAGCAGGTTCATGGTCCTTTTTTCGCCCAGAAGTATGGGTATGGTCTCCCTGCCCACGATGCGGCTTCCCTGCATATCGATTATATCAAAAAACGCGGTGCGCACGAAAACCATGGCGCATATCCATGCAAACGCGACTATCCCTGCAGCACCCGGGCCGCCCTGGGAATCCAGCGCGGGCAGCAGGGCGGCTGCAATGCCCCAGGCCATTGTTACAAGCAGGGTCTTGGACCCGGGAAGCCGCTTTAACACACCTATTTTTCCCAGGCCCGAACCCTCTATCTCAATGTTGTAGATTATGCCCAGCAGGCTCATCACCAGCAAAAGGACAAAGATCAGCGGGCCCGTCACCCAGGCAGCAGCCAGCCCGCAAAGACCGGATGCCAGGGCCAGCGCCCCCAGGAGGTTTCCGTGGTCGCGGTAAAACTTTGCCCGTTCCGGGTCGTTGTAGCGGTCCACGGCATGGTCGAACATGTGGTGCAGCGTGTGCATGGAAAGGGTATAGAGCCCTGCTATGACGGCATAGTGTATCTTTACGGGCACCCCCTGCATCCAGGCCCCGGCCCCGGCCAGGCAGGCCGCTCCAAGCGCCAGGTAAAGGTTTGAGAGCATGAGCCCGCGCAGCAGCATGAAGCCCCACCTTGCCGCCCTGCCCTCTTTTCCTGCCAGGCGCTTTTCAAGGTTCTGCATCACCTGCCTGATAATCCAGTTGGGGGTGGATGCGCCCGCAGTGATGCCTATGGTGCTGCATTCCGCGAGCTGGTCTGTTTCCAGGTCTTCGGCCTTTTCAACGTGTATGGCCTTTTTGCCTGACTGGCCGGCGATTTCTGCAAGCCGGCGGGTGTTGCCGCTGTTGTATCCCCCCACCACCACCACGGCGTCTACCTCTTCTGCCAGGGCCTGGGTTTCTGCCTGCCGCTTTTCGGTTGAGTCGCAGATGGTGTTGAAAACCCTGTAGCGGGGGTAGTTTTTTTCCGCCCAGCTTCGCACCTTCTCGAAAAACGCCGTGTTCTGGGTGGTCTGGGCAACTATTATGGCATCTTCAAAAGCCGGCAGGCTTTGGATCTCCTCCATGGATTCCACCACCCGGCCCCTGTCTTCCGCATACCCGAGCAGCCCCCTGACCTCAGGGTGCTCCTTGTCTCCCACGATTATAACACCGTGGCCCAGCCGGGCATGCCTTGCTATAATCGACTGGACCCTGATAACCCTGGGACAGGTTGCGTTTATAACCCGGAATCCGGCCTGCTTTAAAGCCTCCTGGTCTCCGGGAGGCACCCCGTGCGCCCGGATGATTACCGTGCCTGCGCCGGAACCGGGAATGCGGTTTAAAACCGAAATGTTCTTGTTTTCGAGTATGGACAGGACCTGGGGGTTGTGGATGAGCGGGCCGTAGGTATAGATCGGCCCCTTGCCGCGGTTGGCCGAGTCCAGGGCCTGCTCCACGGCGCGGCGCACCCCCATGCAGAAGCCGGCGGTCCTGGCGGTGACAATCTTCATGGGTTTTGCTGCAGTTTCCGGCGGATGCCGGAATCAGGATTCATTTTTCTTGAAAAACACCTTGTGGTCCACCAGGGACAGGGAATGAATCGCAGCCCTGACGAACTTCTGCTCGCCGAAGATATTTACAAGCATGAATCCGCCGTCCTCGGGTTCAATGGAGTCAACCGCCTCCATGAGCAGTTCCTGCTGGTCTCCTTTTATCAAATAAGCATTGGCTTCACACATCTCTTAATCCATCCTGTTTGTTTTTTCTGGTCCGAACATCGGGGCCAGGTGTTGTTCTATCAAAACATCGAGCAGGTGCGGCAGGGGCTGGCCCGAGGCGCCCACTATCACCAGGTTTTCCTGGGAAAGCGGCACCAGAAGCTTCGGGGCGTCGCATGAGGCCACGGCCTCCGCGATCCTCGTGCTTACCTCGCCCATCATGGAGTTTGCCATGACGATTCCCACGGGCCCGATTATTACATCCATGCGGGGCACTGTCTGCACTATTGCGTTTTCCCCTGATGCACCGCGGTTTGCCCGCGCCTTTAACATCTGGGCGGTGGCTATGGCGTTGGTGCCCAGGGCCACGATGTCCACGTCTTCTTCAAAAAGGACCCGGAGCCGCTTTATGATCGTGGCGCCTATTCCGCCCCCCTGGCCGTCTATGACGCAAATGTTTTTCATGCTAGAGCTTGCTCACCTTCCGCTGTTTTTTGCGCCTGGACTTGGGCGGCTTTTTTGCGGGCCCTTTTTTGCGCGTGTCAATCACGGGCCCGCCTTGTTCCTCTTCAGGATCCTCGCCCTTTATCTCCATGAGAGCGGCCATCTGCATTCTTTCCTCAAAAGCCTCAGGGTCCACAGTTGCCGCGCCCCTGGCTGATGCCGCGTCCGCAAGGGCCCGGTCCGCTGTCACCACAAGCGCCCTTTCGCCTTCATTGGCGGCCATTTTCCTGATAACCGAGTCGGCTGACTGACCGCTGCGGGAAAACTTTATTCCGATGCCCTTTTCGGAAGTGTTTTTGGAAAAATCATCATAGTTTTCCGCTGCGTCAAAAACAACCGTAATCTTGTGACCCTTTATGCGCTTGTAGGCCGCAAGCCTGTCTATCAATGCCTGCCTGCCCAGTTCCAGGCCCTGGGCTTCCTCCCGGCTGAGCTGCCCGGAGCGGCGAATCAGGTTGTAGCCATCTATGATCAGGTGAAGTCCCATTTGTCATGACTGCAGCATGGACAGCAGCCTGTCCAGGTCGCTGTCATCGTAGAATTCTATTTCCACGCGCCCCTTTTTCCCGCGCTTTTTAATTTTAACCCTGGTTCCGAACCTGCGGCCCAGGTCCTCTTCAAGGGAGGCCATGTGAACGTCTGTTGAATCGGGCTCCTTTTTGTCCGGCTCCTGGCTTTCCTTGTTGAGGCGTGATACAAGTTTTTCAGCCTCGCGCACCGAAAGCTGACGGGCAAGTATCTGCCGGCAGGCCTCGCGCTGCACCGCTGGGGTGCGGGCGGCAAGAAGCGCCCGTGCGTGGCCCATGCTGAGCTTTCCCTGGCGCAATTGATCCTTTATCCGGTCTGAAAGATGCAGGAGCCGCAGGAAATTCGCCACTGAGGAGCGGCTTTTGCCAACCCGCGAGGCCACCTGGTCCTGGGTGAGCCCGAATTCGTCGAGCAAGCGCTGATAGGCCTCTGCTTCCTCCATTGCATTTAAATCCGCGCGCTGGATATTTTCTATGATCGAAAAAGCCAGCAGTTCGTCATCCCTTATTGTCCTTACCACCACGGGTATGGTGTAGAGCCCGGCCATTTTCGCGGCCCGGAGGCGCCTTTCACCGGCTATGAGCTCGTAGCCGTGCTCGGTCTCCCTTACAAGCAGCGGCTGAAGGACTCCGTGGTTTTTTACAGATTCTGCAAGTTCTTCTAGATCCTCCTGGCCAAACTGCCTTCTGGGCTGGAAGGGGTTGGGTCTTAGCAGGCTGATATCGCAGGGAAAATAATCGGTTTCCCTGCCCCCGGCCCCGGTTTCTATATCCGGGAAAAGCGCATCAAGGCCCTTTCCAAGGCCGGTTTTGCGTTTTTTCTCACTTGCGCCGTTCTCATCGGGTTTCATGAATACATCCTCTGTGTATCGGGCTGTATCCCTGCAGCCGGGGCTGCCCGGCGCGGGGATTAGATTCTAAATACTCAATTTTTTTGGTTTTCAGCCCGCGGTCTTTTCAAACGGTTCGGCTTCCGGGGGTTCATGTTTTCCCATAATCTCGCGGGCAAGCGAGGTGTAGCTTTGCGCCCCGTTGGAATTAGGGGCATACGTGATAATGGGCCTGCCGTAGCTGGGAGCCTCGGCCAGACGCACCGCGCGGGGTATGCGGGTGTTGAAAACCTGGTCCCTGAAATATTTTTCAGCGTCTTCCGCCACCTGCCCGGAAAGATTGGTCCGCCTGTCAAAAAGGGTAAGCAGGATGCCTTCTATCCTGAGCGAAGGATTCATGCGCTGCTTGATCCGCTTGACAGTCTGCAGAAGCTGGCCCAGCCCCTCCAGCGCGTAAAACTCGCTCTGCAGGGGAATCAGCACCCCGTGAGCCGCTGTCATGGCGTTTATGGTAAGCAGGCTCAGCGAGGGGGGACAGTCAAGCAGGATATAGTCATAGTCGCCGCTGCAGGGCAAAAGCAGTTTCTGAAGGAGGCGTTCCCGGGAGTCATCGTTTATCATCTCGATTTCAAACCCGATTAACTCCACCCGCGAAGGTATGACCCACAGATGCTCAATGCCGCTTTCAACAATTATCTCCGGGGCCTGCACGTGGCCGATCAATCCGTGATAAAGGGTTTTTTCCAGCCGGCTTTTGTCTATGCCCAGTCCCGTGCTGGCATTGGCCTGGGGATCGCAGTCCACCAGCAGGGTCTTTTTGCCCAGATCCGCCAGGGCCGCTGCCAAGTTTATCGCAGTGGTTGTCTTGCCCACGCCGCCCTTTTGGTTTGCAATACAGATAATATGTGCCATAATAGAGTATGTGTAGCATAAAAATACATATTTGCAAATTCAAGAATT
>JBKHES010000120.1:0-6208 GCA_046540695.1 Desulfobacterales bacterium
CCCCCCCTGCTGTTTCTTTTCGCCATGCCTTTCGGGCAATGGACACGAAATCACGGTCTTCGATATGGAGCATCATCAGCCCTGAGCATGAAGATCCGTAATGCTATCTGCGTTTTTTGAAAAAGCCACCCTGTAGCCGATCCGGAGTTTTATTCAGGAAAAAATGCTTTGACATAACGTGAAAAATAACTTTATGATTTCCCCATCATTTGATGGAATAAATTGATCTAATACATATCAGGGAGGAAGACACATGGCGCTGAACCTTGATGCCGTAGGTGAAAAAATCGGCCCATACACCACGGAATACACGTGGAAGGACGTGGCCCTGTACGCCCTTGGCGTGGGCGCCGGATTCGACGAGCTTGACTATGTTTATGAAAAGAACCTGAAGGTTATTCCAAGCTTCGGCATTGCCGCGGTGTTTGACTTTCTGATGCATTTCGGGACCAGGGCCGGGGTAAACCCTGCAGGAATCCTTCACGGTGAACAACAGCTTATATTTCACAATCCCATACCCCAAGAAGGCAGCCTGATCACAGAAGGCCGGATCACAAATATATATGACATGGGCGCAGACAAGGGCGCCATTGTAGTCGGCGAAAGCGAAACCCGCCATTCAAGCGGCAAACGGCTGTTTACCAGTGTCATAAAGATATTCTCCCGCCTGGACGGGGGATTCGGCGGCGAGCCGGCGCCAAAAACTCAAAGCCCAATCCCTGACAGGGAACCGGACTACGAGGTAAAGGATAAGCCATCTGTTGATCAACCCCTGTTGTACCGGCTTTCCGGAGACATGTTCCAGCTCCACGTGGACCCCGGGTTCGCCGAAATGGCGGGATTTGAAAAACCGATAATGCACGGTCTGTGCACCTACGGCTTTGCCTGCCGAGCCCTTATCGCAAAACTCATTCCGGCAGAGCCTGAACGTACTCATCGTATTGACTGCCGTTTTTCAAAAGCACTTTACCCCGGAGATCCCATCAGGACCAGGATCTGGAAGCTCGGCGACGGCAGGGCAGCCTGGGAGGTTATAAACGCGAAAACCGGGGACACGGTTATTACAAACGGTGTATTCGAGTACGGTGATGTCCCGAAGGACGAAATACGTTTTGACGGGCAGGTTGCCATTGTAACAGGAGCCGGCGGAGGCCTGGGCCGGACTTATGCCCTGGATCTTGCGGCCAGGGGGGCAAAGGTGGTTGTAAACGACCTTGGCGGCCCAAGGGACGGCTCTGGCGAGGGATCCGCCACGCCTGCCCAGAAGGTGGTGGATGAGATCAGGGATGCCGGAGGCGAGGCTGTTGCCAGCTTTGACAACGTTGCCACCGCCGAGGGCGGTGAAAATATAGTCAGGTGCGCCACAGGCAATTACGGAACAGTTGATATCCTTATAAACAATGCAGGCATTTTACGCGACAAAAGCTTTGCCAAGATGGATACGGATACCTGGCAGGGCGTGATAGACGTTCACTTAAACGGCGCCTACAACGTCACCAGGCCTGCATTCCGTGTTATGCGGGAAAAGGGATACGGAAGAATCGTTATGACGACTTCTGCTGCGGGACTCTACGGCAATTTCGGCCAGGCCAACTATTCCGCGGCAAAGATGGGGGTGGTGGGATTAATGAACACCCTGAAACTCGAAGGGCGCAAACACAACATCAGGGTCAATACTGTGGCTCCCCTTGCAGCCTCAAGGCTCACGCAAGACGTCATGCCTGCAGAGTTTCTCGAGAAATTAAGACCTGAGTTCGTCTCTCCTCTTGTGCTGTATCTGTGCTCTGAAAAGTGCCCGGTCAGCGGTAATATATACAATGCAGGGATGGGGTGCTTCAGCCGGGCAGCCGTAATAACAGGCCCGGGCGCGGTGGCCGGAGATCCTGAATCAATTCCGGATGCAGAGCATGTCTTAGACCGTCTTGATAAAATCAGAACTCTTAAAGACGGAAGGGAGTTCGGTGAATTAAACGAGCAGGTTGCAGACGTTATAAACGCATTTGCCGAACCCGGGCGACAGGAGCCCGAGGAAGCGTCCCACCCCGGATTCACGGAGCCCGCGCAAGTGTTTTCAGCCATGGCCGAAGCATTTAACCCGGATGCAGCCAAAGGCGTTGAAGTGGTCTTTCAGTACCACATCTCGGGGGAGACAGGCGGTGACTGGTACTGCATCGTGTCAGAAGGCACGTGCAAGGTTGAGAAGGGAACTCATGAGAATCCCACCTGCACCCTGAAAATCAAGGACTGTGATTTTCTGGCAATGATCAACGGCGAACTGCCGGCCATGCAGGCCTACACTTCCGGCAGGCTCAAGATAAGCGGAGATATAATGAAGTCCCGGCTGATAGAAAAGCTGTTTCAACTGTAAAATAAAAAGGAGTGAAAAAATGATCGGCATCACTTCATACGGCGCATACGTTCCGCGGCTGCGGCTTTCGCGTTCCGCCATTTACCAGGCAATGGGATGGTTTTCCCCGGCAATTGTAATGGTGGCCCAGGGAGAGCGCTCCATGTGCAACTGGGACGAAGACGCTGTAACCATGTCAGTGGAAGCATCCAGAAACTGTCTTGAAAATATCAGCAGGGATGCAATCCAGGGACTGTGCCTGGCATCCACCTCGTTTCCGTTTGCGGACCGCCAGAACGCAGCGGTTGTGTCCACCGCCTTAAACCTGCGCGAAGACATAACAGGTGCCGATTTTACAGCATCCCAGAAGGCAGGCACCACTGCCCTGCTGTGGGCCCTTGAGGCCTCTGCCGGATCAGGCGCAAGAAACCTTCTGGTAACAGCCTCTGACTGCCGAATGACAAAGCCGGGCGGGTTCTACGAGATGTGGTACGGAGACGGGGCAGCGTCTTTTACGGTGGGCGGGGAAAACGTGATCGCTGAATTCACCGGCAGCCACAGCGTAACCTGCGATTTTGTGGATCATCACCGGGGGGCGCACAACCGGTTCGACTACACCTGGGAGGAACGCTGGGTCCGGGATGAGGGCTACTCAAAGATCATTCCGGAAGCTGTAAAAGGGCTTTTAAAAAAGCTTGACCTTGAAATGGACAAGGTGGACAGGCTCGTGTATCCATGCTTTTTCAAGGCTGAGCACAAGAAAATAGCAAAAAAACTGGGCGCGGATCCTGAAAAGGTAATGGACAACATGCACGAGGTGTGCGGGGATACCGGCTGCGCCCATCCGCTTTTAATGCTTTCCGCTGCCCTGGATGAATCAGAGCCCGGAGAAAAAATCGTGGTGGCCGGATTCGGCCAGGGCTGCGATGCTCTGTGCTTTAGTGTAACTGAAAAAATAAAAGAGTTAAGGCAGACCCCTAAGGTCAAAACCGTCCTGGAAAACAGGGAAGTGGTGGAAAATTATCCCAAGTGGCTTGTGTTCCGTGACCTTATTGAGCCTGAAACGGGTATCAGGGCGGAAGCTCCCACCCAGACAGCCCTTAGCACGCTGTGGCGCAGGCGAAAGATGATTCTGGGGCTGGTGGGCGGAAAGTGCATGGAATGCGGCACACCGCAGTTTCCCAAGACTGATGTTTGCGTGAATCCGCAATGCACCGCCCGCCGGACACAGCAGGACTATGAATTCGCGGACCAACCGGCCAGGGTCAAGACCTTTACCGGGGACATGCTTGCGGTGTCCCACGATCCACCCCATGTTTACGGCATGATCCAGTTTGAAGGCGGCGGCCGTTTCATGGCGGATTTCACCGACTGCAAGCTCGAAGAGGTAAAGGTCGGCCTGCCTGTGCAGATGGTTTTCAGAAAACGAACCCAGGACAAGGAGCGCGGTTTTGTAAACTACTTCTGGAAAGCCAGGCCGGTGCCTGGTGCTGCAGAGGAAATGGCAAAAATAAGGTTTGACGGCCAGGTGGCAGTAATCACGGGCGCGGGCGGCGGCCTTGGGCGGGCCTATGCCCTTGAACTTGCAGCCAGGGGTGCAAAAGTGGTCGTCAACGACCTTGGACCTGCCAGGGACGGTACAGGCGGGGGATCCACGGCTCCGGCACAGCAGGTTGTGGAAGAAATCAAGGCCGCGGGCGGCGAAGCTGTTGCAAATTATGACAACGTGGCCACGCCTGAAGGCGGCGAAAACATAATCAGGTGCGCCGAAGACAATTACGGCCGGGTGGACATAGTTATCAACAATGCCGGCATACTGCGGGACCGCAGCTTTGCCAAAATGGAGCCTGAAGACTGGAACGCGGTTCTGGATGTACACTTAAACGGAGCCTTCAACGTCACCCGCCCGGCTTTCCGCGTAATGCGCGAGCAGGGATACGGACGAGTGATAATGACCACCTCGGCGGCAGGGCTTTACGGCAACTTCGGCCAGGGCAACTATTCCGCCGCCAAGATGGCGCTGGTGGGAATGATGAACACGCTTAAGCTCGAGGGCAGAAAGTATAACATCATGGTCAACACCATAGCACCCCTTGCAGCCTCCAGGCTTACCGAAGACATAATGCCGCAGGACATGCTCGATAGAATGAAGCCTGAGCTTGTAACCCCCATGATCGTTTACCTGTCAAGCCCGCAGTGTAGCGAAACAGGGGAAATTTTCAACGCTGCTATGGGTTGTTTCAGCCGTGCCGCCGTTCTAACCGGGCCTGCAACCAGGCTGGGAGACGGTGAAAACCCGCCCACACCTGAAGAAGTTAATGAAAATTTTTCAAAAATAAATGACATGACAGATGCAAAGGAAATGGAAGACGCCAATGCTGCCATGCTGGAGATGGTTTCACCGCCGAAGTCTTAAAATACGGAACCCGGAAGCAAAACCGGAAAGCGAAGACGCCTCTATTTGATCATCTACTGGAAATGGCGGCTTCTGGATTTTTCAGATCCCTGATTTCGGCTTCGAATTAATAAATAATGGAGGACTGACCATGGCAACAGGTATAAGGGACAAGGTGGCGATAATCGGCATGGGATGCACCAGGTTCGGCGAGCGGTGGGACGTGGGTGCAGAGGAGCTGATGATAGAATCCTTCGAGGAATGCCTCTCGGATGCCGGCCTTGAGCCCCCGGACATCCAGGCAGCATGGTTCGGCACCTGCATGGATGAAATAAACGTGGGCAAAACCGCAATGCCCCTTGCCACAACGCTTCGGCTTCCAATGATACCGGCTACCAGGGTTGAAAACTACTGCGCAACCGGCACTGAAGCTTTCCGGGGGGCATGCTATGCCGTTGCATCAGGTGCATACGACATATGCCTGGCACTGGGCGTTGAAAAGCTCAAAGATACCGGATACGGGGGGCTTCCGGCGGGCGGATCAAACACGGGCTCTCTTGCATGGCAGTGGTGGCCCAACCTGACAGCGCCCGGCTCATTCGCCCAGCTGGCAAGCGCATATGCCGCCAAGTACCGCATAAAGAACGAGGACCTGAAGCGTGCCATGGCCCATGTTTCCGCAAAAAGCCATGAAAACGGCGCCATGAACCCGAAGGCCCATTTGCGCAAAAAGGTTTCAGAGGATCAGGTGATGGCAGCGCCCATCGTGGCCCATCCCCTGGGTCTTTTTGACTGCTGCGGGGTAAGCGACGGCTCTGCGTGCGCAATTGTGACCACCCCTGAAGTTGCGAAAAAGATGGGGAAAAAGGATCTTGTGACTGTCAAGGCCCTGCAGCTCGCATTGAGCAGCGGAGAGGAGCTCGGTTTTGACGAATGGGACGGGGATCATTTCATGACCACTTCCAAGTGCAGCATAGATGCCTACAAGGAGGCGGGCGTGGAAAACCCCAGGGAGGAAATAAGCATGATGGAACTGCATGACTGCTTTTCCATCACGGAGCTGGTAACTTACGAGGATCTTCACATCTCGGAGCGCGGCAGGGCAATATACGATATAATGAACGGTTTCTATGACCGGGACGGCAGTATTCCCTGCCAGATAGACGGGGGCCTGAAATGCTTCGGCCACCCCATAGGAGCCTCCGGTTTGCGCATGCTTTATGAAATGTATCTGCAGATCCACGGACGTGCGGGCGACCGCCAGCTTGAAAATCCTCGGCTCGGGATGACTCACAATCTGGGCGGCTTTCCGTTCCAGAACATCTGCAGCATAGCGATTGTGGGAAAATACAAAGAATAAATTCGAAATTCGAAGCTCGAATTCCTGGCGTAAGCCTCCCGTAAGGTATAAACAGATCCGAATGACCAAAATTGATAAGCCTGTAAAAAGCTTCTCACATAGCCCT
>JBKHES010000121.1:0-6095 GCA_046540695.1 Desulfobacterales bacterium
AAGGTTAACAGTTATTGGTTATAAGTTATTAGTTTCAGGTGCCTTTTTAAGGCTTAAAAGGGAACCCCGTTAAAATCGGGGACGGGCCCGCCGCTGTGATTGGGGACGAAAGCCGCATCATGCCACTTTCCTGTTAATTAGGGATGGGAAGGCGCGGCAACTAGGATGATCCATGAGTCAGAAGACCTGCCTGGGATACCGCCGGTGCTTTCGCGGACCGAAAAGTCCGGCATTGTAATGAGTCTGAGGATAAAAAAGGGACATCCCCGGATCGATGCGTATCGGTCCGGGGATTTTTTTGCTCCGGGCCCGGCAAATTTTTTGAACCTGAAAACAGGAAGGAGGAGGAGCAGGATGAAATCAAGGATTATTTGCCTGGCTTGTTTATTAGGCATGTTTCTGCCGGCGGCGGTTTTGGGGCAAAAGGAGGCCGGAAAGGATGAAAACATTGCCCGACTTGACGAAATGGTGGTTACCGGCCAGCGCCACGAGGAACCTGTGCGCAAGATTGACACCAACGCGACCGTGCTGGATGAACAAGACATAGAGAGATCTTCTGCAAAGGACCTGGGAGATCTGCTGGCAGAAGAGAACATTGGGCATATTTACAAAACCCCGGGTAATCAGACTTCCATAGGGATACGAGGTTTCAGGGGTGATTCCATGGGAAGTGATCTTGACAGCAAGGTGCTGGTGCTTTTGGACGGGCGAAGAGCAGGCACCTCAAACGTTGCAAAGATCATGACTGAAAACATTGAACGCGTGGAAATCATCCGGGGTCCGGGTTCTGTCCAGTACGGCTCTGCGGCCATAGGGGGGGTGGTAAATGTTATTACAAAACAGGGAAAAGATGACCCGTCCTTTTTTGCCGAAGGTGCTCTGGGCAGCTTTGGATATCAGGAAAGCAGTGCGGGGTTTTCAGGCAGATCCGGCGGCTTTGATTTTTCAGGTGCGGCAAGTTTAAGCACCATGGATGATTATGACACCGCTGACGGAGAAAAATACAAAAACACGGGATATGATGAAAAGCAGAATATCAACCTGAATTTCGGTTACGAGTTCATGCCTGAAAACAGAATAGGCATCGTTTACACAAATTATGATGCAGAAGGGGTTGGCAGCCCCGACATGTTAAGCCAGAATGATCCGGATGACTACGTGGACAACCTGAATGAATCCATTGATTTTATATATGACGGTGCAACCAGGGACGGGGTCTTTTCCTGGAAAACAAGGTACTTTACCGGCGATGACGAGTATAAATTTTATGATATGCCTTCCCAGAACGATAACTATGCACGAAATACTGATTTCCGGGGGGCACAGGCCCAAGTGACCTGGGACCCCGGACAATACACGCTAACATCCGGTGTTGACTGGATAAATTATGAAATAAAGCAGGATGCACCCCAAAAAACAGAATTTGACAACCCTGCCTATTTTATACTTGCAAAAGCCAGGTATTTTGAAGATCGCCTAACTCTATCAGGGGGCCTGCGCTATGACGACTACGAGGTTAAAGTTAAAAAGGGCGAAGGGGGCAAAGAGGAAAAAGATAACACAAGCCCCCGCATCGGGGCGGCCTGGTTCGTGCTGGACAGTCTCAAACTGCGCGCCAATTACAGCCAGGGATTCAGGATGCCTTCTGCAAGAGAACTGGCCGGAGATTATGATGATGAATTACTGGGCCCTCACAAAGGAAACCCTGAGCTTGACCCTGAAAAAAGCGATACGTATGAAGTCGGGATGGACTGGTATTACCGCGCCCTTGATGCCTCTTTGACCTACTTTTACACGGATTTCGAGGACAAGATCGACACGGAAACAACAGATGTTACCACGTGGAAAAATATAGGAGACGCAACCATTTCCGGTTTTGAGGGAAGCCTGGCATATGATGTTGCCAACCTGTGGAATCTGGAATGGGAAATAAGGCCTTTTGTTAATTTCACCTATCTTACCGAGTATGAAGATGAGGAAACTGGAGAAGATCTTCCGCACGTATCTGATCTTCTGATTTCCTATGGCCTTTTGGTCTCCGATTATGACGGATTTTCCATGCGTTTAAATGTTGCCCATACAGGAGATCAGTATATCGAACACCCGACAGCCGGGGAAAAAGGCAAATTCAGCGTGGCAAACCTGACCATTGAAAAGCGGCTGGCTGATTTCAACCGGGCAGGGGATCTTTCCCTTCGAGGCGAAATAGACAACCTTTTTGACAGGGACTATTCCTATACTGAAGGCTATCCCATGCCAGGGAGAAACTTTGCTCTCAGTCTAAGGTACACATACTGATGTGCTGGAACTCAGGTACCGGAAGAGTTTTAATTATGCAGCCCGAGCCTTACTAATCAGGCAAAAAAGCCGCGGCCTGAGGGCACCCGCCGGCAGGGAATGTTTCTCCTCCTGTTTCCTGCCGGCGGGTTTTTTATTAGAGGAAAGCCAATCAATTCCGTAGAGGATTTCGGACAATGTGATTGTTGAAATCGCAAGGTCGCATGGCCGGCAACTCATTAACCTGGACAGGAGCTCAGGATCACCGCGCATCCAGTAACTGACAATGTTCGTATCCAGAAGCCGCACGTTTATAACCGGTCCAGGTCCAAAGGCTTGGAAGGAAGGGGCCGCGGGGTTTCAAAATCAGGATCCGGGGCAAAAGACTTCCAGAAACCTTCAGGCCATTCTGTTTTTTCAACAGGTTCCAGGATTACTTTTTTCCCCTCCTTTTTTATTCTGACCCTGTCGCAGTCAAAGCGGAATTCCTTTTTTTAATACGGGTCTTAAGTTTTCACCCCCTGGGGTGGTAGCGCTCATGCATGTGCTTCATGTGTTCCCGGGTGACGTGGGTGTAAATCTGGGTGGTGGAAATGTCTGCATGGCCGAGCATCATCTGGACCGCGCGCAGATCGGCGCCGCCTTCGAGAAGGTGGCTGGCAAACGAGTGGCGGAAAGTGTGAGGGGTGATTTTCTTGCCGCATCCCGAGGCCAGGGCGTACTGCTTTACGATCTTCCAGAAGCCCTGCCGTGTCATGGGCCGGCCCGCGCGGCCGAAAAAAAGCCAGGCTGAGGTTTTGTTTTTCAAAAGAGCGGGCCTGGCTGTCTTTATGTACTGGTCAATCTTTTTTTTTGCATGCTCTCCAATGGGCACAAGCCTTTCCCTTGATCCCTTGCCGAAAACGCGCACAAAGCCGGCCTCAAGGTTTATGTCCCGGAGTTTTAGCGACAGCAGCTCGCTTACCCTGAGGCCTGCCGCGTATAAAAGCTCGAGCATGGCTGCATCCCGCATGCCCTTGTGGCGGGTGGTGTCCGGGGTCTCAAGCATGCTTGTGATTTCGGTTACTGAAAGCACGTCAGGCAGCTTTAGGCCTGACTTGGGAAGGTCAATGAGCCTGGCTGGATCGCTTTTGATGTATTTTTCCTGCACGAGAAACCGGAAAAACCCGCGAAGGGTTACAAGGTGCCTGGCCCTGGAGCGGATCCCGAGGCCGTCGTCGCGGAGCTTTAAAAGATATTTAAGAACTGCCGCGGTATCGGTTTCCTTAATGCTTTTGATCCTGTTTCCTGCAAGAAACCTCTGGAATCTTGCCAGATCTGATCCGTAGGACTCAATCGTGGACTGGGATAGCCCCTTTTCCACCGTAAGATAATTTGTGTAAAGGTCAATTTGGTCGGAAATCTCGTTCATTTATCCCTTATCAGATTTTTACCTCCAGGGAATTTAACACTTCAGCGCCGTAGCCGCGCACCGCCACCATGTTTTCAAGCCGCACCCCGCCCCAGTCAGGCAGGTAGATCCCGGGCTCCACGGTAAATACCATGTTTTCTTCAAGCCTTGTGTTTCTTTCTTCCACAGGGCTCAAAGAAGGCCCCTCGTGAATTGCAAGACCCACTCCGTGGCCCAGGCCGTGGCCGAAATACTCGCCCAGCCCCTTTTCATGCAGGTGATCCCTGGCTGCGGCGTCAATGTCCTTTGTCCAGGCACCGGGCCGTACTGCCTCTATTGCCTTTTGCTGGGCCTCGTAAACCGCTGTGAACACCCGGTCAAAGGTTTCCTCGCGCCGGCCCAGGATTATGGTCCGGGAGATGTCGCTGCAGTAGCCCTCAAGCTTTGCCCCCCAGTCAAACAAAACTGAAATACCCTCCTTTAGAATGTCGCCGGCGGGAATTGCGTGGGGCAGGGCAGCGTTTTTGCCGAAAGCCGAGATCACGGGAAAGGAAACAGATTCAGCGCCTGCCTCCCGCATCTGCTTTTCGATTTGCCAGGCAGCCTGGGATTCGGTCATGCCCGGGGCCAGGTTTTCCAGAAATTTCGAAAAAGAGGATTCCGCAAGGTGCAGGGATTTTTTTATCCTTTCAATTTCGGACTCCTCCTTGCACTGGCGAAGATTTTCAGCAAGATTGCGGGTCGGGGCAAGCTCTACCCCGGAATTGTCTTCCGAGAGACGGGCGCGTATCATTTCGTAATGCTCGCAGCTCATTCTCCGGCTTTCAAACCCGAGCCTTCTGGTGCCGGCATTTTCAAGGATCGCAGGAAGCTCCCTTGCCAGGCCCTTTTTATAGCAGATTACTTCGAAGCCGGAAGCCTCGTTTTTCGCCTGGATTTCGTAGCGCGAATCAGTGGCAAGCACCAGGCTGTCCCCTGATATCAGGAGGACTCCAGCAGACTCGTCAAACCCGGTGTCTTCTCCGGTAAACCCCGAAAGATACCGCCTGTTTTCGCCCACCTGGACAAGAAGGGTGTCGATTCCCGCATCTGCGAACGAATTTCTGAGATTTTCAATCCTGTTTTTAATATGTGGTTTCATGGCTGCATTGTATAGCACATCGCGGGAATTTTAAAAACAGCGGAATAAAGACGGATTAATGACCTTGAAAAAACATGCGGTTATGGTATGAATGAATACATGGCAAGGACCCTGTGCATAGCCGCACCTATTGCGGATACCGGCAAAACTGTGGCAGCGGTGAATCTTTCAGCCGCTTTTGCGGTGTTTGAAAAAAATACACTGCTGGTTGACTGCTGCCCTGAAAACGGATGCCTGTTCGGCGGAAAAATTGAGCCGCCCGCTGATCCGCCCGGACTTGCCGATGTACTTGCCCTGCGGGATGCGGACCTGTCAGGCTTTATTGTAAAAACCAGACTTGACTTCCTTCACATACTGCCTGCAGGCTCAGGGCTCGACCGTGCGGTAAGCGCCGCGCCGGATGAACGGCAGGCGCTCAGCGACCTGTGTAACGCGGTTTCCGCGCAGGCGCAGGGATATGATTATGCGGTAATAGATACGCCGACAGCATCTTTAGCGCTGACAGAAGCAGCACTGTGCGCTGCAGACGAGCTTTTGATCCCTCTGCGCGTGGATCCGGCAGGCGCGGAATATATCGAGGAAGGACTTTCCTACATCAAAAAGCTGCTTGAAACCGCCGCCCGCATGAGAAAGGAGGGCAGGACAGCCATAAGATCGGCAAAAATCCTGCTTAACTGCTGCGATGATATAGTGGAGGCCGAAGCCCTGCTGGGCCGGGAATTTTTTGACAGGATACGCGGTATTTGTCTGAACATATGCATTCCGGATGATTTTCGTCTGCACGAGGCCTTTTGGTTCGGAAAGCCTGTTGTATGCCACGATATAAAATCTTCAGGCGCATACGCGTTTCTGGATTTGGCGGCCCTGTGGGCAGGGGAGGATGAAACGGTCAAAACAGAAAAACAAGAGGATCTGCAGCCATGAAGCTTGCCCGCGAAGACATAATAAAAGCCTGTGAAAAACACCTGATAAAGCTGATAGTAAAAAATATAGACCGCTCAGCCCTGAAACAGGCCATCCGTGAAAAATGCGATATTGCGCCGGGAAGTGATATATCGTTTTACAGCGGCAACATGGTTACAAGAAACGGCCGGATTGCCTACAGGCTCGATTTCAGCGTCCAGGCAAATCTGTCGGTGCTGCTTGACAGAACCGGCGAGGCGCTTGAAATAACCGCGTCTGAAAAATTGCCGGAAGAGGGCGAACCTGAGGCCGAAGAAAGCACGGAAGAGGGCGGAAGGAGGATTGCGTCCGAGATCGCGCAGATGATATCGGAAATAAATGAAT
>JBKHES010000122.1:0-6039 GCA_046540695.1 Desulfobacterales bacterium
GAATCCCTGCATCGCCACCAAATATAAACATGTACAGGCCTCTCCGTGTGGATTGCGGGGAGGCTTCTGTATTTATGGGGAGTGTTTGCGATGATACTTACAGGATTTGAAAAAATCGTGGAGGAACGCATCCTTGCAGCCCAACGCAAAGGCGAATTCGACAACCTGGAAGGAGCGGGCAAACCTCTTGAGCACGAGGACTTAAGCCGAATTCCCCAGGAGCTTCGCCTTTCCTACAAAATACTGAAAAACGCCGACTGCCTTCCGCCTGAAATAGAGCTGAAAAAGGAAATAATCCGCACCGAGACCCTGCTTGAAGGAATGGAGGACGAATCGCTGAGATACCGCACCCTGCAAAAGCTCAATTACCTGATAATGAAGTTCAACATTATGCGCGGCGGCTCAGCAGCCCTGGAAATTCCGCAGCAGTACGAGCACAAGGTTATGGATCGCCTGTCGGTGGCCGGAAAAAAGAAATCGCCTTAGAATTCGGCGGAAACAGGAAAAATATGTTTAAATCAAGACAAAAAGAAGGCAGTGTGATGGGAGGCGTTTTTATAGCCTTTTTCATACTGATTTTCCACGTGGCACTGCTGGCGCTCATAGGCGTCCTGGTGCTGTTTCTGAGCGGACTTTTGAACTACCTGCCCTGGCTGCTGCTAGGCGGGCTGGTGATTCTGCTCGGCGCGGGCTACCTGCTGGTACGCAGGCTTGCCAAAAAAAGCGAATCCCTGGTCAGATTCCTTAACCTTCCGGAACTGCAGGGAAAGGACATTGAGGTTAAAGTAATGGGCGGGCTTGCTTCTGTGAAGATCAACAGCCCGGAAGACACTGCCCACATGCTGCCTGACTCGGAATATATCTCAAGGGCGCCCCGGCAGCTTGAGAACCCGGACACCGGGAACGTCAGGGAACTTATGCGGCTGGCCGACATGCTCGAAGAAGACCTGATAACCAGGGAAGAATACATGCAGGCTAAACAAAGGCTGCTCGGCGGAAGCTGACGCCGGCCTGCGAACCTTGAATCCAAATAAGGGCCTCTGCCATGAAAAAATTAAACCTGGCCCTGCTTTCCGGCGGAACCTCGGGAGAGCGCGAAGTCTCGTCAAAGGGCGGAGATCAGGTGTATGAAGCGCTTGACAAGTCAAAGTATTCTGTCATGCGCTACGACCCGAAAACCGACCTGGCCCGCTTGGCAGCAGAAGCAGAAAGCATAGACGTGGCGCTTGTTATCCTGCACGGCGCCCCCGGCGAAGACGGCACGATCCAGGGCATGCTCGATCTGCTTGGCATCCCTTACCAGTGCACCGGGGTCATGGGCAGCGCCATTGCCATGAACAAACTGGTGTCCAAGTTTTTCTACGAAAAGGCGGGTATTGCCGTGCCTGCATATGCAAGCTGCAGCCGCGGGCACCATGTGGATGCAGAGGCAATAATGGGGCGCCTTGGTCTGCCTCTTGTTATAAAACCCGCCAGCGGGGGCTCCAGCCTGGGCATGAGCATAGTAAGGTCGGAAAATGAATTTGAGGGGGCTCTTGCAGAGGCGTTTGCCTGTGATGATACAGTTATTGCGGAGCAATACCTCAAGGGCACGGAGATCACCGGCGGCGTGCTTGGAAACAGTGAGCCTGTGCCCCTGCCGATAATAGAGATAGTCCCGAAGGATGGCCACGAGTTTTTTGACTATAAAGCCAAGTACCAGGCAGGCGAAACCGACGAGATCTGCCCCGCCCGTATTGATGAAGATTTAACCAAAACTGCACAAAACCTTGCGTTAAAGGCACACAGGGCTTTGTTTTGCACCGGATGCAGCAGGACCGACATGATCATAAGCAGCGGAAGGATCCATGTCCTTGAAACCAACACAATCCCCGGGATGACACCGGTAAGCCTTCTGCCTCTAGCGGCTAAGACAGCGGGCCTGAGCTATTCACAGCTCCTGGACCGGCTCGTTGAACTGGCCCTGGAAAAAACCGGATGTCAGGACAAAACCGGGCCCGCATAACAACCCGTAACTTAACCAGGAGAACAAAAAGGCATGAAGATTTTGATCGTTGGCGGCGGGGGCAGGGAACACGCCCTTGCCTGGAAAATCGCACAGAGCCCGGAAGTGGAAAAGATTTTCTGCGCGCCCGGAAATCCCGGGATAGCCGAAAAGGCGCAATGCGTGGATATTTCCGCGGACAGCACGGAGGAGCTGGCCGCTTTTGCCTCAGACAATAACATCGACATGACCGTGATAGGACCGGAAGCCCCGCTTGCCGGGGGAGTAGTGGATGCCTTCCAGGCAGCCGGGCTGTGCGTTTTCGGCCCCACTGCGGCAGCCGCAGCCATAGAGGCGAGCAAATCTTATGCAAAGCGGTTCATGGAAAAATACGGTATCCCCACTGCAAGGGGAAGGGTTTTCACCGATTTTGATGCCGCTTGCAGTTACGTGGAGAATCAGGGCCTTCCGATAGTTGTCAAGGCAGACGGCCTGGCCGCGGGAAAGGGCGTGTCTGTGTGCAGGACCCGCAAGCAGGCAGTGGATGCCCTGCAGTCCATGATGGTGGACATGGAGTTCGGCGGCGCCGGCAGGACGGTGGTCATAGAAGAATGCCTGACAGGCGAGGAGGCTTCATTCATAGCCTTCACTGACGGGAAAACGGTGCTCGAGCTTCCCTCGTCCCAGGATCACAAGGCGGTCTTTGACGACGACAAGGGACCGAACACAGGAGGCATGGGCGCATACTCCCCCGCACCCGTGGCTGATGCCGTGATCCGGAAAAAAATCATGGAGCAGGTCATGAAGCCCGCGGTACGCGGCCTGGCAGCAGAAGGGCGCCCCTACAGAGGCTTTTTATATGCAGGCCTTATGATAGAAGCCGACCGGGTCAGGGTGGTGGAGTTTAACTGCAGGATGGGAGACCCCGAGGCGCAGCCTCTTCTTATGCGCATAAAATCCGACATAGTTCCCGTGATGAAAGCGGTTGTGGACGGGGGGCTGGAAAACTGCGCCATGGACATTGACCCCAGGGCATCGGTATGCGTGGTCATGGCTGCAAAAGGCTATCCAGGCTCCTATTCAAAAGGCATGGAGATAAAGGGCATAAACAACGTCCGCCGCATGAAGGACGTGGAGGTTTTTCACGCAGGCACCGCGCTTGAAAACGGCTCCCTTGTAACATCCGGGGGCAGGGTCCTTGGCGTGACCGCCCTGGGAGACGACACAGAAAAGGCGATATCCCGGGCATACGAGGCCGCGGGCAAGATCTCCTGGAAGGGCGAGCATCACCGCGGGGATATAGGAAAAAAGGCCCTGGAGAGAAAGAAAATCCCCCCCAGGGTCGGGATAATAATGGGCAGCGATTCGGATCTTTCAGTGATGATGGCTGCGGCAGAACTTTTAAAGAAATTTGACGTCCCCTTCGAAATGACTGTGGCCTCGGCCCACCGCACCCCGCAGCGGGCAGGCGAGTGGGCATCCACGGCGCGCAAAAGGGGAATAAAGGTAATAATTGCAGGCGCCGGTCACGCCGCGCACCTGGCAGGGGCAATGGCTGCGCACACCACGCTTCCCATACTGGGCGTGCCCATTGATTCCTCTGCCTTAAGCGGGTTTGACGCGCTTTTGTCCACGGTTCAGATGCCGCCGGGAGTTCCGGTTGCAACCATGGCCGTGGGAAAGCCGGGCGCAAAAAATGCCGCTGTCACTGCGGTCCAGATACTTGCCCTGTCAGACCCGGACCTGGAAAAGCGCCTGGAAAAATACAAGGCAGACATGGCAGACGAGGTCAACAAAAAGGCAGGGAGCCTTGAGGGATAGGCCCTGCATTGAGCAGATAGATCCCCTTGCCCCGGATCAGCACCTGATAAAAAGGGCCGCAGGCATAATAGCAGCAGGCGGAATTGTAATATATCCCACGAGAAACCTTTACGGCCTCGGGGCTGATGCGCAAAACCCCGGGGCGGTAAGGCGGGTCTTTGAAATCAAGAAAAGAAATCCTGACAACCCGGTGTCCATACTGATACCGGGCATTGGGGTGCTGGACAGGTATGCAGAGGATATAACCGAAGACGCCTGCAAAATCATGCAAGGCTTATGGCCGGGAGGGATAACCCTCGTGTTCAGGGCAAAACCAGACCTGCCTGATATTTTGACAGCAGGTACCGGCACGGTGGGCATACGCCTGCCTGCTCACCCGGCTGCAGCGGCCCTTGCAAAAGAGACCGGCAGGGCGATTACAGCCACAAGCGCAAATCTGTCCGGGCAGCCGGGCGCCTCGCGGATAGAGGATATAAGCCGGGAAGTTACGCAAGCCGCGGACCTGGTGATGAATGCAGGCACCCTGGAGCCCGGAGCCGGCTCCACCATACTTGACGTTACCGCGGAACCGCCGAAGATTCTGCGACATGGGCCGGTTGCGGAAGAAGACGTGTTCTCCCTGCTGAAAAAACACAAATGATGAGACACAGAAACATGCAGGAGACAGAAGCATGAATTCCAGGCAGAAAAGCCTTGCAGAGGGCATGCTCTATACGGACATGTACGAGCTTACCATGGCCCAGCTTTTTTTCCGCATGGGCATGCACGAGATGAACGTGCATTTTGAGCATTTTTTCCGCAAGTACCCGGACTACGGCTCCCACCAGGCGGGCTACTGCATAAACGCCGGCCTGGAGTGGTTCGTGGACTGGATGCGCTCTGCCAAGTTTTCAGAGGCGGAAATGCAGTGCCTGGCCGGCCAGAAGCGCAGAAACGGCGAGCCCATGTTTGCAGACGATTTCCTGAAATGGCTTTCAGGCAGATCGCTCATGGAGGGCTTTACAGTGCAGGCCGTGCCCGAGGGCCGGGTGGTGCACCCCGACGTGCCGCTTACAGTGGTCCAGGGGCCCCTTGCCATGGCCCAGATCATGGAGACCGCACTTTTAAACCGCTTGAATTTCCAGACCCTTATTGCAACCAAGGCGGCCCGGGTGCGCGAGGCCGGCTGCAGGCGCCTGATGATAGAGTTCGGGCTGAGAAGGGCCCAGGACAGGGGCGGAAACGCCGCCACCAGGGCCGCCCTCATAGGTGGCGCGGATTTTACCTCCAATGCAGGTATGTCCTGCGCCCTGGGTTATCCGCCCAAGGGCACGCACGCCCACAGCATGATCCAGGCGTTCATGGCCCTGGGGGAAGGCGAGCTGGCTGCATTCAGGGCTTATGCAGACATTTACCCCGATGACTGCCTCCTTCTGGTAGACACCATAAACACCCTGGAATCCGGGGTGCCCAATGCCATCAAGGTCTTCGAGGAGCTCCGGAAAAAAGGCCACGAGCCTATAGGCATACGACTGGACTCAGGAGACCTTGCCCACCTTGCAATCCAGGCGGCAAAGATGCTAAATGACGCGGGATTCGAGGACACGGTCATACTGCTGAGCAACCAGCTCGACGAGATGGTGGTCTGGCAGATCATAAGCCAGATCCGCGAGGAGGCCCGAAGATACGGTGTTGACGCTGATCACCTTATAAACCGCCTTGCCTACGGGGTGGGAACCCGGCTGGTGACATCGCGCGGCCAGGGGGCCCTGGACGGGGTCTACAAGCTTACCGCCGTGGAAAAAGACGGCAGGTGGATACCCGCCCTTAAGCTTTCAGAGACCCCGGAGAAAATAATCAATCCCGGCTTCAAGCACGTGTGGCGGGTGTATAACGGCAGGAATCACGCCACAGCCGATCTTATGGGCCTAAGGGACGAGGACCCTGAACAGATGGACCCGCTGGAGCTTCGGCACCCCACTGACCGGGAGACCTGGCGCATAATCGGAAAAGACGGGATAGGCTGGATAGAGCCGCTGCTGACAGACGTGGTAAGGGACGGGAAACTGGTCCATGAAACCCCCTCAATCGAGGATATTCGCGAAAAACGCGACCGCGACCTGGACCGCCTGGACCCCGGGGTAAAGCGCCTGGTAAACCCCCACATCTACCACGTCTCCCTTACACCCGAATTGTGGGACCTGAAGCGCAGCCTGATCAAAAACAAGGGCAACGGTGTCGTGCTTTAAATCATC
>JBKHES010000123.1:0-6030 GCA_046540695.1 Desulfobacterales bacterium
CCTGGCTCTGGTCCAGATTGTCCCATTCACCCAGGTTACGAGAGCATCAATATTGCTCACATCAAATAAAAGTAACGCTTTACATCTAATGCGCAAACGGTTAGAAGCCACGGCCCTCCGTATCTGTACTTCATACACATAGCAATAATTGTACCATGCAGTTTGCAGTAAATTGTGACGGCGCCGTGAAAACCCCAATATCTGGGTTACGCGCAATTTGCGAAGGATTTTACATACGGCTAAGTAGGCTGCATTCCTCGAAATTTTGCAAGCCCTGGTCTTGAGCTTTTTCCGGCGGCATCTAAAACCAGGCTTTTTGCGAGAGCATCAATTGTTATTGAGTCGAAAATGAAATATTAAAAGATAAGTTATAGATAATATTGAGAATTTGCTTTGTTTATATAACAGGCCAGCCTGCCGTTAAAAAGCAATGTTGCATGCTTGCTATGCAAATTTTTTATTGCACCGTCGTAAAATTTATGCGATTTATTTCTTCCTGATATAACGGGCACCCGGGGGTGATGCATTAAAAAAGTTGCACCCGTATGTTTTTTTTGGCTCGCCTGCGCGGTACTTGATTTTAAGCCTCAAAAAAGCCGGAAGGCCCATGTAAGAGCCCGGGACAGCCCTTGAAGGCGGGCCGGTGAAAACACCGGCCCGCTGGCATATTAATTGCTAAGCATCAAAAGCGATGAAAACTGTTTTTTATATTTTTCTTACATCCGTTTTTGCCATGCTGCCGTCCGCGGCAGCCCCCGTGCTCGCAACCCAGGGACACGGCGGCCCTGAAGGTGTCTACGTACACCAGTTTTCCCATATTTTTTTCATTTTCGCCATGGGCATCCTGATCTACTGGCTAAGATCCAGGAACATGGTAAGGGAGCGGGGCTGGTGGTACCTTCAGTACGCCTGCCTGTTTTTTCTCTTGTGGTCTGCGGATGCTTTCAGCGTTCACCTGCTCGAAGAACAGCTCCGGTGGATCCGGGCAGAGCCAGTGGATTCCTGGGGTATCAGTATACAGGCCGAAGTCGGTGGAAAATGGCTTGCCTGGTTTTATTACATCATAAAACTAGATCACCTGCTCTGCGTGCCGGGGATGGTGTTTCTTTTCATGGGGCTTAGACGGCTGAGCCTGCTGCCTGACGAGGAATCCGGCGGCAGTGTACAGGGAGAAGATCCGTGATAGTCTCTGCAATGCCCATAAGGTTCGTGGACATGGCGGGGTCGGCCGTGATGATACTTTTTTCGTTATTATGCGTTCAAAAGGTGCTGGAGCTGCGCAGAAAAGACCCGGACAACCTGGTCTGGACATACATTCTGTGGCTGTGTTTCTGCCTGGCCGGGTTTGCTGTCTCGCGATCCGGCGGGCATATTTTAAAGCAGTTGTTTTTCATGGCCGGCATGGAGCACTTCTGGGAGGACATGGGTCCTGTGGCCGGCGGCATAAATACCTTCATGCTGATTATAGTTTCCTCTGCAACGCTTTTTTTCAACAGGGTCAGGCACGTCTACCAGCAGATAAGCTCAGACAAGCAGGCCCTGCAGACTGCCCACAACGAATTGCTGGCTCTGAACCAGAGTCTTGAAAAAAGGGTAAGGGAAAGAACTGACGCCCTGGTGCAGCATGAAAAGCAGATGGCCCATGCAGACCGGCTTGCATCAATAGGCCAGCTTTCTTCGGGCATAGCCCATGAAATCAACAATCCCTTAGGGATAATTCAGGGATACACGCAGCTTCTTTTACGCGACGAGCCGGAGGGCAGCCAGCGGAATGGCGATTTGCAGATTATTTTAAAACATGCAAAAAGCTGCAAGGCAATAGTAGAGGACCTTTTAAATTTTGCCAGGCGCTCGCAGCCGGAGATGGCGGATATTGATATCCACGAGGTCATAGAAGACGCCCTGGTTTTTATCAGGCATCGCTCCAAGATGGAAAACGTAAGGATCGAAAAGAATTTCGGCCAGGATCTTCCCGCAGTACGAATGGATGAGAAAAAGATCAAGCAGGTTCTGGTCAACCTGGTTATGAATGCAGGCCACGCAGTTTCACAAAACGGAACCATAACCATGTCAACCAGTTTTGACACCAGGCGCCGGGAGCTGTCTGTGGAGGTTGCAGACGACGGCCACGGAATTGAAAACAGGCATATTTCGCGCATTTTCGATCCCTTTTTTACCACCAAGCCAACAGGCGAGGGCACGGGCCTGGGGCTGGCTGTGAGTTACGGGATAGTAAAGAGTCACGGGGGCGATATCCGGGTGGACGGCCGGCCCGGCGAAGGCGCGGTTTTCACGGTGGTGCTGCCCGTGGACAGGAAAGCTTTGACCAGGGGTGTGAAACATGGATGAACCAAAAATCCTGATAGTGGACGACGAACCTGACATGCTGCGGCTTTTGGCCCGCAGTCTTGCGCCGGATCTCGGATGCAGGGTGGAGACAGCGGCTTCAGGCAAGGAAGCCCTGCATATGCTTGACAGCGGTCATTTCGATCTTGCAGTGGTGGACATAAAGATGCCGGAAATGGACGGCCTGGAGCTGCTGGAGCTGGCAAAGCGCAAATGGCCGGACCTGACGGTGATCGTGATGACTGCATACGGAAGCATAGATACTGCGGTTGATGCTATGAAACAGGGGGCATATGACTTTATCACCAAGCCGTTTGATCACGAAACACTGGTTGTAAGGCTTGAAAAGGCGCTGGAGCGCAGCCGTCTTATTTCGGAAAACCGGCGGCTGAAAAGCAGCAGTGACTCGGACCGCATGTTCCAGGGAATTGCCGGCAGGTCTGAGGCCATGCAGCGTGTTTTTGAAACCGTGCGCATGGTTGCCCCCACTGAAATGACCGTTTTGATAACCGGCGAGTCAGGCACGGGCAAGGATCTGACAGCCCGCGCGTTACACGACCTGAGCCCGCGCAGCGATGGGCCTTTTGTGGCGGTAAACTGCCCGACCGTGCCCGAGCAGATCCTTGAAAGCGAGCTGTTCGGCTACAAAAAGGGCGCATTTACCCACGCCACCCAGAACAAGACCGGCCTTTTCCAGGAGGCGGACGGGGGCACGATTTTTCTCGATGAAATCGGGGATGTAAGCCCCTCAATCCAGACCAAGCTGCTGCGCGTCTTACAGGAGCGGGAAATAAAACCCCTTGGGGACAACCGCTCAATAAAGGTGGATGTAAGAATCCTGGCCTCCACAAACCAGGATCTGAAGGCAAAGATCAAAGACGGGACATTCAGGGAGGACTTTTTCTACAGGTTAAATGTTCTGCCTGTTCATCTTCCGCCGCTTCGGGAAAGAAAGTCGGATATACCTATAATTGCAGATCATCTGCTGCAAAAGCACAGCAGCCGCCTGAACCGCCCGGAAAAGAAGTTTTCATCCGACCTTATTGCCTGGCTCCAGTCGCGCCACTGGGAGGGAAACGTGCGCGAGCTGGAAAACACTGTGATACAGGCTATCCTGTTTTCAGCCTCGGACACAATAGGGCCGGGGGATCTTGATATAATGCCGGGGGATCGAAGCAACCCGTGCAGGTGCCCCTCTGAATCCCCGGAGGCGGATCACCTGCCTTACCGGGAGGCCAAGGAGTCTGTGCTACGCACGTTTAACGCACGCTACATAGGCGGCCTGCTCAGGGAAACCGAGGGAAACGTAACCCAGGCTGCAAAAAAGTGCGGACTGGAGCGCCAGTCACTTCAGCAGATCATGCGCCGCTACGATATTTCCGCAGAGGACTACCGGCTGTAAAATCAGCGGGTTGATGCGGCCGACAGCCTTTTGCATAGGATTTTCACCGCGGATTTGGCATCATCTGCGGTATCAATTTCCCGGTAACCCCTGTGATCGAGCATTTTGCCTGTCATGCACCGCCTGATCCTGTCAGTGGCAAACCCTTCAAACGGGATCATTACCACCGGCTTGCGCTCTATATAAGCCATGGAAACCTCGATCATGGTTCCCGACCCGCCTGCAATTGCTATTGCACCGTCTGCCGAGTGAATCAGGGGGGCAAGCTTTCCCAGCTCGCCCATGCCTGTATTGATTGTAATGTCTGCGTATCTTCCGATAAGCTCGTATTCAGAGGCTGATTCAGTGGGTATTATGCCCGCGGTTATACCGCCTGCGCTTTTTGCCCCTTTCATGGCAGCCTCCATTACGCCGGTGGAGCCTCCTGTGAGCACCACCCAGCCGAGCTTTGCTATAAGGCGGCCCGTCTGCTCTGCTGTGTTGTAAACAGCTGCGGCAAGATCATTGTCCCAGCTTCCGAGTACGGCTATCTGCATGTCTTCCTTCCTTCAAGGATGTCCCCGGCTCTGGCCGTTTTCCAGGGCGGTTGCTATGAGGTGGGCGGTACGGACCGGCTCTGGAATGTTGCCGTGGATGCAGAACCTGTCCAAAACCGATTCTGCCTGGTCCACCGACAGGCCCACCCGCTGGACGTATACGCTGCAAATTTTTTCCATGGCGCCCAGTTTTTCGATTACTTCCCATTTCCGCCTTCCCTGGTCCATGGTTTCTATGAGCGCCTTTTTTACAGCCTCCATGTCAGGCTTTCTGCGGGATACAACCAGCACGGGAAGTTCCAGGCGGCGGTTTAGCTCGAATACGTCCACCACGTTAAATCCTCCGAATGCAATCCCCTGAAGCATTATGAGCCTGATATGCCCGGCGAACCGCGATGAGCTGATCATTTCTGCCAGCCTGCGGGCAGCATCAAATCCGTCCTTGCGGATTTCGCCTACAAGCACGCCGTCAAAGCGCAGATCGGCATATACTGTGCCAACTATTTTAACCGGACCCCTGTAATCCCTTGCAAACGGGGCATCATCGAAACCAGCCACGTTTGACAGCCTGTTTTTTGTTTTCATGATTCGGCCTTTTTGCCGGAATTGTATACATCCATTTAATAAGATGAAAATCCGGGCAGGTCAACAGGGACAGGCACGCGGGTGCAAAGATCATCCGGTCTTGAACAAATGCTGAAAAAAATGTATAAGCCGTCAAAGATGAAAAACATCTCTAACGGGGACTGGTATGGCGGCAGAAAAGCAAAACGGCGCACTGTTGGATAAAAGTGCCGTTTTTTATTACATAATTGCCTGGGGGTTTTTCCTGCTGGGAATGGTTCCCCGCAAAACGGCCGACCGCCTGGCAGGGGTGCTCGGCCGCATCTGGTTTGCAGCAGACAGGCGGCACAGGGAGGTTGCAATTGAAAACCTAACCCTCGCCTTCGGCCGCGAGATGACCCCGAAGCAGATCCGGGCGCTTGCCAGAAGGATTTTCTGCAGCCTGATGAAAATAGTATTTGAAACCGGCTGGGCGATGCACATAAAAGAATCAGACATACGCAGGCACTTCCTGTTTACCGGCATGGAAAACCTTCAGGCAGCAATGCAGGAAAAAAAGGGAGTTCTCGTGCTTACAGCACATCTTGGCAACTGGGAGCTTCTGATCACTGCCGCGGGCAAGATCGGCCTTCCCATAAGCGCCATATACCGCCCCATGGAATTTGAACCGCTGGACAGGTTTTTCAGGCAGCTGCGGTCGAGCAGCGGAGCCAGCCTTTTTCCCAAAAAGATGGCAATGCGAAAGGTATTGCGAAGCCTCAGGGACAACAAGCTGGTGGGTATTCTGCTGGATCAGAACACTGGGGTGTCAAAGGGCGTGTTTGCAGATTTTTTCGGAGAACCCGCAGGAACCAACAAGGGGCTTGCTCTTGTGGCCCGTGAAACTGGCACCCCTGTGGTGCCGATGTTTCTGGTGCGCGAAAACGGATTTTTCCGCGTGATATGCGGCCCGCAGCTGCCGCGCATAAAAACCCGGGACAAGACAAAGGATATCGAGGCCTCCACCCGGCTATATAATAAGGTAATAGAGGATATGATAAGGCTCTATCCCGAGCAGTGGTTCTGGGTCCACAGGAGATGGAAGACAAAACCGTATAAAACGTGGGAGCCCGGGGCTCACCCGAAAAACCAAGGTTGAATCCTGGCAGATGCTTACCCATAATTCAGCCATAAATTCGAAAT
>JBKHES010000124.1:0-5985 GCA_046540695.1 Desulfobacterales bacterium
CTGGGATACACCCGCTTCATCTCAGCCTGGCTCTACAAGGACAGGCAGGGTGCATTCCTCGTGGACACCGGCCCCGCCTGCACGGTGGATCAGCTTCTGGCCGGGCTTGAAAAAAACGGTGTAGAACATCTGGACTGGATACTGCTCACCCACATCCACCTGGATCACGCAGGCGGAATCGGCCATGTAACCCGGCATTTTCCTGAAGCCACGATAGTGTGCCATGAAAGGGCCGTGTCTCACCTCATAGACCCGGCCCGGCTCTGGGAGGGCTCAAAAAAGGTACTCGGAAAAGTCGCCGAAACATACGGCCCCATCGAACCGGTGCCTGAAGAAAGAATCGTGACCAGGGATCACGTGGAGTTTGAAAGCGGTATCCGGGTAATTCCGACCCCGGGACACGCTGCGCATCACCAGAGTTTCGTATTTGAGGATTTTCTTTTTTGCGGCGAGGTTTTCGGGGTTTTCCTGGAGCTTGAAGAAGATATTTACCTTCGGCCCGCAACTCCTCCGAAATTCGTGTTCGAGGAGTTTTATGACTCCATGGAGCGCCTGGCCCCGGAGACCGGCAGAAAAATCTGCTTTGCCCATTACGGCATGTTTCACGACGGCGGGCGAATACTGGAAACTGCGCGCACCCAGCTGCGAATGTGGCTGGAAGTGGTGCGCAGCCATGCTGAAAAGCCCAAAATGAACGCGATTATTGCAGACCTTAAGGCAAATGATCCTGTTTTCGCGCTCATTGATGACCTCCCCCCGGTAATCAGGGAAAGGGAAATGTATTACACCGCAAATACCATCCGCGGAATGCTGGGATACATAGACAAAAACGCAGGAGTGTAAATATAATTGTTTTTTTTAACAAAACCCGGTAGTGTCTACCTATCGGTAATTTATACACTTTCATCCGTCCGCCGCCTTTTGATGCTGCCAGGGCCCCGCGGATGGACCGGGCAGCTCCGGGTTTTTTGAAGTCATACCGGAAACGTCATCCTGTTGAATTTTATCTTCACTGGAGTTAACAACAACTGAGGCTGATGCTGAAAAAAAAGAGCGTATTGGCAAAAATCACCCCTGTGCTTGTATACGGCCGGCCCCTGCTGGTTTTCACGGGGATGCTGTGCGCAATTGCGGTTATGTTAAACCGCAGTCCCATGCTTTACCTTGCAGGCACAATGCTTTTTTTTACCTCCATGGTGTTCGACCTGGTGGACGGCTGGTTTTCCGCGCGTTTTTCCCCTGAAATTGCCTTTGCCGAGCTGGCGGACAGGGTGATGGACAGGGTGGTGTATTCCATAGTTTTCCCGCTGGTTGCTGCGGGAAGCATGTGGAAGCTGCACTACATTGTTCCCGAGCACACCCGGCTGGAACTTCTGCACGCGGTATTCGTGCTTGTGGTCTGCGTTACCGTGCTGATCCGGGACAATTTTGCACATTTCATGCGCAGCTTTGCTATCAGGCAGGACAGGGAACCCGGGCTGCGCGAGCTGACCCGGCTGCGCACGGCAGTGGCAGCTCCGCTGGGGCTGCTTCTTTATGTGCACGCGTTTCATATTCCCTCTCCTGACACCGGTTTCTTTCTCTACAAGGCGGCTTCCTGGCTGGGCAATCTTCCGGTGCGCCACCTGTTTGTAATTGAAATCGTGTTTCTCATCATCAATTTCGGCTCGATTGCGGTTTACTGCAGAAAGTACGGCACCTATTGCCTGGATGTTTTATGTTTCGGGGACATCCAGTTAAGGCGCCGGATTCTTTCGGTTTTTCCGAATGCCCTGACTGTTATTAACGCAATGATGGGATTGATGGGCGTTTTTTTCGCATATCAGGGCAAAATGACCGAGGCTTACCTGTTTTTGATCGGAGCGGCGGTTTTTGACAAGCTGGACGGGGCCATGGCGAGGAAGCTGGGACTGACAGAGCCGCTGCCGGGAGTATGCCAGGGCAGGGTAACCTTCGGCGGCGTCATGGATGATGTCGCGGACGCAGTGAGCTTCTGCATTGCCCCGGGATGGATATTTTATATTTCTTTGTCAGGTCACCCTGATCCCGGGATCAGGGAACTGCACCTTTTTATTCCTGCGTTAATATATGTTTTGGCCGGATTTGCAAGGCTTGCTTACTTTACACTTGATAGCAGACCGATTCCGGGCTTTTTCAAGGGTTTGCCAACGCCGGCCGCCGCCCTGCTTGTTGTCGCCCCCCTGCTTGTGCTGCCGCATTTCAATGGTGCTTCAGCAGAACTCGGCAGGCTCGCGGCCTGGTTCTGCATCGGCCTGATGATTTTCACCGGGGTATTGATGAACATCTACCGCCTGCACTATATTCACATCGGCAGGTTCATGGACAGAAATCCCTGGTTTACCTGGACAAACCTTGTACTGATGCTGATTTTCGTTTTTACGCCGTATTTCGGCTACCTGGTGTTTTTCCAGATGCTGCTTTACCTTGCTTCGCCAGTGGTAACCTGGCGCGTGGAGCCGCAGGCGCCGGTGATGGAAGCCTGTGAAGATAACGGGTGAGTTCCTTGAAAATAAAAGCGGGATTACAGGCTTTTTTTCAATTTTCAAAACCGGGGACAGACTTCGAATCTGTCCCCTCCGGGAGGCCGAATGCATCGCAATCCGGATTCCGGGTTTCTTATTCGTACGGAGTATATATGCGGGAACCGCCGCCCTGCGGCTGGCCCTGGCCCTGACCCTGGCCCTGTTGCTGCTGCATCTGCTTTAAACGGTCAATGGTCTGCTCAAGTGCTTTTTGCATGGCAGAGGGAAACTCGTTCATTGCCTCTTCCAGGGTGGTTGCAGAAAGTTCTGACTGGAGCGGCAGGGGGCCTTCAGGGGTCATGAGCTGGGTGCTGCCGAAAAACACCTCTGAGCGCTGCGGGTCATTTGAACCGTCAGGCTTTATGGGAATCATCTTGCGGATTGACGCCACCTTAAGGTCGGTGACTGATTCCTCGCGGTAAAGATTGTCTCTGTTTACTGTAAAATCGATATTCTGGCCTTCTGCACCGTTAGGCATTCTTAAACCTCCTTTTAATGTACATAATTATCCAAAAATGAGTCATTAATATAAAATACTCATAACATGGCGGATGTCAAAATGAAAAAACACCCTGGGATAAGATTTCATTTCACCTCCCCGGTTCTTCTGGCTGTGCTGCTGGTTGCAGGGCTTGTATGGAGCGAGACATACAGCTATCTCCTGTTCCACAGCCTGGCGGAAGTTTTCAGCATAGTTGTGTCCTTTTCAATATTTCTGTTTGCATGGAACACCCTGGGCTTTACAAGCGAACGCTTCCTTATAGTCCTGGGCATTGCCTATCTTTTTGTCGGCGCCTTTGATCTTGCCCACATGCTGGCATACAAGGGCATGGGAGTCATGGCTTTTGAAGGGTCGAACCATGCCACACAGCTCTGGATTGCAGCACGCTACATGGAAAGCCTGTCACTGCTTGCAGTGACCTTTCTGTTTACCCGCCCGGTAAATACCCGACTGGTGTTCTTCATATACTTTGCAGTGTCTGCAGCGCTTTTTGCAATGATTTTCCGGTTTCAGACATTTCCTGACGCCTTTGTTGAAGGCGAAGGGCTGACTTCTTTCAAGATCATCAGCGAATACGTAATATGCTGCATCCTTGTTGCAGCGGCTGCCGCACTGTATCGCAGGCGGGCGGCTGTTGACGGGGTCATGTTCCACCTGCTTCTGGCATCAATAGGATTTACCGTGTTATCTGAACTGGCTTTTACGAATTACGCAAGCGTATACGGCCCTGCAAACATGCTCGGACATCTGCTTAAAATATTTTCCTCCTACCTGGTCTACCGGGCCATAGTGGTCCACGGGCTGAGAGCGCCTTATAAGAGCATGTTCAGGGAGCTTTCAGCCAGCAAGAGCGAACTTGAACGCTATTCGCAGAGCCTGGAAAGCTGTGTTGCCGAACGCACCAGGGAGCTGGAGCAGAGCAACCGGGAACTGCGCTACCTTTCAAGCCAGCTTGTCACAGCGGAGCAGAAAGAAAGAAGGCGCATTGCAAGGGATCTTCATGACAGCATAGGCCAGTCGCTTTCTGCGATAAAACTGACCCTGGAAAACGCTTACAGCAGTCTAAGCGGAAGGCTTGATAAAAAGGAGCTTGCCTCACTGGAAAAAGTGGTTTCCATGACCAGGGAGGCAATCCAGGAGGTGAGAAGGATTATCATGAACCTTCGGCCCCCGGCTCTCGATGAAGGCATCAAGTCAACAATTAATGCCATGTGCCGGGATTTCAACGCCTATTATCCTGATCTGCGCATTGAAAAAAAAATAGAGATAGAAGAAGAAAACCTGCCTGAGGAGGTGGAAACAAGCATTTTCAGGCTGTTTCAGGAGTCTCTGAACAATATAGGCAAGCACAGCGGAGCCGGAAAAGTAAAGGTCCGGCTTTTTCCCGAAAACGGGGGGATACGCTTTGAGGTGGCGGATGACGGCCAGGGGTTTGACCCTGATAAAACGTTTTCTTCAGGCGGGCCCGCCGGGTTCGGCCTTGCAGGCATGCGCGAGCGGGCCGAACTCTCGGGGGGGCAGTTTCATATCCGGTCACGCCGGGGCGCGGGAACATCCATAATAGTTATCTGGCCAGAAGAAAAAATAGGCAGCAGGGTTGCTTCGGCTGGATAGGCCGCCGGCAGGGCGTCTGCAGATATTGAGCCGGCAGCAGCCCCGCCCGCAGGAAGGCCCGCGTCGATCCCGAACCCGACGCCGATCCCGATAGCGATTTATTGCAGGGCTCGGAAAATCGCTGAAGCCGGGGTACTACAGGCGGGCGGCAGCCCACAGGATAAGCCCAAGCAGGGCCGCAGCTCCCTTGGCTGAAAAGGCCCGCCATGGAAGCCACGGCAGGCAAAGAGGAGTGATTACCGAGCCTGCCGCAAGCCCGCCTGTTGAAAGCAGCGCAGCAAAAAGCCCGTGGTTAGTGGCATCCTGCACTAATCCGCCGGAAAATCCAAGGCCCCCTGCCACAAAAAAAGCGGCAGAAGAACCGCCATCCATCTATGTCAGGGTAAATTTTTTATTTTCCGTGCCGTTTTCATTCACTGGTTTTTCCCTCTATAAACCCCGGCCTGGCAAACTCGGGATCAGGATAGGTGTAGAATCCCTTTCCTGTTTTTGTTCCAAGGTTGCCTGAGTCAACGTATTTTTTCAAAAACTCCGCGTTTTTTTTCGTCTGCGGATCGCCTGTCCGCCCGGCCCAGTAATTTGTTATCTTCCAGGCTGTATCAATGCCTATGCTGTCCATTAGCCCGAACGGCCCGATGTTCATGCCCATGACTCCCATCCATGATCTGTCTATGTCCCGGGTTGAGGCCACGCCGTTTGCAGCAAGCGTCTGGGCGGATTCCAGCAGCTGAATGAGCATTGCATTGAAAACGTATCCGTTGTTTTCCTTTTTAAGCACTATCGGCACCTGGCCGATTTTTCTTGCAAAGGCTTCTATCAGATCCACGGTTTCCTGTGATGTGCCCGGATGCGGCATTACGTCCACTATGTAGTTAAAGCGGGTGTCGTGGAAATGAAATGCCGCAAACCTGTCAGGCCTGCCGGTTGCTTGTGCAAACATTGAGGGCACGAGCGAGGACGTGTTTGTCGTAAATATCGTATGCTCCGGGCATATTTTGTTGAACTCTGCAAACACCCTGCCCTTTAATTCCGGGTCCTCGGGCACTGACTCGCTTATAAGATCAGCCCCGCTGCCTGCCTTTTCAGGGTCGGTCCCGGTACGGATGCGCGCCATGGCGGCATCTGCCTGGCTCTGGTCAATCCTGTTGTTTTTTATATAGTTTCTCGCAAGTTTCCCGATGCGGTCCGTGGCGGATTTTAACACATCTTCGCTCACATCGTGCAGTATCACGTCAAAGCCGCAAACAGCGCACTGAAACCCGATCTGCTGCCCCATGGTGCCGGAACCGATAACCAAGACTGTGGAGATATCGTCTGCTTTCATAA
>JBKHES010000125.1:0-5967 GCA_046540695.1 Desulfobacterales bacterium
CAGATGAAACCAGGTATTCGGAGTATCAACTATCCGGCGGCGAGAATTACCGGGAGTTTTTGTTGCGGCTGCCATCTTTGCCGAGCGAATTTCGGTCTTCGCACTGGAAAGAAACCAATGTGGTGACTCATATTCGAGCGGATGACCGTACCGGCCCCAATGGTGAACGTATCTTAAATATCATTGAAGACCAGAGCGACCTGCACCAGCAGGGACGGAAAAAAGGGTATGCCGATGCACTGCCTGAATGGGCAGAGGTTTTAGAAATTAAAGACGCCCCGGAGCACAGACGGTTTGAGGTAAGGCGTAAAACAACAGGTGAGGGGATAGGTGCAGGCCCTACACGAGAAAGAGCGATAAACAACTTTTTTAATACAAGTGGTCGAGTCCCCGACGCCCCCTTCAAAACCACCTGGCCCATGCTGGCATTAAAACGCATGGTCCGCTACGCCGCCGAAAACGGCTATGACATGGTGGCATGGCACGGGGACCCTGAGTCGTTGAAAATGACCGAGGGCTGGAGTTCCCTGGAACAAAACGAGCAGGGGCAATGGATAGCAAACGGACAGCAGGACGTCACCCCGATTGTCGAGCGATACCTCACCCGGATGCCGCAGGAAGCAAACAAGTTTTTCAACAAGAAAAAATGGGGCAAGGCGAAAGTCAAAGAAACCGAAATAACAAATGAATGGGGATATTATTCTCCAGAAGACTACGGCGACCAAATGGTGCGCGGGCCTTTCCGCAGTCGGGATCAGGCGGAAAGCTGGGTGGAAAATTTCGGCAGGGGGGAAGCCCGACCAGAAAAACAATTTAAAGCCCACGCCCTTCCCATCACCGACAAGATGCGCGAAAAAGCACTGGCCGAGGGCATGCCCCTGTTCCAGCGGGACAAAAAGGGCTCAATAACCATCACCAGCGACCAGTACATCATAAACGTGTTTGACAACGCGGACGCCTCCACGGTGATCCACGAAACCGGTCATGTATTTTTAGAAGAAATGCGGGGCTTAATCGAAACCGGCGAGGCATCCGAGCAGGCGCAAAAGGATTTCAAGACCCTGCTTCGCTGGATGCGGGTGGATTCCGCGGACCAGATCGGCCGGGAGCAGCACGAGCAGTTTGCCAGGGGCTTTGAGCGCTACCTCGCAGAAGGCCGCGCCCCTTCCCGTGAGCTTGAATCCGCCTTTACCCGGTTTAAGCACTGGTTAAACCGAATTTACACGGACCTCCGCCAGCTGGACGTAAACCTCACCGATTCGGTGCGCTCCGTGTTTGACAGAATGTTAGCCGATGAAACCCAGATCCGCAATGCCGCCATAGAAAACGACATGGAGATCATGTCAAAAACCGAGATGGACGCCCTGGGCATTGTGGCCGAAGACCGCAAGTACATGGAACGCCTGCTGTCCGAGGCAAAGAGCAAGGCAGAGCAGGCCATGGTCCGTGACCGGGAGCGGGGCAAATCCTGGAGGCGCAAGCAATGGCGCAAGCAGGCCCGCGAAACCGTGGATGCCATGACCGAGTACCAGGTCATAAGAGAGCTTGCAGACGGTGTGGGCTTAGACAGGCGTGAGCTTATCGCCATGTTCGGCGCTGACATCGAAAGCGCCATGCCGAGAACCGGCATGACAAGGGAAAACGGCAGGTCCCCCGAGGCAGTGGCTGCAGAACACAACTACGATTCCGCACGGCAGATGATAGATGCCATAACAGAGGCCCCGCCGAAGCAGGAAAAGATCAACGAGCTTGCAGCCCAGGCAGAGGCGCAGCATGACGCGCAGTTTACACCGGAGCCCTACCTGGCAGACACGGCAGAGTTTGCCGAATATTTGCAGATCAAATCCAGATATGAGCGACGGTCTGTTGACAAGACCGCCAGGGTGACCCCTGCCCGGATGTTTGAGCGCTTTGCCCAGGCGCGCATGGAACAAAACCAGATCCGGGACGCGGTGCGCTTTGACCGCTTCATGTCCGCGATGCGCAGGGCCGTAAACGAGGAACGAAAGGCCCTGCAGAAAAACAACCTGCTGGACGCATCAGAGGCAAACGAGACTGCAAGGCTGAATTATGCCCTGGCAAACCAGGCGGTGCGGCAGAGAAAGGTTGTGGAAAACGTCATAAAAAAGGCCAAAAAGGCGGCCAAGCGCAAACGCGGCTTTTTCGAGCACGACTATCACGAAAACATCCTGGGCCTTATCTCCAGGTACGGGCTGGGCACCCCGGCCATGCGCCCGCAGGACCCGGCAAACAAGAAACCTTTGCGCGAACTGGTGGGCGTGCCCCGCGATCCCATGTTAGACACCCCCCCGCCCTGGCCTGAATGGCTTTTGTCCGAGCAGGACAACCGGAGCTTTAAAGACCTGACCGTGGCCGAGTTCCGCGAACTTGCAAACCTGCTTGACCACCTGGCAGGCGAAGGCAGAAGGCGGGTAAAAGAAGACCTTGCCATTTCCGAGCAAAACATCGAGGACCTGGTAACGGAGCTGATCGCCCCCATGCAGGGCCTGCCTTCCAAGAAAATATGGAAGGAAAACTCCCGGATCGGAAAAGCGGTGCGCAACGCGCGCGAGTTTTTTGCCGGCCTGGACATGCTGATATTTATTTTCCGCCGCCTGGACGGCTATACCAAGGTGGGCAGAAAAGGCGTGGCCGGCCCAAATGAGCGGTATCTGTATAACGCGCTTGCAAAGGCGTTTTCCGAAAAACAAAAACTCCTGGAAACCGTGGAGCAGCAGCTGCGGCCGGCGCGAAACCAGCTGTTAAAATCCATGGCCAGGCACCCGAAAGAATTGCGCACAAATGTTAAGGTTCCGGAGATCATGCAGCGCAAGGGCCGCGGGTGGACCTTTGAGCGCGTCGTGGCAGTGGCCTTGAACATGGGCAACCCTGACAACCAGGCAAAATTAATGGACGGCTACGGGCTGACCGAGCAGGAACTGGCAGACCTGACATCCATTCTCACCCGCGAGGACTGGAACGCCATACAGCAGATATGGGACACCATAGACTCGCTTTGGCCGCAGTTAAACGAGGTCCACTACCGGCTGAACCATTATTACCAGAAAAAAATCGAGGCCCGCGAGTTCACCGCGCCCACCGGGCAGGTGCTGCGCGGCGGGTACTACCCGATCAAATACGACGGGTCCCTGTCTGATATCATTGCGGAATGGGGGGAAAAAGAGGATCTGTTAAACGATACTCAGGCCATATACACCAAGCCGGCGGCACGCGACGGGCACATGATGTCGCGCTCCGGCCCCGGCACAAAACTGCCCATAAAGCTGTCTTTAGGCGTGCTGGCAGATCACCTGGATTATGCGGCCCAATATATCACCCATGCGGAAACCGTAAAAGACATTGATCGCATTATCCGGCACAAGGAATACAGGCGCCTGGTCAAGGAAAAGCTGGGCGATGAAGTCTACGAGATGATCCGGCCGGCCTTAAAGCACGTTGCCAGGCCGGAGCGCGAGCAAAAAGACGTGCTGTCACGATCCCTGGAAAAGCACCGGATGCTTGCAACCGTGCATATCCTGGGGCTCAATTTTTCCGTGGCCGCAAAGCAGGTGTGGTCCGTGCCCGGCTATATTTACGAGGAAGGATTCGGGACGTATATGCGGGGCGTGGCATCGGTGGTCAAAAATCCGGCCAAGGCCCGGCGCACCATGCGCGAACTCTCTCCCTACATGAGAACCAGGAGCCAGCAGGTTGACCGCGACATGCGGCGGATGCTTTCCCGGTTTAGCTTTAGCAAGGACGACACCATAGCAGGGGTAAGGCGCGAAGACGTCAGGGACGCCATGTTTATTATGATCCGTGCCATGGACTTTGCCGCAGTCTTCCCGTCCTGGTGGGGGGCTTTTTATAAGGGCCAGCGGTTAAACAACGGAGATATCGAGGCCGCGGTCAGGTACGCGGATGAGGCCATTGCCTCCACCCAGCCGAGCAGCAGGCCCATGGACATGTCGTTTTATCAAAGATCCACCAAGGGGCTGCACCGGCTTTTCACCATGTTTTCAACCTTTGTGCTCAAATACGGCAACAGGCAGAGGTATCACTTCGACGGCTTTAAGGCCGGCAAAATCTCAGCCAGGGATTACATGCGGCATGTGATTACCGAGTCCATCATCCCTCCCCTTGGCATGGGCTTGATGTTTGGCGCGATATGGGGTGAGTGGCCGGAAAAAGAGGGCCTGATATGGGAGGTGGTGATGTATCAGTTTATCGGCCTGCCCTTTTACAGGGATCTTGCATCTGCTGCCACCGGCGCGGTGCGCGACGGGTTTGTTTCGCGTGTGGGCGATTCCCCGATGTTCGAAGGCTTTAAGATAGGAGTCGATTTTGCCCAGGCCCTGTCAAAACTGGTAACAGAGCTTGATGACGATGAGCGCTGGAAAAACGCTGTATGGACCTTTGCCGTGGCGTTTAGCTATGGCATGGGCGTGCCCGCGCCCAGGGTTTACGAAAAACTGGTCAAGGGCATGGAGCAGTGGGAACGCGGCGAAGGCACACCGCTAAACGTGCTGATACCCAATTACAACAAGGATTAAGCCATGACAATCGAGACAGAAGCCAACCGGGTTGCCTATTTGGGCGGGGACAAGGAAACCTTTGAGTTCAACTTCATCATTCCCACGGAAGACGACATCCTGGTGCAGTTGGAGGATCTGGAAAACAACAACACGGAAAACCTCGAATACGGCAAGGACTACGAGGTTGACGGCCTTGGCTGGCCGGAGACAGAAGACGGCCTGGAAGGAGAGGCCGGCGGCACCGTGACCCTTACCGACGGCCCCATCTCCGACGATTACAAGATCATTATCCAGCGCAAGGACATGCCGTTTTTACAGGAATATGACTTGAAAAACCAGGGGGCCTATTTTTTAGAAACCCTGGAAAAGGCCCTGGACACGCAGGTTATGTACCTGCAGCAGCTTGGATCGTCAGTTAATCAATCTTTCGTTGTCGAATCCGAGCCGAAGACCAAAGATTACATGGCCGATTTCGGCACCTGCCGGCACAGAAACATCAAGCTGGGCGCATCCATTGCCATTACCCTGGTGTTCGGCGGCCCCGGCGTATACACCCTTAAAATCAACCAGGACGAAAAAGGCGGCCATGTGTTTGCCTTCACCAACGATATCCGGTGGCTGGGCGGCATCGAGCCGGGATGGTTAACAGACCCGGAAAGTTACTGCATTATAGCCTTCCGCTATGACGGATATGTAATAGACGCCATGGGCGACGTGTTCTTCGGCGCCCCTGAAGACGAACCAAAATGCCCGGAACCAGAATAAAAGGAGAGTAAACTATGGCAGTAACATCAAGCAAGGCCCTGCGGATCTGCACACTGGAGCAGCGGGGGGAAGTGAACTATGAAAACGACGACACCAAGCTGGCCCTGGTGGACGATGATTTTGATTGGGACGGCAAAAAGCACAAGGCATGGGACGCTTCGGAATGGGAGTCGGAAACCGTCTATGCCAAGGGAGACATTGTAAAGCCAACCTCGCCCACCGGCTATTTGTACCGCTGTATCACGGGCGGGGAGACGGCTGCAAGCGAACCCTCATGGCCGGAAACATTTGAGGACACCAAGTCTGACGGTGACGCTGAATGGGAGTGCTGGTCCTATCATACCAAGGAACACGAGATCACCCAGGAAAACGGTTATACCGGCCCGGTGACCCTGCAGACAGACGGGTCAGACGGCATGACCGTGACCGAAAACGAGTCTGACACCCGGTCTGAGGCAACGGCAGACGACGTGGAGATCAAGGCGGACGGTGGATCTTTCGGGCCTACCAAGGGAGCCGTGCTTTTCAATGACACCCACGCTGAAAAGCCCATGGTGGGATACATTTCTTTCGGCAGCGACTTCACCCCGGAAGACGGTGTATCGGTTAAAATCGAGGACATCATGGTCACGGATAAGGCAATCCAGGGAGTGACTGCGTAAATGGC
>JBKHES010000126.1:0-5833 GCA_046540695.1 Desulfobacterales bacterium
GTCGAAAGTCCTTTGTTTGACTGAGCGCCTGCACAGCCGGCCAAATTCATAAATCAAGATTCATGTCAATTTTTTAGGAAAGAAGGTCTTCGGGGAGGCCTCCTGAAGAATTTGTTTCATAATTCAACGGTATGGCGGCTAAAGCGAGATCCCTCGCCGGAGCAGTCTAATCTGGTTTTAAGAGTAATTCCCTGATCCGATTGTGCAATAAATCGCTTCCGGGTGTAAAAATGTTGCGCAGTCACTTGTGAGTGGTTACTTTTTGCGCGGTTTTCAAACGGGGATCACTGCTGGTTGGATATTTATTTTCATTCATTCCGGGACTTAATGCTTCTGGATATGCGAATGACGCCTATGGCTGGCCGGGCAATGTCCGCGAGCTTGAAAACGCCGTTGAACGGGCGGTTATACTTGCCAGAGGCGATATGATAACCCATGATGAGCTTCCCGGGCCCGTCCGGAAGTCGGACGTCCGCGGGGACGGACGCGGGGATGTGGCAGGCGGGGCTGTTGCAGGAAGGGCGTTAAAGGACGTGGAAAAAGACATGATCCTGAGGACCCTGGAGCAGATGGACGGCAACAGGACGAAAACAGCGGATATCCCGGGCATAAGAAGGCGCGCGCTTCAGCTGAAGTGAAAGAAGTACGGCATCAATGTTTAGCAAATCAGGGTGAACAGATACAGATTTGTATGGTATCTCCGGTGCGGATGGTGCCGTCTCTGATCTCTTTTGCAAGAACCCCTTTTGCGCGGCTTATATTTATGGCAAGTATTTTTATCTGCTGCTTGGTAATTGTTTTTTCTTATCCGGATTCAAGTTTTCCGAACTCTGCAAGATCGTGCAGGGCATCTGTGTCCATGAGCCGGATTTTTCTGCCCTCGACTTCTATAAGGCCCTGCTCGTTCATTTTCCGAAGCATGCGGGAAAGCGTTTCCGGGATTGTGCCGAGAAAGCTTGCCAGGTGCCCCTTGGAGATGTTGAGAGTAATTGTGTCTTTGCTGTTTTGCTCTTCTGACTGAAGAAGGAGGTAGCCTGCAAGCCTTGCCGGGACCTCTTTTAATGAAAGGTTTTCCACCTGGACCGTGAAATGACGGAGCCGCTGTGACAGCACTGCCAGCATGTTCATAGCCACCGAGGGCTTCTGCGTTATAAGGTCTCTGAATGCCCTGCGCGGGAAAAACAGGATCCTGCTTTTTTTCACGCCTTCGGCTGTGGCGGGAAAGGCCTGCCCGGAAAAAACAGGCACTTCTCCGAAGGGTTCGCCCGGGCCGAACATGTGCAGGATCTGTTCCTTTCCCTCCGTGGAAAGCTTGTAGATCTTGATCTGGCCCTCGAGTGTAACGTAAAAGCCTTCGCCAGGGTCGCCCTCGGAAAATATGAGCTCTCCTGCAGCAACAGGCTTTTCAACCGCGATGTCTTTCAGTGCGCTGATATCTTCTGCCGGGAGCCCGGAAAAAAGCATGGACTGTGACAGTATCTTTTCTGCATCGCTCATGAACGGCTCCTGCAATGGTATTTATACCGGAAATATAATTATTTTTGACATAAATCAAGGATCAATAAGAAGAATGCTGCAAGGTTGAAGGTGTAAGGTTAAATATGGAAAAGGGGGAAGCATGAGGTGGGACGATGATGCGGGTGCTGCCATGCGCAAGGTCCCGTTTTTTATAAGAAAGCGCGTCAGAAAAAGGGTGGAGGAGCACGTAGCTGAAAAAGGCCGCAACAGGGTGACGCTCGATGATGTTTACGAAGTGAAAAAGGGATACCTGCAAGACATGGAAAAAGAGGTCAGGGGCTACCGCGTGGAGTCCTGCTTCGGACCCCGGGGCTGTGAAAACCGGGCAGCACCGGAAGAAGATATTGCCCCCCGGATCGAGGAGCTTCTTGCCGGCAAGGGATTGTTTGAATTTTTGAAGGCAACCGTAAACGGGCCTTTAAAATTTCACCACGAGTTCTCCGTTGCCATCGCAGACTGCCCCAATGCCTGCTCCAGGCCCCAGATAAGAGACATCGGCATAACAGGAGCCGCTGTTGTCGAGATAACCGACGAGGCATGCACCATGTGCGGTGCATGCGCGGAAACCTGCCTGGAAAAAGCAGTAAGCCTTGATGAAAAAACCGGCAGGCCGATAATCGACAGGTCAAAATGCCTGGACTGCGGACAATGCGCAGATGCCTGTCCCACCAGTACCATCCGGACAGCGCGACGCGCCTACAGGATCATGCTGGGCGGCAAGCTGGGCCGCCATCCCAGGCTGGCACAGCCGATTGCCGGGTGCTATGATTCCGGCGAAGTTATTGACATTGTTGACAGGTGTGCTGATTTTTATAAGAAGCACAGTACCGGCGGGAAAAGGTTTGCCCGGTTGTGCGCGGAAATGCCCGATGCCCTGGAGCTATTGCTTGCCGATTATACCGGTCGAAACCCGAAAGGATGCTGAAGATGCCGATACCCGGAAACCTGTTGACCACTGCAATGGCGGTCATGCCGCATACGGATGTGGACCGGGCCCTTGATGCGGCCCTGTCGTTGGATATCCCCTTCTGGCCGCAGCTTCCGCGACTCAACTATTATGAAGACATGTACGTCCAGGCGGCGGAACACTTCCCCGGCATTGTCCTGGATGTTGAAGCCAGAAAACTTTCCTTTTCCATGGACCGGTTCATGGAAGAAGCCGAAGAAGTGATGTCCCGGTTTGATGACCCCTCGGTGTTTGACGTTAGTACTGATTATTCCGCGGTTTACCACAGGTTCCTGGAAATGGATCTTGCGGATAAGCCGGCCATTCGCGGACAGCTGGAAGGGCCTGTGAGCTTCGGGTTCAACGTGGCTGATGAAAACGACCGGCCGATTTTGTTTGATGATTCCGTGCGTCCCTTTATGTTCGAGTTCATGGCCAGGCGCGTAAATGTCCAGCTACAGCGCCTTAAGGAAAAAAACGAAAACGCGTTCATGTATGTTGACGAGCCGGGCCTGCAGTTTTTGTTTTCAGCCATGTCCGGATACGGCGACGTTCAGGCAAAGGCTGACATGGAAATGTTTTTCTCGCTCATAGACCGCCCTAGGGGTGTGCATCTCTGCGGCAATCCTGACTGGGATTTCCTGCTGAACCTGGATATAGACATACTGTCGCTGGACGTATATACCAACGCGGAGGTATTTGCCTCATATGCATCTGCAGTAAGACGGTTTCTGGAGCGGGGAGGCGTGCTTTCATGGGGACTTGTTCCAACCAATTTCGAGCCTTTTGAAAAGGAATCCGAGGATTCCCTGGAAAACATGCTCGGGGACATGTGGGAAAAGCTTTATGCAAAAGGCGTAGACAGGCAGCAGCTTTTGGCGCAGAGTCTGCTTTCGCCTGCCACGTGCTGTCTTGTAAACCCGGATGTAGAAAAAACGGTTGAAAAAGGATTTGCCGCTGTAAAGCGCCTGTCTGAAAAACTCCGGGAAAAATACAAGCTGGCCTGAAAAACGGCTCATATGTCGCCGTAGAGGCGCAGCGTGTTTTCGTATATCACTTCAGCGGCATGTTCAGTGCTTACGTTTTTAAGCCCGGCCACGGCCTCCAGGGCGACTGTGCAGTTGGCAGGCTCGTTTCTTTTTTCAGGGTCAGGGCCCAGCACAGGGCTGTCTGTTTCCAAAAGAAGGCAGGACAAGGGCAGCCTGGCGACGAGCTTTTGTTTTTGCCTGGATCTGACAACCGAAGGCGGGATGGAGAAGAAAAACCCGGCATCTGCGGCAGGCATTGCAGCGCCGGCCTTTCCGTCAAACGCGTGGAGATGGACCCTTTTGGCCCCTGCCTGCAGAAGAAGTTCCACGGCATGTCGTCCCGCAGACCTTGAGTGTACATTTAAGGGAAGATCAAGCTCCAGGGAGAGAGCTGCAAAACCTTCAAGTATTTCCTTCTGCCTCAGCTTTTCCTCGTCATCACGGGCCATGCGGAAATCAAGGCCCACCTCGCCGATGGCCGCCAGGCGGTTTCTGTTTTTTCTTATGAATTCATGCATTTGTCCGGCTGCATGCATGTCTGCACCAACAGGGTAAAGCCCTGCTGCAGCAGCAAGCTCAGGGTGCCTTTCAGCCAGGTCCAGATTGCGCCGCGCATCCTCAAGTGTCTCGCCAACGGCTATCATTCGTCTTACCCCCGCGGCAGCCGCCCGCCGGATTACCTCGCCGCGGTCCTCATCAAAGATGCCGTCACACATATGAACATGCGTATCAATGATCATAAATTCATGCTGCCCGTAAAATTATAAGTTTTCATTGTTCGCACTATTTTGCTGCAAGGTTACTATAAAGTTAGATGGGCGGGCAATATAAAACCTCCAGTGTTAACCTGTTAACACATGTTAATGGAGCGGTGGTTAATGTTTTTAACACTTTCATGTTTTCCCGGTCACCCGGAGAAATCCAGCATTCGGCAAAAAGCTCCAGCAGGATTTCCAGTCCGGCCCGGAGGTTACCGAAGCCTGTCTTTCGTGCCACAACGACGCGGGCGAGCAGGTCAGTGAAACCATTCACTGGACCTGGAAATGCCCTGCCGACCCTTCCGGGAAAATGGGCAAGGACGGCCTTACTATCAACAACTTCTGAGTCAACACCCGCGGCAACGAGGCTCGTTGCACATCATGTCATGCAGGATACGGCTGGGAAGACGATTCTTTTGATTTAACGGAGCATGAAAACATAGACTGCCTGGTCTGCCACGAGCAGACCGGAACGTATAAAAAATTCCCTGCGGGCGCAGGCAGACCGGTAAAAGAGCCCAAGGATTTCGGTGGAAAGACTTTTTACCCCCCGGACTGGGCGGGATCAGTTCAGCCTGCTTGACAGCCTTGGTTGGCTGGCTGTGCTGGGCTCCCTGGCAGGCGTGCTGATCCACGGGGTAATGCGAAAGGCAATCGGCAGGAAAAGAAAATAACCAGGACAGGAGATCTGAAATGGAAAAAGAAAGCAAAATATATCTTTATACACGGTTTGAGCGCTTCTGGCACTGGGTTCAGGGCCTTTTGATCCTTGCGCTGATTGTCACGGGATTCGAAATCCACGGCTCCTGGACCCTGCTGGGTTTTGAAACCGCATTTACCGTGCACAATTTCTGTGCATGGTCATGGCTGGTGCTCTATGTTTTTATAATTTTCTGGATGGCTGTAACCGAGGAGTGGAAGCAGTACATACCCACATTTAAAAAGCTGTTTGCAGTTATGCGGTTTTACATGTACGGAATTTTTGCAGGAGAGCCACACCCTGTTCCAAAAACCGTCCGCGCCAAGCACAATCCCCTGCAGCGGCTTACATATCTGGGCATAGTTACTTTTCTCGTGCCTTTTCAGCTCATAACCGGCTACCTGTATTACTATTACAACGCATGGCCTTCGCTTGGCCTGGAATGGGCTTTGACACCGGTTGCGCTTCTGCATACAGCGGGCGGATTTGCAATGCTTACTTTTCTTATTGTTCATGTTTACATGACAACCACGGGCCCCACCGTGTTTGCGCATATAAAGTCAATGTTTACCGGCTGGGAGGAAGTCGAAGACACCGCCGGGCACGAGTGGGAGATCAAGGGATAAAAAGGGTTTTTCTCCGCGGGGCGCCCCGCGGAGAAAAACTTTCGGTTTTCTTATTTTCCAACCCCCATTTTCATTTCCAACCCCCACCCGTAGTGACAAGATCCCCTGGATATTTCATGCGTTCGGTGACTCCTTAGCCTTGTGCATAAAAGAAAAATTCGGCGGGCCTGATTTGCGGGCGCAGCCCGTTAAGCTATGATCCAACCTATGGTTGGCAGAAAAACAGGTTAGCAGAAAAACCGGGCAAACTTTATGCT
>JBKHES010000127.1:0-5818 GCA_046540695.1 Desulfobacterales bacterium
ATTCATTTTTCCGTAAAACGCTGCTTTTGGCAAGACAAAACATGCTGTTCAAATTCCTTTGCCACCCGCCCGGGGTCATCAGTCATGATAACGTCAGCCCCTTTTTCAAGTGCTGAAAAAACCTGCCCCGGGGTATTGCAGGAATAAACCGCCACAAAAAGTCCCATGCGGCGGCACAGCCCGGCAAATTTTCCTGTAAGTTTTCGCCTCGGCACACAGTAACCCCGGAGGTTTTTGCTTTCCGCAGTCTTTAAGATCCGGGGAGAAGGCGGCTTCTTAGTATTTAATATATAATTGAGCTCCGGTGCAAGGACGCGGCATTCTGCAATCATTTTTGCATCAAATCCGAGAACGTATATCTCGTCATGCATCTGGCCAGCCGCGTGAAGGCGGATCTGGCGCGTGACCTCCGTGCAAAGACGCTCTTTGTATTTATCAGGATCCCTGGAGCCTGAGGCTGATTTAAGCTCTATCATAAGAACTCCCCTGCCGGCATAGCGCTTTAAAACCGATTCCAGGGTCATTATTTTCTGTCCGCAAAAATCCTCTGAATACCACCTGCCGAAATCGAGTTCCAGGAGCTCGGCTATTTTACTGTCCGCAACAGCGCCCCTTCTGCCTGTTATCCGCCGCAGGGTGTCATCGTGAAAAACCACGGCAACCCCGTCGGCAGTCATCTGAACGTCCAGTTCTATGCCGTCGGCGCAAAGAGAAAATGCAAGGTCGAATGCGGCTTCCACGTTTTCCGGGGCCTTTGCCCTTGCCCCCCTGTGGGCTATCAGCCAGGGAAACGGACGCATTTTTTTGATCCAGCGGCAAGCGTTTGCATATTTATTAAAAAAGCTGATTTATTCATGCAGTATCAGCCCGGCAGGAAGTGATTCTCCGAACATGGCTGATTCCTCGTCTCTTTCCACGGGTACAACAGTCTTTAACACCCTGGTTTCCTTTTCCATGCCCCGGGTCTCCATCCATTCAATTATCCTTGAAAGCAGGTTTTCATCAAGATCCCTTGATCGATCACCGGTTTTTCTGCCGATCCTGGCAAGAGCAGCAGCAGCGGCAGCCGGATTTTTCCAGTCCGGCTCCATGAGCGCCTCGGCCCACCTGGACGCCTTTTCAGGGGAAACAACCCGGTCCACGGGCCCGTACAGAGGCTCCCTTGCGCCAATTCTTGACAGGGCCCAGAACTGCTGCGGCCTGGATTTTTTCGGAGTTATTGCGGATACCAGCGCGTCTCCCCAGTCAGCCTTTTCTCCTGCAGAAAGCCTTTCCATGTTAGCCAGGGCCATCCACATTTCCAGGCGCTGCTGCGGAGGTATCTTTACCTTGCTTCCTTTTTTCGGCATCAACAGATGCCTTGTATCCTGAGCAAACTGTTTCTGCTGCCCCGCTGTCAGACCGCCTGCCACGCGCCGCCACAGGATCCACCATTCATTTGCCGCCTGCTGGTCCTTTTTGAAAATCACCCCTGTCTTATATATCTTCCATAGTCGCTTTATGCGGGTATTGTCGAATCCGTCCCCGAATCCCGGGCGAAGACAAAAACCGGTAAGATTGAGCCACCTCACCTCGTGATATGGGGTGTGTCTGCGGTTTGCCGCGCGCTCAAGCAGGGTATCGGCCATGCTTCTCAACACGGAAAGAGGCCAGTCATCCCTTGACCGGCCCACAATATCGGAAATGGTTTTTACAAGACCAGAAAGTTCAGTTTCAGCCGAATCAGCCTTAAACGCTTTGTCTACAGCGGATACAGCCTCGTTTACCACTGCGGAATCAAACACCTCTGTTTCGCTTACCCCGGCCGACTGCTGTATCTGCCGCAGCTGGAACCTTAGCTGCCATCTGTGGTCTGTTGAAAGGGATCTGCACCAGAGCGCAAGAACGCCGGTTTCCGTATATTCCGCCTCAATCTGAACGGGAATGGCCGCCTGCACACCCTTTCTTCCGAACTGTATTACCGTTTTTATGGGGGGAAGACGGGTCATGCTCTCATCCACATCCACCAAGTCGCCTGTCCTGTCGCCTGAGCGGTAGCTTGAGCTGAAAAGGTCAAAGGTTACCGGCCTGTTTGCCAGAACCTCGAATTTGCGCTCGGAAAGAGCGATGCGTGTTCCCTCGTCAGCACCCCTTTCCACAACACAGACAGCCTGCTGATTTTCCCGGCTGCTGCCGGGGCTTTCAATGCCCAGGTAATAGGCTCGCGGACTGCCGCTGCCCACGCCAACGCCTCTGCCGATTTTTGCCAGCCCGTAATAGGAGGCCCCCAGAGCCACTGCAATGTCGAGGTTTTTGTTTTCAAGCACACGCGGGCGGTTTTCATCTGTTTTTCCAAACCACCGCCGTGTGGCCTGCCTTATGCGGTCCTGCACAACCTTTGCCTTGAGGCTTCCGCCGTTGAACAGGACAAGGTCGGGAAAGGGGCTTCTCGGACCAAGGAAATTCTCAGTCTCCCTGCTGTTTCTTTCCAGAAACTTTCCAATATGACGGGTAATTGCGGAATCCGGTTCATAAGGAAGCCCGAATTCTGTGACTCCGGCTGACTGCGCTTCACCCGGACCAGGCTCCTGCCTTTCGACAAGCGGAAAAAATTCCTCAAGCACTATCTGTTCCAGGGTCTGCCTGTCTATTTCAGCAGTCAGGGTCCCGCCGATCAGCCTGCTTCCCTCTCCCATCATTGTAATGGTTTCACGGTCCTGTCCCTGGTTCAGGATGTTTTCCTTTGCCTGGCGGCACAAATGGCAAAGCGTCTTGTACCTGTCCGCGGTGAGGTTGGCTGCCGGGCCGAACTGTTTTTCCACGTGCCTGGCAATTGCCTGGTCTATGTTGTCTCCTCCCAGGATCAGGTGATCCCCGACGGCGATCCTTTCAAACCTCGGAGTACCCTCTGTTTCGCGCAGGGTAATCAGGGTGAAATCAGTGGTGCCGCCTCCCACGTCGCAGACCAGAACAAGTTCGCCTGGCCGTATATGGTCCCGCCAGTCGTGTTCATGCCTGATCAGCCAGCTGTAAAAAGCTGCAAGCGGTTCCTCCAGCAAAATGACCTCCCCCAGTCCGGCCTTTTTTGCTGCCTCCAGGGTCAGGTCCCGGGCCACCTCATCAAACGAGGCGGGAACTGTAATAATAACATACTGATTTTCAATGTAAAAGTCTTCATCAGACTGTAAATGGTTCCAGGCGTTTCGTATGTGGGCAAGGTATTGAGCGGTGGCTTCCACAGGCGAAATACCCGGCATCTCATCGCCTGAACCCCAGGGGAGAATACGCGCATGCCGGTCCACCCTGCCGTGGCAGAGCCAGCTCTTGGCAGAGGACACCAGCCTGGCGGGAACCTTAGAGCCGTGATCCCTGGCAAAAGTTCCCACAAAACAGGAAGGAGCCTGTTTTTCATTCCAGGGCAGCCCAAGTGAATCCGGATCCACGTCGTATTTACCCGGGAGGTAGCAAAAAGACGGAAGAACCGCCATTTGCTGGACCTCGCCGGGTGCGGTAAGCTGGGGAATCTCAAAAAGCCTTATGCCCCGTGAGTCTTCGGGACCGGAACTCAGATCCACATATGAAACCGCCGAATTGGTGGTTCCAAGGTCTATTCCAATTATGTATGCAGGATCACTCAAAGCCTTCACCTGAAATCTTTCAAACCAGGATCCTCCGCCACAGGTGGAGGATTTAAATCTTAATTAACAACAGTCATTTAACCTCTACTTCAGCAGGCGCTATAACAAGTGGGTCGCCGCTGTCGGATAAAACGGGCAGTTCGAGTTTAGCCGCCCTCCATCCGGGATGCCTGACCACGCCATTAAAAGGGGGCTCTCCGGTAACATTTCCGGTTAGCTTTATTTTCGAAGGATCAAAATCAGAATCAACCGTCACCTCAGAGCCCTCAGCCTTGTCCATCACCCCCCGGGGGGCCAGGTATTTTTCCAGGGTTTTTGAACAGTTCTCATGGACGCTTCTTACCGCAGCCCCGATTTGTGCGTCGCTGTAGGCGCCAAGATCTTCCTCTAAGAAATCCAGCAGCCGGCCCTGGCGCTGGAGCACGGAAACAAGGTGAAGATAATAGCGCTGATTCTGTTTTTCAATTTCTTTGGGCGACGGCCCTGTCTCCTGGCGTACGGCTTCTTTTTTCCCGGCTGCAAAGGATTTACCGGCAGCGGCCTCCTCTGCCGCCAGGTGTCTTTTAAAAAGCCCTTTCAGCGTGCCCCGGAGCACAGCCCACTGCAGCAGGGCAATAAAAACAAACAAGGCTGCGGCTGAAAAAACAAAACCGATGTTAATGCGCGTCTCCCAGAAATCCTGTATCCAGGCTGGAAAGGCGGAATAATGCACGCCGCAGACTACGGCAAACAAAATCAGATTAAGTGCAAGAAGCCAGAAAAGGCAGCGGCGCGAAAAAGCTTTAACAAGGTCCATGTTCTTAGATCTCCCATAATACCCGGGTGTTTTCTGATTATCGCGGGCTGTTTAAGCACCCTACAATACAAAAATATAAAATTTTATAATGAATCAGTTATATAGACTGTGTCAAGTCCCTTTTGTCTCCAAATACTGATAGTGCAGGGACTTTCGGCTTTGTTTTTCCCTTGATAGCCGTCCTGCGCAATGATATGAAATTAATAGAGCAAGAAACTTCAGACCCGTCGGGGTTGAAAAGTAAAACTGCGGGAAAATTGTTCACGGTCTGATGACAGATTTAAACAATTCAGGCAAGGACTGGTTTTTGAAATGTATATAATAAGAGATGTATTTGATTTTGAAATAGGGTATCTGGAAAAAAGTCCCTGCCGGGAGTGCAGCAGTCGCGGCGAGCTTCCTCAATGCTCGGACAGGTGCGGCCTGCTCGAACGGATCCAAACCCTGCTTGCAAAGGGCGTGTCCTGCACCGGCAGCCACCACTTTACCGAACCGTAAACAAGCGCGCTTAAAAAAGGAGTCATGCCATGAAATGTGTTTTCCGCCTGGTTATAACGGCTTTGACAGTATTGCTGATACTTCCTGCAGCAGCCTTCGCCCAGCAGAGTTCCGATCTGGGCCTTCAGGTCAACGGTTCGGCAGTTGAGGTCCTCTGGGGAACTGAGTTTGAAGCCAATCCCGGAGAGATGCGCGTTGATGTCAATGCCCTCTACGATGATGACGAATACAAAATGCTCGGAGGCTCGCTGACCATCGGGGATACGGTAATGACACCCGGTCTGACCGGAAGGCTGGGATTGCGGGGTGTGATTGGCGAATTCGAACGGCCGGGAAGAGACAGCGACCTCAGGGCCGCAGCATTCATGCTCAAAGGCGAATACGACCTTTCTTCTGCCTATATCTCAAGATATATACCCGTGGTGCTGCATGCAACCCTGAACTTCGGCCCTTCTCCTCTCTGCTTTGACGACACTGATGAGTACATAGAAATCACTGGCGGGGTGGAGTGGTGGGTCATTGAAAATGCCGCTGTTATGCTGAATTTCAGATACATTGATGTGGAATTCGACGATCCGGTGGATTGGGACGAATCAGACACCACTGCCTACGGCGGAATCAAGTTCAGGTTTTAATTTTGATGGCACCATCTAAAATCAGACTTCAAAAAAAGTTACTGTTATAACTCGGTCCCTGGCCTCGGCCCTGTGGGAACAAGTCCAAGGAAGTCCAAGGTCGGGATTGGTTTTTGAAGCGACATTGAGCGCTCCTGCGGTCAGGAGCGAAAAAACTGATCCCGACCACAGGGCTTCCTTCCCGCAAAAACACAGGGCTGTGTGAGAAGCTTTTTAAGAGAGCATCAATCTTTTTTTGCGCGTAAAAAAGCTTCCGCTCCTGATATGAAGGG
>JBKHES010000128.1:0-5688 GCA_046540695.1 Desulfobacterales bacterium
ATGTGGTTCCGTGCTCCGGTGAGGTATGCAGAAATATGATGCCCTTGAGATATCTGCCTGTTTTGATTGACTATAAGGATAATTTCAGAGACGACCGCATCGTAAAGCGATCTGAGGGGGCCGAGATAGTCGAGTATAACGGCCTTCTGGCGCGCGACCGTTTCCTGGTCGCTTTTTCGGGCCGGGGCGAACTGAGTGGGAGGATTTTCGGTCATCATCAAAAAATCCTTTCAGCCTGGAATTGGAAAATTAAGGTTATTCGCCGGATCCGGGCCATTTGCAGCCTTTTTGTGTTGCGAGCAGAGGAATCAGAAAAACAATGCAGGCGCCCAGAAAAACGATGCTGCCGGCGAATGTCAGCATATCGCGGTTTTTCAGGCCCGAGGCGGCAAAAAGGACTGCACAGAGTATAAAAAGAAGCCATCCCGCGATCTGGAAGCGGATGTGCTTTTCTTTTTGTCGGCTGCGGTCCCGGTGCATCTTCGTCCTGTTTTTCTCAAGATTGCCTGTAAATATGCCATCTGCCAGTGTAAGATAAATATATTGCAGCATTCTTTAGTCGTGTCAACCCGGGAACGCCGGAAGGCCGCCTTCGATGACCCTGTCTTAACCGGCTTATTTGCGGTTTGGAAGTAGATGGAAAAATCTTTGTACGAATTTTCCGGAAACCACGTCTGACAGTTGGAATTCAGGGGCGGAATGCTTGGTTTTTGCTTCCAGGAAGATTTCGAGTATCTCGTCTGAAAGGGTCTGCAAAGCCTCGGCCTGTTGTCCGGGCACACCTGTTTCTGCCCCCGGGCGGTCAAATGCCCGGCAGGCAGCAGGCCTGAACTCATAGAGCAGGCAGCAGCCGTCCCTGACAATAGGGCAGTCAGGAGCCCCTGTCTGCAGGGCCCGGCTGATTGCTTCCTGCCTTAACTCGCGTCCTAATTCACTGTTTAATGAAAACTGCAGGTAAATCGCCTCTGCAAGCGAAAGCCTCACCGGCCCCACGCAGCATTCTGTGTGATGTTTCCCGCAGCGGGCAGCTTCCTGAGGAACGTCAGCCTCTGTTTTCGCCAGCAGATTTTTTACCTGGTCAAATTCCAGCTGTGCCAGTTCCCCGAGTTCCATGCACAGGTTCATTATTGCCTTTATTCCCTGTTTTTTTATGCTGTCGAGTACGGCAACTGACATGGGGGCGGGTCCCACGGCCAGCTGCGGCGTAACCCAGGTCATGGGGTAGGCGTTGTCGTTTTTTTCTTAAACAGGGAAAAAACCATTTACTTCCCCTGTGATTTTTTCTGCAAGCGATCCCACCTGCTGAGGGGTTTCAAGCCGCATATCAAGCAGAACAGTTTTGCCCAGAACAATGCCGAGCCTTGATATGCTTGGCCTGGCAGCAAAGCTGCTGCCAGCGGCTTATGGGGTGCTGCCCTGCTGCTGACTCCACGCAACTGCCAGGCATCAGGCTGAACTCCGGTTTTCAATTATAACCTTGATTTTTTCTTCAAGCTCGTTTTTGTCTATGGGCTTTACCAGGTATTCCCTGGCCCCGTGGCTCATGGCCTCCCTTGCAGTTTCAAGCGTGGGATACCCGGTGAGCATCAGTACTTCTATTTCAGGCCGCGCCTGCCTTATCTGTTTTAAAACCTCCACGCCGCTCATTTTTTTAAGCTTGATATCCAGAATTGCAATGTCTGCCTTATGCTTTTTAACGTGGTCTATGGCATCCTGCTCTTCCGTGAATACGGCCACTGAATGGCCCTTTCTTTCAAGGATCCGCTTTATCATAGCTCCCGCGTCCTCTACATCGTCTAGGACCATTATATCGCTCATCTTACCGCCTCCATAAATAGGGTTATGTTTCCCCGGCTGACAGGGGCAGCCCCAGTTCCTCGCATTCTTCCTCGGGCAGTTTCATGTGCCAGAGCGGCAGTTCCACAAGAAAGACGGTACCCGGCCCCGGCGGCAGGCCCTCATAAGACATATCCTGCACATATTCCTTGGGAGCGGGGCTCAAGACGTTGATTCTTCCTCCGTGGTCCTTGATAATCCCGAATGTCACTGACAAACCCAGGCCTGTTCCTTTCCCGACGGGTTTGGTGGAAAAAAATGGATCAAAAATCCTGTTTAGAATTTCCTGTTTTATACCCGGTCCGGTGTCTGTAAGGGTTATCGCCACCCTCCTTCTGTGGGCGCACAGCTTTGTTGTGAAACGTATGCAGCCGTCTTGTTCTATCGCGTCAAATGCATTGTTTAAAAGATTGAGCCAGACCTGCTTTAACTTGTCCTTGTCTCCCTCTATTTCCGGGATATTAGGGTCAAATTCGTGCAGGATCTTCACCCTGTTTAAGCTGAATGTATGCTCAACTAAAGAGATAACCTCCTGGATTGACTCATTGATGTCCACCTCGCTGCGGGTGGTCTGGCTCTGCCTGGAAAAGCCAAGCAGGTCTGATACAATATTGCTGCAGATCCTGGTCTGTTTTTCAACAGTCCGCAAATCCTCGGCCATCCGGCTGTCAGGGTCTACATCCTCGAGCAGCATTTGTACGTATCCGAGTATGATACCCAGGGGCGTGTTTATTTCATGGGCTATACCTCCGGACAGGCGGCCAAGGTCCTCCATTTTCTGAGACTGCACAAGGCGCTCCTGGTACTGCTTGATAACGCTGATATCCCTTGCGGCGAGCAGAAGTCCGGAAATTTTTCCCTCTGTATACACAGGGACCTTGAGAACATGAAACCATATAACCGTTTCCCCCTGGGTGACGCTGATTTCCTTGGAAAGCGGCCTTCCTGTCTTTAATATCTGCATGTCCTCATGATAGTTCTGGTCAGCCTGGGACTCGGTGAAAATGTCAAAATCAGTCCTGCCAAGGATTTCGGATTCACTGAGCCTGAAATACGAGCAGAAAGCCTTGTTTACTGCCTGATAGGTGAGATTTTCGTCCTGCAGGGCAACCATGTCGGGTGTTACGTCAAGGGTTGTGCGCAGTACTTCCTTTTGCCTGGAAAGCTCTCTTTCAGCCTGCCTGGTCTGCTCCTTGCGTTTTTCCAGGGTCATTGCCATATAATCAAAAGCTTCTGCCAGCTCCTGGATTTCATCGCCTGAATTCTGCTGGTACACCGGACAGTTCAGGCAGCTGAAACCGCCCTGCCGGTCCTGTTGATTCTGTGCCGGGTCCAGGTGATGGGATGGGCACAGGGTGCCGGTAATATACCAGCACCTGCGGCGGGTATCGCCGTAGGCGGGACACGACGAGGCATTGCATTTGTTGATTTCCCAGCACTGCCTTCTGGGAACAACTGCGGAATGAACCCCCAGGTTGCCCCTGATTACTTCATTGGCTGAATCAGTGAGGGTTCTTATCCTGTGAGTGAATTTTGCGGAAAACCATGAAGCCACCACAAGGGCTGCAATGGTTGCTCCTGCAGTCAAACCTGCAATCCATAGGCTCATCCGGGTTATCATGCTTTCAAGCCTGTGCCTTTGCATTCCGATCCGCACAGTGCCAAGCTCCCTGTCCTCGAGTGTTACCCGCCTGGCAAGATCAAGTATTTTCCCCTTTTCAGTGGAAAGAAGCCTGCTCTTAAATCTTTCTTGCGTACCGCCGCCGTTATAAATCTCCAGCAGCTGCGCGGGAAAGCCGCCCTCGAATGTATGCACAAGTACACTGCCTGTCCGGTCCAGGACAAACGCATAGGCAAGATCCGAATTGGCCTCCTTCATCTCGTCGACCAGGTTTTTCAGGCGAAGAAAATCCATGGCCAGCAGGGGTTCTTCTGACTTGTAGGCAAGATTTGAGGCCGTCACCCTGCCGCGTTCTCGGTTTTCCCTTATAAGCTCGTTTGAGGCCACATGGGCCCCTATCGATCCCAGGATGAGTCCCAGGCAAAGTATTACTGCTGACAGCCCAAGGCGCAGCTTTGTTTTTATTTTCAGCCTTTGTATGTATGAAGGCTTCCTAATCATGCAGTTTTCCTTCTATCTTGCTTTTGAGGCTTCTTATGGGATCAAAGTCGCTGTCCCGGGCGGGTATGATCTTCTTGAAGCGGGCCTGCTCAAGTATCCTGCGGTGCTCAGGTTTTTCAGGATCAAGTTCAACAAGGGCCTGCTTGACCTTTTTGATCCGATCCTGATCCAGGTCTTTTGCGGCTGCGAAAACCCAGCTCGGGAACTTCCGGGTGGTGTCAAGGACCCGTATCGCCGCCGGGTCAATCCGGTCCTCCATGAGCTCAAGGGTTCCTTCTCTTATGGAACCGATGTCGGATTGCCCCAGATAGACTGCCTGGACGACTTTTTCCTGTTTTCCGGCCGGCCCCCGGGCAAAGGAGATTTCCTTGAAGTCGTTTGCCGAAATGCCGTGTCTTAGAAAATGGTCCAGGGCAAACAGGTATCCGGCGGCGGAAGAAGGGTCTACAGCCATCCAACTTTTGTTTTTGCAGTCTTCTATGTTTTTAATCGCCTTGTTGTCCGCCCGGCATATAATCTGCCCCCTGAAGCCGGAAGTGCCGTTTTTCTCAACAATCCGCGCAAAAGCCTTTGCCTGGTGCAAATCTGCAATGCGTGCATAGACAAGAGGGTTGGAAAAGGAGAAATTTATCTCGCCTGCCCCGACCATTTGAACATGATCTTCAAACGTATCCGGAAAGACCTGGCGTATGGACAGCCCTGTCTTTTCATGGATATACTCGATTAGCAGGTGATGCCTGGAAAACGACACTCTGTGCGAATACTGCGGCAGGCAGGCGTAAGTCAGGGAATCTATCTCCTTGCGGGGGCTGATCTGGGTTCGCTGGCTCAGGTCTATTTTCCGTGCCGACTCCTGCTGGTCGCAGCCGGCGGATAAAAAAACGGCCCCGGCCAGGACGGCAAGCAGGCCCCCGGCCAATGATGTTAGTAGCTTATTCATTTTTATTATTTTAATAGCCTGACTGAGGAAAGTCAAACAGGGCGGAAAGAAGGGCGGAAAGAAGTGCAGGGCAGTTCACCATTCTATTTTTATTTTCGTACCTTTTTCAACTAGTTCCATGAACTCGTCCATTTCCTTGTTTGTAAGGGCAATACAGCCGTTTGTCCAGTTAATTTCCTTGTTTAAAGGCGCAAACCACTCCATGTTATTCGGCAGGCCGTGCACCATAATAAAACCTCCGGGAGAAACCCCTTTTTTTTCGGCATTCATTGTGTCGGCTTCATTGGGATAGCTGATATGCATTGCGCGATAAAAGGATGAATCCTCTTTTTTGTCGCCCAGTGTGTATACTCCCTCAGGGGTTTTGTTGTCTCCGTGCTGCTGCTTGTGGCCCCTGGGGTTTTGACCCAGGGCGACGTCATATTCCCTGATTATTTTTCCGTTCTCCATCAAATACATTTTGCGTTCTGACTTATCAACACTTACCAGGTCCACCCCGGCATGTGCTAATCCGGGTATCATTAATATTAACAGTACTATATGTTTCATGGCATGTCATTTCTCCTTTTTCAATCCTCTGAACAGGTTATAGTTGTTGCGCGGGCGGCAGGCACTGACATATTACCATTTGTTTCCATGCCTGATCCAGCCCAAAATAGACAGGCGATCCCTATTATCCTGTTTGAGCCAAAGGATCAGAAAATTATTAGCCTCTTTTAGTTTCGCCTGGTCTTGGCTGCTGAATGTGCATCTTTATTGAGAAAAAGTCGCCATGATGCTATAATGGATC
>JBKHES010000129.1:0-5647 GCA_046540695.1 Desulfobacterales bacterium
GCCGCAATACAGAATTTTGACACCCTGAAGATATGCTGGTATTTTTATTCACAGGAGGTGACTGTTATGCTCGGGGCCATTGCGGGAGATATAATCGGCTCTGTTTACGAGGCCAGGCCTGTCAAGACAAAGGATTTCCCCCTTTTTTCCCGTGGGTGCTGCTTTACCGACGACACCGTGCTCACCGCGGCAGTTGCGGATGCCATAATGACAGGTGCGAACTACACCGACAAGTTCCACGAGTATTTTGACCGGTATCCGCATGCAGGGTTCGGCGGCTCGTTTATGCAGTGGGCCATGCTTAGTTCCAGGCAGCCCTACTACAGTTTCGGAAACGGCTCGGCAATGCGGGTAAGCCCGGTGGGGTTCGCATTTGACGATCTTGAAACCGTGCTGGCAGAGGCTGAAAAAAGCGCTGCTGTCACCCACAACCACCCGGAGGGCATAAAGGGGGCCCAGGCGACGGCAGGCGCGGTGTTTTTGGCAAAAATAGGGACGGATAAACAGGAAATCCGAGATTTTATTTCCGGGCGGTTTTTCTACAATCTGGAGCAGTCACTGGCTGATATCCGGAAAACCTACCGGTTTGACGTATCCTGCCAGGGTTCGGTGCCCCAGTCCATTATTGCGTTTCTGGAGGGCGGGGACTGGGAGGATACGGTGCGCAACGCCATATCCCTGGGAGGGGATGCAGACACCATGGCCGCGATTGCAGGGGGAATCGCAGAGGCTTATTACGGGCTGCCACAGCAGATTGCCCGAAAGGCGTTGTCGTTTTTAGATGATTCCCTAATGCGTGTGGTGGATCAATTTACCCGAAAATTCACGGAGCCGGCTTAAAATATTTTTAAACAGGCCGTACTGAAAAAAATGACAAAGGATCAAAAAAGCAGTGAAGAAAACCGGATCGCGAAACTGATCCGTTTTTTCAGGCAGATGCCGGGCAGAAAACCGGCTTCCTCGGAGACAGATTATTCAGGCTGGCACCAGAGCGAAGACCAATACCAGAGGCAGCAGGCTAAATGGCTAAGGCAGGTTGAAGAGCGCAAAAAAAATAAAAAGCCGCCAGATGAAAAAAACAGGAAATGAAGAGTCCGAGTACCTGGTCCGCAGGGTTACATGGTGGGGGCTTGCAGTCAATCTTGTGCTTGCTGCCTTTAAAGTGACTGCCGGACTGCTGGGCCACAGCCAGGCAGTTGTGGCGGACGGAATTCACAGCATCACAGACACGATAACCGACGTTGCCGTAATCCTGGGGTCGTATTTCTGGTCACGCCCGGCCGACGATTCGCACCCCTACGGCCACAAGCGCCTGGAAACCACGGTTTCAATATTTATCGGCGGGATGCTTTTTCTGGCAGGCGCCGGCATAGGATGGGACGCTGTTACCAGGGTGTACGAGCCCCATGAACAACACCCCAAAATGATCGCCTTTGCCGCTGCAGCGGCATCTATTGTTTTAAAGGAATCATTGTACCAGTGGACCCGCAGGGCAGGCAGCAAGGCAAACAGCCTTTCCCTTTCCGCAAACGCTTGGCATCACCGCATGGATGCGTTCAGCTCCATACCGGTTCTCGTGGCGGTGGGTGCTGCCTACCTGAACCCGGAGCTCCATCTGCTTGATCACGTGGCCGCTTTTTTCGTGGCTATCCTTATATGTTATGCAGCCATAGGGATCATCGCTTCCGGTTTCAGGGAACTGGTGGACAAGGGAGCCCCCCGTGAGGTTTGTGAGCAGATAGAGCAGATGGTAAGCAATCATCCTTCTGTACGGCAGGCACACAATATCCGCACCAGGTATTCCGGAAATCGTCTTTGCGTGGATCTCCACGTGGTTGTGGACAGTCAAATGACCGTGTCCGAGGGTCACAGGGTTGCCGAGCAGGTGAAAAAACTGCTGCTCAGCGATGGTCCGGACGTGATTGATGCCGAGGTTCATATCGAGCCTGGGGAAGCGGCCATAAAAAAGGGTGAATGCTGAAAGCGTTATTATTATTTAAGACTGAGGTGAAGCCATGCATAAACTCGTTCTTATAAGACACGGGGAAAGTGTCTGGAACCGGGACAACAGGTTTACGGGCTGGACAGACGTGGATTTGACTGAAAAAGGAAAACAAGAGGCGCTTGCTGCTGCAAAGGCACTTCGGAAAAACGGTCTTGATTTTGACGTTGCGTTTACTTCCGTTTTAAAGCGAGCCATCCGGACTTTGTGGATTGTAATGGATGAGACCGACAGGATGTGGATTCCCGTGCACCGTTGCTGGCGCTTGAATGAACGCATGTACGGGGCCCTCCAGGGCCGGAACAAGGCTGAGACGGCAGCGGAATACGGAGATGACCAGGTGCATATCTGGCGGAGAAGCTACGCGGTCAGGCCTCCTGAAATTGAAAGGACAGACGAGCGCTGGCCGGGCAGTGATCCCAGATATGCCGGGCTTTCAGAAGATCAGATCCCGCGTGCCGAAAGCCTGAAGGAAACCATCGGGCGTTTCATGCCCTACTGGCACGAAACCATCTCGCCGGTTGTAAAACAGGGCCGCCGCGTGATCATTGCCGCCCACGGAAACAGTCTGCGAGGGCTGGTCAAGCACCTGGACGGCATATCAGACGACGATATTCCCGGCCTGGAGATCCCGACAGGCATCCCGCTTGTATACGAACTTGACGGGGAACTGAACCCGGTTCGCCACTACTATCTGCAGGAGAGCTGAAAGTGGACATACGGATAGTGAACTACGCCCGGGGAGCGGCAGAAAGCCGCGGCCTTGCTGTTATAATAGACGTGTTCCGTGCCTTTTCAGCTGCCTGTTACGCATTTGACCGCGGAGCGCAAAAGATCATTGCTTCTGAAAGCCTTGATACCGCAAGGGAGCTTAAAAAGCAAAACCCGCATTACCTTCTCATGGGTGAGCGACATGCAAAAAAACCCCCTGACTTTGATTTCGGCAACTCCCCTTCGGAAATCGCGGAAAAAGACCTTTCAGGCAAAACCCTGGTTCACACCACCCATGCGGGCACAAAGGCGCTTCTTGCTGCCCGTCGCGCAGAGACAGTCATCACGGGCAGCTTTGTAAACGCAGGTGCTGTTGCCGGATTCATAAAAAGTCTTTCCCCTCCATGCGTATTTCTGGTCTGCGCGGGCTTTGAAGGAAAAACAGAGGCGGCAGAAGACACCCTTTGCGCAAATTATATAAGACAGCTTCTTTTGGGACAGCCTCCGGGGCCTGACTCTGTTGCGCAAAAATTAAGGACCGCCCCCTCGGCTGTTCGGTTTTTTGATCCGGAGGATACTGATTCGCCTGAAATCGATTTTCACATGTGCCTGGATGCAGACCGTTTCGGTTTCGTAATCCGGCGCACACGGGCAGACAGGGATACCTGCCTGCTTGAGCCAGCCCGGGATTTTACACAAATGACTTAGAAATTCAAGAGGATGGGCAAAGAGAATTCCATCTGGTTTTTTAATCAGCTTCAGGTTTAAGGAAGGTTGGGTTTATTGTTTATAAAAAATGGAATAATTTGCGGCGCAAAAGGTAAAAAGCCGCCTTACCGGGGGTGGTACGGAAGATGGGTTTTCCCGTATATGGAAGTACTGGCAACCAGGGGATTGGGGAAAATACGCAGCCGGCTTTTGAGCCGGGCCAGCGGCCGGGTGGTGGAAATCGGTGCAGGTGCGGGCCAGAATATTGAGTACCTGCCGGAATCTGTTGTTTCCTACCTTGCCGCAGACCCGTCGCCGGTTATGGTGGGCAGGGCTGAAAAAAAGATAAGGGAGCGAAAACGCCCCGGGTTTTACGCGCAGTCTGTCAGGGCGGAGGCGGAAAACATGCCGGTTGAAAACCGGGGTGCTGATACGGTTGTCAGCTTCCTGGTGCTATGCTCTGTTTATGATCCGTTTGCCGCACTTGCGGAGGTTCACCGCATATTGAGGCCGGGAGGCAGTTTTCTTTTTTTCGAGCATGTTCTTGCACCAGTCGCATCCACTGCCGGGTGGCAGAACCGGATAAATCCCGTATGGAAGCGTCTTGCGTGCGGGTGCCATTTGAACCGGGACACTGCCGGTTATATTGAAAAAAGCGGTTTCAGTTTCCAGGAGCTCCTGCAGTACCGCTCTTCAAAGATGGGGCCTGCCATAACATCCAATGTTATCGAGGGATCGGCCGGAAAAAAATAGTTCTTTCAATGAAGTCCAGGGTCGGGATAGTTTTTTGAAGCGACATTGAGCGCCCTTGCGGTCAGGAACGAAAAAAACTGATCCCGACCGCAGGGCTTGATTCCCGCAAAAACATCGGGCTATGTGAGAAGCTTTTTTCTAAAACCTTTCTATTAACTTGTCTATAAGATAGGAGCTTTCGCGGATGGCCTGTTCGCTAAACGGGCCGAACCATTCCGCGATCTTGTTGAATTCGTTAATGAAGCTCTGCCTGTCGCCTTTTTCCACCATTTCCATGTTTTCGTACATGTTTTCCATGTATGACTTTAGCAGGTCCCGCCTTTTCTGCGAGGCAAATATGATTTCCGCGTACATGGCCGCGTCCTGGGCAAACAGCCTTCCCACCATGCCCAGTTCAAGGCGGTAGATGGGGCTTGAAAACTCAAGCGTTCTTGCTACGGGCACTTTTTCTCGTTCTATGAACTGGCCGAATGCAAAGGTGGCAAAATGCCGCAATGACTGAACCACTGCCATGATATCGTCATGTTCTTGGGCGGATGAGGTCACTATAACCGCACCCCATGCAGTAAACTGGTCGAGCACCCACTGGCATGCCTCCTGGTTGCGCCCAGGGGTGGCCACAACTATCTGCTTGTCCAGTGATCTGGTTGTGGGGCCGAACAGAGGATGCAGTCCTGTGACAGGGCCTTTGTGGGCATCTGTCATGGCCTCGAGCGGTTCCTGCTTGATGCTTGTGAGATCTGTCAAAACGGCTTTTTCCGGCAGGTGCGGGGCAAGGGCGTAAATGGCGTCAACCGTTTTTTCAATGGGAACCGATACAATTGCAAGATCCACGTCTTTGCAGAGTTCTTCTGTCTGATCCCAGTCGTTTCTGCCCATCAGGCGTACATGGTATCCCGCCCTTGAAAAACAGGTCTCGAAATACCTTCCCATTTCCCCGTATCCGCCTACAATCAGAACCACGGCCCCGGGCCTGACCGCTTTTTTGCTCATTTCTCCGGTCTGCTCCACCCTTGACTGGCGCAGAACGGTCCTGTAGAGTTCCTCGACGAAATCAGGATCCATGCCTGCCTTGCGTCCCTGGCTGCGGCGAAGCGAGATCAGATCTTCTTCCCTGGCAGGATGGTAGACAGGCAGGTGGTATTTTTTTTTGATCTCAACGATCCTGTTTACAAGCTCCTGTCGTCTGGCAAGCAGGGAGACTATCTGCTCGTCAGCCTCGTCTATTTTTTCCCGCAGGGCCTCGAGTTCCGCGTCTTTATCGTCTGTCATTATTGAGTTTCCTTGTGCTGCAGTGTGATGCGATGTCTTAAAAAATAATCTAGAAATCATATCTAAACCCGGGCTCATGTCAAGGGAAAGCAGGCATTTTTTAGCAGTGTGAAGTGCCGCTCTTTGCAAAATTTTTAAAAGCAGGGTATTATAAAAACCTTTACTGTAGAGTCCATCCGGAGCCGGGAAAATTTTATGCCT
>JBKHES010000130.1:0-5462 GCA_046540695.1 Desulfobacterales bacterium
TGCGGTCAGGAGCGAAAAAACTGATCCCGGCCGCAGGGCTTCCTTCCCGCAAAAAAACAGGGCTGTGTGAGAAGCTTTTTTACGATCATGTCAGTTAGTAACAAGATTCAATTTGCACGTAAAGCCGTAATTGCAGGTGAACAATTATCGGCTTGACGTGATGATGTTTCTGTCTTACCGGGATCGGAGTCGATCACGATGCCGATTTCGATCAAACTACGAAAAAAAACGGAAACAGGCTACGCTTTTTTTGCATGCACGAACCCCGGACCTGCAGAAAGCCATTTGACGTTCTTTATTATTTCTATATATTATGAACCGTAAGATAAGGATTTGACAGGTTTTCATCTCCGGGAGGTACGGGATTATGCTGAATCGCGGTTTGCTGTTGTCAGGAGCGTCTGCAGCCGCCTTAGTTGCGGCATGTTTGCTTTGCACCACGGCTGCGGCCCAACAAGAAAAATTCACCAACTCGCTTGGCATGAAATTCGTCTTGATCGAGCCCGGAACCTTCATGATGGGCAGCCCGCCTGATGATCCCCTGGGCAGTGAAAGCGAGGTACGGCAGGAAATCAGAATTGGGGAGCCGTTTTATATCCAGACCACCGAAGTCACGGTGGGGCAGTGGCAGGCGGTAATGGGCAAAAAATGGCTGTTTCCAAGAAAGGGGCCGGCTGACATGCCTGTTACAAGCGTATCCTGGCATGACTGCAGAAAGTTCATAGATAAATTAAACCAAAACAGCGAGCACACATACCGCCTGCCCACAGAAGCCGAGTGGGAGTATGCATGCAGGGCAGGCACACAAACATCCTACAGTTGGGGAGATGAACCCGACTGCACAAAGGCGATGTATGCAAACAGTCCTTTAAAGACTGATGACTGCGTTGAAACAGTAAAATCCATGGGGCTTGAAACAGGCGAACCAGCCCCTGTGAAAACCTACCCCTCCAACCCCTGGGGGCTGTATGACATGCACGGAAACGTCTGGGAATGGTGCCGTGACTGTTTTGACGGCGACCCCGGATCCGGAGGGAACGGGAGCTCTTCCTGCAGCCGGCGCGTACGCAGAGGGGGATCCTGGTACAGCAGCCCATACAGCTTAAGAAGCTCAAACCGTGCATATGCGCACCCTGCGGCAAAGTTCAAGACCACCGGCTTCAGGCTTGTCAGAGAGGCGCCCTGATGCGCAGGGTTTTACTGAGATGGCTGAGGCTATATGAAGAAGAGATAGCCGTATTTTTATGGACTGCCGCACTGCTGTTTCTCATGCGCAGCTCCGGCATGATCCTGAACAACTATGCTGAAACCGCCTTTCTCAAGCGCTACGGGGTGGAATACCTGCCGATTGTCAACATGCTAAACTCCATTGCGACCTTTGCAGCAACCGGCATTATTGCGGCATTCATGGCAAAGGTTTCCGGCAACCGCCTTCTGACAATGCTGTTTGTCTTCTGCGGGATCTCGGTGGGGGCGATAAGGTTCATGATACCAATGGGATACGATCTTATCTATCCCCTGCTTTTCATGTTCAAAAGCCAGTTCGAACTCCTCCAGGCCGTGCTTTTCTGGAACCTGGCAAACGACATTTTCAACACCCGCCAATCCAAGCGCATATTTCCGCTTATCACGGCAGGCGGGGTCCTGGGCCTTATCGCCGGCAGCTTCGGCACCCCGTATCTTTCTTCTGCACTCAGGTTCGACAACCTGCTGCTGGTCTACCTGGGTGTAAGCCTTGCCGGGGCAGTTACTGTCCAGGCCATGAGCATCCAGATGCGGATGCACCCTTCCGTGGAAAAGAAAAAGAAAAGGGTTGCCCAACAGCCTTCCATGTCAGAGCAGATAAAAAACGTCCTTCCCATGATCAGGGAATCGGCTCTTATCAAGATAGTCCTCGTGCTTACCTTCATGCCCAACGTGGTAATTCCCATCATGAACTATCAGTTTAATTATACAGCAGACGCCTATTTTGCCTCCGAATCCGGCCTGCTTGACTTTTTTTCCTACTTCCGCGGGGTGCTCAACATAATCAGCCTTTTCCTGCTGCTTTTCGTGGGCAGGGTTTACGCGAGATTCGGGCTGCCCGTGGCCCTGATGTTTCACCCGGCAAACTACATGATCGCCTTTATCGCGTTTCTGCTGCGTTTTGACATCTTTTCAGCGGTTTATGCCAGGATGTCCACCAACATTTTGCGCACGACAATAAACATGCCTGCCAACTCAATTCTCATAGGACTTTTCCCGGAATCCTACAGGGCGTTTGTAAGGCCTTTTCTCAGGGGAACCGTTGTAAGGGCGGGGCTTTTTACCGGCTCAGGGCTGATTTTGATTTCCTCCAATCTTTTCCACCCCCGCTATCTTTCCCTGGTGGCCCTGCCTTTCGTGATCGCATGGGTGGCCGCTCCCCTGATTCTGAAAAAAAACTACGCATCAATCCTCATGAATCTGATTTCCAGGAACCTGCTTGACCTGAAAAGCTTGGAAGAGCAGAACCTGGGAAGCCTATTTAAAAAAGAACAAGCCGGAGGCGAACTGGTCCAGGCATTTTTGAATGCACAGGGAGATGACGCACTCTGGTATGCAAGGCTGCTAAAAACCCTCGACCTCAGGGAAACAGATGAACTGATCCTGGAGGCTGCTCAGAAACAGCCGATGCCCACAAGGATGCACCTGATAGAAATGCTTTCTGAATCTCCCGGGCCCGGAGCTGCAGAAACCCTTGAACGGATGCTTCATACACAGCAGGACCCGCGATTAAAGGTCGCCCTGATAAACGCGGTCAAAAAAACAGGCGCAGAGCGGGCGGGCATCAGGAACAAGCTGGAGTCGCTCATGATGCACCCTGACCCCCAAGTGCGTGGTCATGCGGCAGGAGCCCTTTACGCAACAGCCCCCGGAACCGTCAAGCCGAAAATAGACGCATGGCTCCGATCTCAAAGTCCCGAACAGCGAAAAGCAGGCGTGATTGCAGCTGGAGAGACGCTTGAAGCCGGTTATGCAAACCAGCTTGAAAGCCTGCTGGGCAAAAACGAAAACGAGCCGATCTGCGAAGACATCCTTTACGCCCTGGGCAAAACGGATCCTCCGGGCTTAAACGACATAGCCGCCGGATTTCTGGAGCACCAGGATCCGCGCCTGCGCAGGGCGGCTTTAAACACCCTGCAGGTCTCGGATGAAGCAGCGCTCAAGCAGGCAATCCGGCATCTCGGCGACCCTGACGACTCCATAGCCGAACTGGCAAAGGAAAAGATCCTTAATGCAGAATATATAAACGGCCAGGTCCTGATAGAGGCCCTGAACCGGCCCAACAGGCGCCTGCGCGCAGCCGTGTTCGAACTGCTCGAAAAACTGAGGATAAAGGACCTTGACCTTGTACGATTCACCAGGCAGGGATTAAGGGAGGCATACACCTGCCTTTGCAAGGCCGCGGCCCTGGAAAAGCTCGCCGATAGCGACTGCAAGTCGCTTCTGGACGAGCATCTGCACAGCAAAAAAGACCTGGTGCTGGAAAACGTGTTCAGGGTTCTGTCAATCCATGACAGAACCGGGCAGATGAGAACCGTATTCAAGGGGCTTTTCTCAGGTACTCAGCGCCAGCGGGCAAACAGCATAGAACTCCTGGGAGACGTCATGGACCGAAAGCTTTTTGCCATGGCAGAGCCCCTGCTCGAGGGCAGACCTGCTTCAGATACGGCAGAAGCCGGGAAAAAGTTTTTCAGGCTGCCGGTTTTTGATTCGGTCCAGGATGATCTTTTCCCTGAACTGCTGGAAAAAGGCGACTGGCTGGAAACCATTTTTGCGCTCTGCATAATCGGAGACCATTCCGAACTGGCAGAAAAGCACAGGGCGGCTGCAGTCCGCCTGAAGTCCTCGGATAGCCGGCATATCAGGCAGATGGCCCGCAAAACCGCACCGGGCAATTCAGGCACCCTTGACCAAAAGGAGCAAATAATGGATACTGAACTAAATGTTGCCGACAAAATACTGCTGCTCAAAAACATAGCCATTTTTTCCGGCCTTTCGGTAAGCGAACTGGGCGCCATTGCCGCGGTAACAGAGGAAATTGACCACGGGGCCGAAAGTGTCGTAATCCAGGAGGGCGAAGCCGGCGACAGGGTTTATCTCATCATAGAGGGCCGGGTGGCGGTTTGCAAGGGCAGGGACCCGGAAAGCGAGTTCAGGCTCGATACAATGGGGACGGGGGATTATTTTGGAGAGATGGCTCTTTTCGAGGAAGCCGAAAGATCCGCAACAATCCGGACACTGGAGCCGTCGAGATTTCTGGTCCTTGACAAACAGGAATTCTACGAGCTGGTAAGGGAATATCCGGGCATAGCCCTGCAGATCTGCACGGTTTTGAGCCACAGGCTGCGCCACCTTCACGAAAGGCTCGCAGAGGCCGGGGGGATATCCGGCCCGGAGGGGGGAGATAAATGCAGATAGCATTTGTAATGGACAGGCCCGAAGGCATAAATCCTGTCTATGAAACGACTGCCGCCCTGATGTATGAGTGCAACCGCAGGGGGTACTCGTTATTTTTTCTCGAGCCGCACGACATTTATGTCAGAGGGCAGGAAATAGTTGCCAGGATGAAAGACATCACCGTGTCCCGCGGGCTTTCACTTGAGCAGTACTGGGACAGGATAATTGAGCAGAAGTCAAAGGAGGCCATGACATTCGAGGAACTCGCGGAGATGGACGTGATTTTTCTGAGAAAGGACCCGCCCCTTAACTACAGCTCAATAGAACTGCTGGCCCCCATCCGTGAAAGGATATTCATGGTAAACGACCCCATAGGCATGATGCTTGGCAACAGCAAGCTCTACACGCTCAACTTCCCTGATCTGATCCCGGAAACCCATATATCGAGGGATCCTTCCAGGCTGAGAAAAATAATCGACAACTTCGGCGGAGACATGGTCATCAAGCCTGTGGGAAGATTCGGCGGCCAGGGGATAATCAAGGTAAGCACCAGGGACCCCGAGAACTTAAACTCTCTGATACAGTTCTACGTTGGGGCTCACAAGCCGTATGCAGAGCGCGAGCAGATCATGGTCCAGGAATACTTAAAAGGGGTGAAGGAAAAAGGCGATGTACGCATACTTCTGCTAAACGGCGAAATAGCCGGGGCCATGTGCAGAAAACCACCCGAGGAAAGCTTCCGCACCAACATTCATGCCGGGGGTACTGCATGCAGGCACAGTGTCACCGCCAGGGAAAAACGGATATGCGAACAGATAAAGCCCAGGCTTATCCGCGACGGCCTGCATTTTGTGGGCCTGGACCTCATAGATGAAAAACTGATAGAGGTAAACTGCGTAAGCCCCGGGGGCATACCCCGCATCAACAGGCTCGACGATATAAGCATAGAAACCGGGGTCATTGATTTCGTGGAGCGAAAGGCGCGGGAAAAAAAGCAGCGTTTTCGTGCTTCAGGCTCGACTGTATCCCAAAGCTGATAA
>JBKHES010000131.1:0-5401 GCA_046540695.1 Desulfobacterales bacterium
TTCCGCTTAATCCCCAGTTTCCGTCAAGGTATCCGCTTGCAAACTGCTGTATGAGACCCATTATTATACCCGCAACCACGGCGCCGGGCATAGAATCAAGCCCTCCGAGTATAACAACCGGAAAAACAATAATTCCGAACGCATGAAGCGTATCAAAATTAAGGCCGACGATATTGCCGAGAATCCCGCCAGCTGCAGCCGCGGTAAGCCCGGCGCAGGCCCATGCCAGGCCGAACACCCTGGGCACGGATATGCCTATGGACATTGACGCCATCTGATCATCAGAAACCGCGCGCATGGTGATACCAAGGGTGGATTTCTTGAAAAACCAGGAAAACGCCCCGATAAGTACAAAGGTTATAATAACTCCCACCAGCTGGGTATATGAGATAAATATCCCCTTGAACACAATCGGCGTGTTGGGCAGAAATGAAGGAAAAGAAAGGTTCAGCGACCCAAAGGGCGTAAGATAGATCACCCCGTCTATAATGGACATGAGTCCTATGGTGACCATGATTACAGATATTATGGGCTCTCCTATAAGACGCCTCAAAAAAATCCTTTCCACGCTCATGGCCAGGAAAAAGGTCAACAGCATACTCAGGACAAAGGAAATATAGATCGGTATCTGCAGGTAGACCGTAAGCGTGAAGGTGATATAGGCGCCAGCTGCTATTATCTGGCCGTGGGCGAGGTTAAGGACCCTGGAGGACTTGTATATGAGCACAAAGCCCAGCGCTGCCAGGGCATAAATCGAGCCCACAACGATTCCGCTGACCACTAACTGAAAAAAATAAGTCATTTGTTTTCTTCCATTGTATAGAATCTGAGTTTGGTTTTTACGGTAGCAGTCTGCCCGTCCTGGTACTGATAAAAAGCCTCCACTTCCTTTTCTGAAACCGACTCATCATAGAGGCCTTCATAGAGGTCCTGGTACTTGTCCCTTACAAATGTTCTTCGTATCTTGCCCGTCCTGGTAAGTTCGCCGTCATCCATGTCCAGTAACTTGTAAAGTATGGCGAACCTGTAGATCTTGAAATGCTCCTGTTCTGCCTTCTGGTTTATCTTTTTTACTTCCCCGTAGATAAGTTCGGCCACTTCGGGCTTTGCGGAAAGGTCCATGTAGGTGGAAAAAGAAATTCCCCGGTCTTCGGCCCACTTGCCCACCACGATGGGGTCCACGTTTATGAGGGCCGCCACGTAATCCCTCTGGTTGCCGAAAATCACAGCCTCCTTGATATAAGGGCTGAACTTGAGGCGGTTTTCCAGAAACATGGGGCTGAACATCTCGCCGCGGCTGTTGTACATGACATCCGAGACCCGGTCTATTACCACCAGGTGCCCGTTTTCGTCTATGTAGCCGGCATCGCCCGAATGCAGCCAACCGTCTTTTTCTATGAGTTCCTCGGTTTTCTCCGGGGCCTTGTAATATCCGCTCGTCACAGAGGCAGACCTGGAAAGTATCTCGCCTTCATCGGATATCTTGCACTCTGTACCCGGAAGCGGCATTCCGACGGTTTCGGGATGCACATCCCCGTCCCTGTGCACGTAGGCAATTCCCGTGATCTCGGTCTGACCGTAGATCTGCTTGAGATTGACCCCCAGGGACTGGTAAAAGGTAAACAATTCCGGGCCCAGGGCCGCCCCTCCGGTGTAGGCGCGCCTGAGACGCAAAAACCCGATCTGGTTTACAAGGGGGCGGAACATGAGCACGCTTCCCACCCAGGATAAAAAGCGCAGCATGGGAGGCAGCTTCTGGCCGGTCATGCGGTAATATGCTGCCTTTTCGCCTATTTTCATGAAGTAGTTGTAGCAGAACTGGTTGAATCGGTATGACTCGTCTATCTTGAGCCAGATCTGGGAGCGGATGGTCTCATATATGCGGGGGGCTCCGAACATGAAATGCGGGCCTATCTCCTTTAGATCCGCCATTGCTGTTTCAACTGATTCCGGGAAATTAATGGCAATGCCCGTGGCCATGGCCACGCCGAAGGAGTTCATCTGCTCGCCTATCCAGGCAAAAGGCAGAAACGACACATACTCGTCGGTTTCATCCAGGGGGTCGACTTCGGTGAGCCTCAGACCCATGTTTATGTAATTACGGTGGGTCATCATGGCCCCCTTGGGAAGGCCGGTGGTACCGGAGGTCAGGCAGAGGTGGCAAACATCATCGGGCCCGCCCTGATCCATAAGCCTGTCGAAAATCCCCGGGTCCCCGTGATGCGCCTTATCACCCAGTGCATAAAGATCCTCCACGTCCATAAACCACTCATCAGACCTGTATGACCGCATCCCCCTGGGATCCTCGAATATAACCTTTTTAACATTGGAAATACGGTCCCGGACTTCGATAACCTTGTCCACCTGCTCCTGGTCCGAGCAGAAAACCACGCTTACATCCAGCTGCTCTATAATCCCGGCGATCTCGTCGGGCAGGCTGGTCTGATATATTCCCACTGATATCCCGCCCACAGCCTGGGCGCCTATGGCCATGAAAAGCACTTCAGGAATGTTGTCGCAAATAATGGCGATCTTGTCGTCCTTGCCGAAGCCCAGCTCCCTTAACCCCAGCCCGGCCCTTCTGGTATAATCGTAATACTCGTTCCAGGAATAGGGAATCCAGCGGCCGAAATCCTTTTCCCTCAGCGCGGTCCTGTCCCCGCTGGTTTTCACCCGCCAGCGCATGAGCTGAGGAATGCTGTATTCGAGCATGCTTTCTCTGTTTTCCATACCTTTTACTCTTTTCCGATATAGGCCTCGATTACCTTGGGATTGGAAGCGACCTGTTCAGCACTTCCTGCTCCTATCACTTCCCCGAAATCGAACACGTATATGTAATCCGATATATCCATGACCACGCCAAGGTCATGTTCCACAAGGATCACCGTAATCTCCCATTCATTTTTGATGTCAAAGATGAACCTGACCATGTCTTCTTTTTCCTCGACATTCATCCCCGCCATGGGTTCATCGAGCAGGATGAGCTGTGGGCCCAGGGTAAGCGCCCTTGCCACTTCCACCCTTTTTTGTACCCCGTAGCTGAGGTTGCCCACCACCTGCTTGCGATAGGCCTCAAGCTCCATGAAGTCTATGACCTTTTCAACATACTCCCTGTTTTCCGCCTCAAGCCTGGAGGCCTTGCCGAAAAACAAGGCGGCATGAAAGATGCCGTAGGAAAGGTTCTTGTGGCGCGCCAGCATAAGATTGTCGAGCACCGAGGTTCCGCGGAAAAGCTCAAGATTCTGGAATGCCCTGGCAATGCCCATTCTGGAAATCTGGTGCGGCGAAGACCTGGTGAGCCTCTGGCCGTTGTAATGGATCTCTCCTTTGGAGGGATGATAAAACCCTGATATACAGTTTAGAATACTTGTTTTACCTGCACCGTTGGGCCCTATAATGGAGGTAATCATGCCGGGTTCAATTTCGAGGTTCACTGAAGAAAGGGCGTGCAGTCCGCCGAAGGTGAGGGTTACATCGGATACGCTTAAATTCGGCATACAGTTCTCGCAATTTGAGTTGTGGGAGAAAATCTGATCTGCTTGGTTTACAGATTGAAGCCATAGGAAGGCAAAGTCAAGGGTGCAGAATAGCAGTAAAATAGCGTGTTATTCCCACTATTTTTCAAGGGACAGCAGGTGGGCTCTCAGGTTTATCTTCTTGTTTTTTATATTTAATTTGGTTCTAATGTTGTGCCGGTGGAACAATACAGTGTTTTTGGAAACCAGGAGCAGTTCTGCGATCTCATCATTGGTTTTTCCCGCCTTGATCAGATCGGCCACACGGATCTCCATGGGAGTGAGGTTGCCTGTGGCTGCTGCCAGCCTGTTGATAAACGGGGACACGATATTGTCCAGATTGGTCTCCAGGATCTGCAAAAGAGTTTTCTGGCGGGTATCCAGGCGTGTATTAAGGATTTTTTCCAGGTAGGGATGTACAAGTTCCTCGACATTTCTTCTCACCATCTCGCTTAACCCCCTCTGGTCCTGTTCATGCTGGTTGAGAAGAACCCTGAGGGCGGTATTCACCTCCTCGAGGTGGTGTGACTGGGCCCGAAGCTCCTGCTGATGCTTCTTAAGGGACCGTTCTGCCTGCTTGCGCTCTTCTATCTCCTGCTCCAGGGCCCTGTTGGAGCGTTCGAGTTCCGCCGTGCGCTCTGCCACAAGGTTTTCCAGCTGATGGCGATATTGTTCCAGCTGTCTTTCAGCCTGTTTCCGTGCGCTTATATCCCTCAGAATCACGATATTACCCGCGGGCTCTCCCTGTGCCCCGTGATACAGGGTGGAGGAAATCTGCACGTCAAGTACCCGCCCGTCTTTTGTAAGGCGCCTGGTTTCAAACATGGTCACCTTCTGGCCGGAAAGCATCTTTTCTATGGCATGCCTTGTCTCAGGCCAGTTCTCCTCGGGCACGAAATCAATGGAGCTGCCTATGAGTTCATGGCGTGACATGCCGAAGGTCTGTTCAAAGGCGGGGTTTACGTAGGTGGCCACCCCGTTTATGTCATAGACCACGATCGGGTCAGGAGAAGATTCAAGCAGGGTCCTGTAGCGTGCCTCGCTCTCGCGAAGCACGGCCTCGGTCCTTTCCCGCTCGGCAAGCTCGCGCCTTGCCTCCGCATAAAGGGCGGCCTTTTCAAGAGACAGCAGCGCAAGGCCTGCAAACCGCTGCAGAACAGTCACATCCTCGGGGTCGAATTGTTTGTCCCTGTCCACATGGGCAAGCCCTATCACGCCCTTTACTTCGCTTTCGGATTTCAAGGGAATGCCCGCTATGGAACCCAGCATGTCAAGGTTTTTGTCCTGTATGCGGCCGGGCCAGCTCTTGTAGTCGTCCAAAAGAAACGGGGATTCGGACTCCCACACGCAGCCGCCCAGCCCCTGGCCCCTTTGAACGCGCCTTCCAAGCTGCCCCTTGAAAAACCCCATGCCCATCTGCATCTGCATGTAGTCGGCACCAGGCTCCCTGAGATAGATAAAACCGTGCTCAGTTCCCGTTAACAGGGCTGCCCGGTCCAGTATGGTTTCAAGCAGTTCTTCCTTGTCGAGCTTGTCTATGAGGCCCAGCGATGTTTCGTGTAAAGCCTCCAGGTATGCTTTCTGGCGCTGAAAAGCGTTTTCTGCGATCCTGCATCGCCTGGCCTCGCGGCTGAGGGCGAGGACCTGCTCTTCGAGCTCTTCGTAAGGGGGTTTCTCGCTCATTTGACTCTGCCCGGAATCCTGGTAATGGCGGCCTTGTTTCGGGGCGGATGAAACAGTGCCGGTACTGGGGAAAGTCCTTTTACTGCTTCACAAAACATTGACAAGCCTGTAAAAAGCTTCTCACATAGCCCTGTGTTTTTGAAGGAAAGAAGCCCTGCGGTCGGGATCAGTTTTTTCGCTCCTGACCGCAAGAGCGCTCAATG
>JBKHES010000132.1:0-5281 GCA_046540695.1 Desulfobacterales bacterium
GTGCCATAATAGAGTATGTGTAGCATAAAAATACATATTTGCAAATTCAAGAATTCAAGAATTTCAATATCAAGCAAGCATTGAGACAGCTTTTTAATATGCCGAGAGCAGTAAAGATTTCAGCGCTTCTGTTGGTGATCTGCCTGATCGTGACGCCTGCGACGGCCCCTGCCGGGAAAATGACCGCCCGGGAGGAAAAAAAACTGGAAAAAGAGTTTCTCGAAGCCGTGCACAAGCAGTTCACAATCATAAAAGACCCGGTTATCCACGACTATGTAAACGACCTGGGACAGAGGATACTTTCGGTTATACCCTCCCAGCCGTTTGACTACCGCTTCTACGTGATCAAGCAGGACGGGATCAACGCTTTTGCAGGACCTGCAGGAAACATCTTCGTCTTTTCAGGCCTGATCGAGGCCATGGAAACCGAAAGCGAGCTTGCCGGAATAATTGCCCACGAAATCGCCCACGTTTCAGCCAGGCACATAGCCGACCTGCTGGAAAAATCCAAAAAAAGCCAGATGGTGTCAGCAGCCGGGATGATAGCCGGGATACTGGTGGGGCTCGGTGGCGCGTCAGCAGTGGGAAGCGCGCTTTCCATAGGATCCATGGCCGCGGGCCAGAGCATGATACTGTCCTACACCCGTGAAAACGAGCTGGAGGCCGATTTTCTGGGAAGGCAGTACCTGGAGGCCTCAGGATACAACCTGCACGGGCTGCGCGGCGCCCTGGAAAAAATCAGGCAGAGGCAGTGGTTCGGCGAAGAGCAGATACCCACATACTTGAAAACCCACCCCGCAACCAGCGATCGTCTTGCAAACCTTGAAAACATCCTGGCCGGGCGTCCGGAAGCAGAGCCTGAAAACAGCTTTGCCTTCCTGCGGGCACGCGCAGCCATCACGGCCTTATACGGCAACAGGAGCAGGGCGGAAGAGCAGTTTGTAAAAAAAATAGACAGGCAAGAAGGCGCTGATGCGGCCGCGCTTTACGGGCTGGCTCTTGCCCTGGCAAGAGGCGGCAGGCCGGAGGCGGCCCTGGATAAAATAAAGGCCGCGGTTTCAATACGACCGGGCGATCCTTACCTCACAGTGACCATGGGCAGGATCTTCTTTATGTCGGGAAAATACAAGGAGGCTGAAGAAACGCTTAGCGCAATGGAAAATATTTCGGATTACGGTGCGGACGGGCTTTTTTACCTGGCAAGAAGCAAAATCGCCTCCGGAGACTGCCAAAGCGCGATCCCCGCCCTTGAAAAGCTTCACGAAGAGTTTCCGGACCACACCGAGGCTTTTTACTTTCTCGGGCAATGCAAGGGAGAGCAGGGCCGCCTGGGCGAGGCCCACTACTACCTGGGCATACATTACGGCAATAACGAAGAGATTGAAGACGCGCGCTTTCACTTCAAGCGCGCACTGGAAAAAGCTGACTCAATGGAGCTCGAGGAAAAAATAAGCAAGGAAATCGATAAATTAAGCGAAAAAAAGAGAAAAAAAGAGAAAAAAGAGCAGGAAGAAGAAGAGCAGGACCGGAACGAGCAATGGCTCCGGCACATGTCAGATCCTGTCGAAATGGGAAAATTTCATGGTAAACGTCCCCCTGCCCTGGGTGGCGGAACGAAGGGCGGTGCTGTAGCCGAACATTTTTGAAAGCGGGGCGATCGCGGAAATGATCTGGCTGTCTCCCTTGGCTGCAATGGATTCTATCTTTCCGCCCCTTGCGTTTAAATCCCCTATAACGTCTCCCATGAACGACTCGGGCACAAACGCCTCCACCTCCATTATGGGCTCGAGCAGGTAGGGCTCGGCTCTGGAAAAAGCCTCCCTGCATGCCATGGACGCCGCGACCCTGTAGGCAAGCTCAGAGCCAAGAGACTCCTTGCATGACCCGCCGGTTAAGACAACCTCCACGTCCACCACCGGGTATCCCATGAGCTCCCCGTATTCCAGGGCCTCGGTGACGCCCTTTTCAGCCGCGCCCACAAACTCCGGCGGGATCTCTTCTCCAGGGGCGCTGGAGGAAAACCTTGTTCCCCCGCCCCTTGAAAGGGGGCTGACTGAAAGGGCAACTTCCCCGAAATGCCTCTGGCCGGCGACCTCCCGGTCGAATTCAGCGTGGCCCGTTGCCTGTTTAGCAATTGTCTCCCTGTAGACCACCTGGGGCTTGCCCACGTTTACGCCGGTTTTGTATTCCCTGTGCATGCGGCTTATAACCACTTCCAGGTGCAGCTCGCCCATGCCGGACAATATGGTCTGGCCGGTGTCCTCGTCCTGCTTTACCTGCAGGGTGGGGTCTTCGGCCATGAGCTTTTCCAGTACATTCGGCAGCTTTTCCTGATCGTCATGGGTCTTGGGCTCAATGGAAACCGATATCACGGGCTTGGTGAACTTCATCTGCTCGAGCAGAACCGGATTGTCCCTGTCGCAAAGGGTCTCGCCGGTGGCCGAGTCCTTGAGGCCGACAACCCCGACAATGCTTCCAGGCCCGGCCTCGTCTATGCGCTCGCGCTTGTTTGCGTGCATCTTTAAAATGCGTGATATCTTTTCGACCTTGTTGCGCGCGGGGTTGTATATCTCGCTTCCGGCCTTCAGCCTGCCGGAATAGACCCTGACGTAGGAAAGCTTGCGGCCCTCTATCATGGAAACCTTGAAAATCAGGGCCACGGTGGGGCCTTTTTCCTTTGCCTCAAATGAGAGCTTTTCCTCGCTGTCGAGCTTTCTGCCCTGTATGGGAGGGGCTTCCAGGGGGCTGGGAAGAAAACGGACCACTGAATCCAGCAGGGGCTGCACCCCCTTGTTTTTAAGGGCGGAGCCGCACAGCACGGGCACCAGCTTCAACCCGATGGTGGCCCTGCGTATGGCTTCTATCAGCTGCTTTGAGGAGATTTCGGACTCCTCGAGATATGCCTCCATGATCCCGTCGTCTGCCTCGGCCACTGTCTCGATAAGCTTTTCGCGGTGGTTTTCCGCGGTTTCGCGAAGCTGCGGGTCGATTTCTTCAGTTTTAAACGCCATGTCAGGCCTGTCGGTGTCCCATATAAGCTGGCGCATGTTTAAAAGATCCACCACGCCCCGGAAGCTGTCTTCGGCCCCCACGGGAAGCTGAAGCAAAAGGGGGGTTGCATTCAGCCTGTCTTTCATCATCTCCACGGTCCTGAAAAAATCCGCCCCTACCCTGTCCATCTTGTTTACAAAAGCTATCTTGGGAACAAGATAGTCGTCTGCCTGGTGCCAGACCGTTTCCGACTGGGGCTCAACCCCTCCGACTGCGCAGAAAACACCCACCGCGCCGTCGAGCACCCTCAGGGAGCGCTCCACCTCGATTGTAAAATCAACGTGGCCCGGGGTGTCTATTATCTGGATGTCGCAGTTCTGCCACTGGCAGGTTGTAACAGCTGAAGTGATGGTGATGCCGCGTTCCTGTTCATCAGGCATCCAGTCCATTACCGCCTCGCCGTTATGGACCTCGCCGATCTTGTGGGATCTTCCGGTATAAAACAAAACGCGTTCCGTGACCGTTGTCTTGCCGGCGTCTATATGGGCTATAATGCCTATGTTTCTTATCTGTCCTATTTTTTTCATCAAGCCATCATCCATCATGGTCAAACGGGCACGGGTGAATCAAGCTGCCCTTCGGTTTTATTGCCGCATCATGCGATCTTTTAAAAGCATTGTATCATATTCCACCCTCGTTTGCATGTCAACACCCACGGACCAATTATCAGTATCAGTATCGGGATCGGTATCGATATCGGGACCGGAATCGAAACCCGATGCCGAATTCAACAACCTTAGCCCGATCAACAAGAAAAACCATGCGAAAATCGCCCGGATTAATTCTCCTTGACTTTAACAGGCGGTATGTGGCAGTAAGATTTTTTTATTTTTTACCGTTTTATTCTCCACAGGGATGATTATATTACCATAAAACAATAATTATATTGTACTTGCAATAAACGGAGGTTTTTATATGTCAGAACCGGCAATAAAGCTCGGCGGAAAACGCAAAAGCATTTTCCTCGACAAGGTCAAGGAAATGCTGCCGGAGGGCGGCAACCTGGATCTTTGCCTTACATGCGGGGCGTGTTCCTCGGGTTGCCCGGCAACGGGCATCGGAGGCATGGATGCCAGAAAGTTCCTTCGCATGGCGGCGCTCGGCATGGACGAGGAAATCATGAAAAACGAATGGGCCTGGCACTGCACCATGTGTCAGCGCTGCATATACGTCTGTCCGATGCAGATCAACATCCCGCAGCTGGTTTTTTACGCCCGGCAGACCTGGCCCAGGGACCAGAGGCCCAAGGGTATTCTCGGCTCCTGCGACATGGCGCTTAAAAACGACACCTGCAGCGCAATGGGAGCCACAGAGGAAGACTTCCAGTTCGTGGTCGAAGACGTTCTCGAGGAATACCGGGAGGCGCAGCCCGAATTTGCTGAAATGGAGGCGCCTGTAAACAAGCAGGGGGCTTATTATTTTCTCAACCAGAACTCGCGCGAGCCGGTGACCGAGCCAGACGAGATGGTGCCCCTGTGGAAGATCCTTCACCTGGCGGGCGCGGACTGGACTTACGGAACCAAGGGCTGGGCCGCGGAAAACTACTGCATGTTCATGGCTGATGACGAATCCTGGAAACACATAGTCGAGACCAAGGCAAAGGCGGTGGATGATCTGGGCTGCAAGGTCTGGCTCAACACCGAGTGAGGGCACGAACTCTTCGCGGTCCGGGTCGGACTGCAAAAGTTCAACATCCCCCACAACTTTGAAATAGAAAGCATTATAACCCTTTATGCCAAGTGGATCAGGGAAGGCACGCTCAATGTTACCCCGGACTGGAACAAGGACCTGGGCGTGAAATTCACGGTCCAGGATCCCTGCCAGCTGGTACGCAAGTCCTTCGGCGATCCCGTGGCGGAAGACCTGAGATACGTTGTCAAGAGCGTGGTGGGCGAGGAAAACTTCATAGACATGGTTCCCAACCGCTCAAACAACTACTGCTGCGGAGGCGGCGGGGGATTTCTGCAGGCAGGATATCCCGAGGAACGCAGGAAGTACGGGGAGATGAAGGCCAACCAGATCCTGTCCACAGGGGCGGAATACTGCATTACCCCGTGCCACAACTGCCATTCCCAGATCCATGATTTGAGCGAAATCCGCAATCACCCGTGGCACAACGTTCACCTGTGGACCCTGATCTGCCTGTCACTGGGCATCCTCGGGGAAAACGAGCGTGAATACCTCGGCGAAGACCTGAAAAACGTGGCGGTGTACGGGGCGTAGGTAAGTG
>JBKHES010000133.1:0-5249 GCA_046540695.1 Desulfobacterales bacterium
TAAAACCCGGCGACAGCGTGCTTGCCGCAACCGAGGACTCGGGCAGGCATTTCGGAATGAAGATTGATGAGACAATCACGGAAAAATAAAATGCGGATAAGCGCAAAAACTCCAGTATATTGCGTAATCGGTCACCCGGTAGGCCACAGCTTAAGCCCGCTTATGCAAAACCGTGCATTTGCCGCATCAGGCTGCAGCGGAATTTACGTGGCATTTGACTCAAAAGACCCCCGGGGTGCGGCAGACAGCATCCGCGCCCTGGGTATCAGCGGCGCAAGCGTTACCATTCCGCATAAGGTTGATATCATGGCCCGCCTGGATGAAATCGATGATAATGCCCGCCAAATCGGAGCTGTAAACACAATTGTCAACAGGGACGGGAAACTTTCAGGATTTAACACCGACGGCATCGGAGCGGTCCGGGCCATGGAGGAACATGGCCCTGCCTCAGGCAAGAAAGCCCTGATAATAGGTGCGGGAGGGGCCGCCCGTGCTGTATGCCACGGTTTAATGCAAAAAAGCGCAAGTGTCTGCATAGCAAACCGCACCCATGAAAAAGCCCTCAGGCTTGCAGGGGATTTAAAAGCACAGGCGATCCCCATGGAAGAAATTTCTCAAAACACATTTGATATCCTTATAAACACCACATCTGTCGGCATGCACCCGGACACAGACGCCATGCCCGTGCCTGAATCCGTTTTAAGGCCGGGCATGTGCGTAATGGACATTATTTATAACCCGCTTTTCACAAAACTGCTTAAAAGGGCAGAATCCTTAGGCTGCCGAATAATTGACGGCGCGGGCATGTTCGTCTACCAGGGGGCTGCCCAGTTTTCCCTGTGGACCGGCAAACACGCCCCTGTAAAACAAATGCGGCAGGCGGTATATGATCACTTGAATTCCCTTGACAAGTGACCTGTTTGTGGACCATATTAAGTCACATCCGCAAAACCAGGAGGGGATTGCAATGAAATTGTCAGAGAGAATTAAGCCGATCAGCTACCTGAAAGCCCATGCTGCAGAAATCGTAAGAACATTGGGCGATCGTGGAGAACCGCTTGTTATTACCCAGAACGGAGAGGCCAAGGTGGTAATCCAGGATATTGAATCCTATGAGCAAACCCAGCAGACCATGGCGCTTTTAAAAATCCTGGCTCTGGGAATGAAGCAGGTCGAAGAAGGAAGGGTAAGACCTGCTGATGAGGTTATAGAGGATCTGCGCAAAAAAAAGGAATCAGGCTGATGTCCTTTGAGGTGATGCTGACCCATGACTCTGCCCGGGACCTCGAAGAGATCTATAATTACATAGCCGCAAATGATATGCCTGCCAGGGCTGATCACGTAATAGAAAAAATCCAACAGGTCTTCACGGGCTTGTCAGAATTTCCGCAGCAGGGCGCTTTTCCCAAAGAACTGCTCAAAATAGGAATTCGCGAATACCGGGAGGTTTTTTTCAAGCCTTACAGGATCATTTACAGAATTATAAACAGCAGGGTTTATGTGATGCTGATAGTAGACGGCCGAAGGGATATACAGGCCGTGCTGCAGAGGCGCCTGCTGCAGGAATAACCTTTTTATGCGGAAGCCTTTATGAAGGAAATAAAACCGGCAAAAAAAATAAACGCAACAGTCAGAGTGCCGGGCTCAAAGAGCTACAGCCACAGGATTGCAATCTCTGCGGCTTTATCAAACGGAATATGTAATATTTACAATTATCTAAACAGCCAGGATACAAATTATACTTTAGATGCCTTACAACAACTTGGCGTAAAAATTGAATATAATAAAGATAAAATAAACGTGCACGGCAGTTCAGGAAGGCTTGCCCCCGGCCCGAAAGAGATCTTCGTGGGAAACTCGGGCACGTCCATGCGCCTGCTGACCGCGGTTGCGGCGCTGGGGCAGGGGCCTTACAGGCTTTACGGAACAGACCGCATGCACGAAAGACCCATAGGGGAGCTGCTTTCTGCCCTGGAGCAGATCGGGGTTCATGCAGGTTCAAAAAACGATGACAACTGCCCGCCTGTTGAAATCAGGGGAGGGGACATAACCGGTCACGAGGTTTCAATAGACTGCGGCACAAGCAGCCAGTACCTCTCGGGCCTGCTTTTGATGGCGCCCTGCACGCAAAACGGCCTTGACATTTCTGTATCCGCGGGTCCGGTGTCAAGGCCCTACGTGGAAATGACCCTTGATATCATGTCCATGTTCGGGATCAGTTATGAAAGGCAGGGTTTCAGTTTTTTCAGGGTACCCGGAGGCCAGTCCTATAAACCGGGAACATATAAGGTTGAGGCTGACTGCTCCCAGGCCGGCTATTTCTGGGCTGCCGCCGCGGTAACAGGCGGCACGGTAACTGTCTCCGGCATATCCCCGGATACCCGGCAGGGTGACGTAAGGTTTGCAGATATCCTGGCAAACATGGGCTGCCGGGTTGAACGCGAAAAAGACCGCATAACCGTAACAGGCGGCAGCCTCCGGGCAACCGACGTTGACATGGGAGACATGCCGGACCTGGTTCCCACCCTGGCGGTTGCTGCCGCATTTGCGCAGGGCACCACGATAATAAGAAACGCCGCCCATCTTCGGGACAAGGAAAGCGACCGGCTGACGGCAACGGCAAACGAGCTTTCCAAAACTGGAATTGAAGTGCGGGTCACCGCCGACGGCCTGATGATAACAGGCGGCAGTCCTCACGGTGCTGAAATCGAAACCTACGATGACCACCGCATGGCCATGAGTTTTGCGGTTGCGGGCCTGGCGGCGCCAGGAATAATTATCCGCGACCCCTCGTGCGTGGAAAAATCCTTCCCGGGCTTCTGGGAAGTGTTTGAAAGGCTTTATAAATGAACATTTACCTAATAGGATACCGCTGCACAGGCAAAACTTCGGCTGCAGGGCTTGCTGCAGAAAGCCTGGGCCTGCAATATGCTGACACCGACAGCCTGATCGAACAGCGCGCCGGCATGCACATATCAAATTACGTGTCCCGCTACGGGTGGGAAAGCTTCCGCGACCTCGAAGAAGAAATAATCTCCGGGCTTGCCGCCCGCACCGGACTGGCTGCCGCCACAGGCGGCGGCGCGGTACTTCGCGAAAAAAACGTCATCCGCATGAAGGAAACCGGCCTTGTCATATGGCTTGCCGCCAGTGCCGAGACCATTCTTGCCAGAATGCGGGGGGATCACAATACCGCCTCCATGCGCCCTGCGCTTACCAGCGATCCCCTTGAACAAGAGGTCCGCCGGACACTGGAACAAAGAACCCCTCTGTATGAAAACGCATGCCACATAAAGATTCCAACAGATGATGAAGGCATTGAACAGGTCTGCCATGCACTGCTGGAAAAAATAAGGAGTCATGATGCCTGGAAACACTTTCGGAACCCTGTTTAGGGTCACCACCTGGGGAGAGTCCCACGGCCCGTCCCTGGGGGCGGTAATAGACGGGTGCCCGCCGGGGATAGAACTGGCCGAAGACGACCTCTGCGAAATGATGGACCGGCGCAGGCCGGGCTCATCCAGTACAGGCACGGCCAGGCGCGAGTCCGACCGCGCAAGGATCCTGTCAGGGGTGTTTGAGGGAAAAACCACGGGAACCCCGATTTCGCTTTTGATAGAAAACAGGGATGTGGACTCGTCTGCCTATGAAAAATACGCAGATCTCTACCGGCCGGGGCACGGGGATTTCACCTACGAGGCAAAGTACGGGATCCGGGACTGGCGCGGCGGGGGCAGGGCGTCCGCCCGCGAGACCGCAGCCAGGGTTGCCGCGGGAGCCGTGGCCGCAGCCCTGCTTAAAAGGCAAAACATCCATGTAACAGCCTATACCCGGGCCCTTGGCGGCATCATGTGCAGCGGATTCGACCCTGAGGCGGTCACAGGCAACCAGTTCATGGCCTGCGACATGGAGGCTGCGGAAAAAATGCAAACACGGGTGGAGGCGGTAAAAAAAGCAGGCGATTCCCTGGGCGGCATTGTTGAAATCGTAGCCCGCGGGGTTCCCGCCGGCCTGGGAGAGCCGGTGTTTGAAAAGCTGGACGCCGAACTTGCCCGGGCGCTTATGAGCATAGGAGCGGTAAAGGGAGTGGAAATAGGCGAGGGATTTGCAGCAGCCGGCATGACCGGATCTGCACACAACGACCCGCTCACCCCGGAAGGCTTTGTATCCAACAACGCGGGCGGCATGCTTGCCGGAATTTCCACCGGCCAGGACATAGTCGCCAGGGCGGCGATAAAGCCCATACCCTCAATTGCAGCAGAGCAGCAGACAGTGGACAGAAACCGCAGGCCGCAAAAGATTTCCGTCAGGGGCAGGCATGACGTAAGCGCCATTCCGCGGGTAAACGTGGTCTGCGAGGCCATGGCCTGCCTGGTGATAGCAGATCTTCTCCTTTGCCAGAAGGCAATTGCCTGAAATGCAGACATTCTCTGTAAAGTATCCACCACACCGGCCCGAACCTTTTGCTTGACCTCGGAAAACGAAAATTATATATTGTTATTATAATATATCTTCGAGGAGGTGTCCATGAACACACAAATGATCGTGCGAGTTGATCCTGAATTGAAAGAAAAGGTAAGCAGGCTCGCAAAATCGGAAGGCAAAAATATAAGCGAGCTTGTTCGGGATCTTCTGGAAGGCTATGTTAAGGACCGCGACATTGAGTCCTATATTGACGAGCTCTGGAACAGGATCGGCAGCAAGCTGAAGAGCAGGGGCGCAGGCCCTGAAGACGTACCGCGCGTAATAGACGAGGTTCGAGCCGGCAGGTCATGAGGGTGGTGCTTGATACGAACGTCTTTGTTTCTTCTTTTTTCGGGGGCAATCCAGGTGAAATAATAAAGCTTTGGAGATCCGGCCGGATTTATTTGTGCCTGTCAGCAGCGATTCTTGATGAATACGTGGAGGTTCTCGCCAGGCTCGGAATTGCCGGGGAAAAAGAGCTTGAAGAATTGCTGGCGCTTTTCAGGCGGGGCTTTAATATAATTTTCATCCATAACCCCCCCGGTGTCAGCGTTGTTGATCAGGATCCGGATGACGATAAGTTTTTTGCCTGTGCAGCGGCTATGGAAGCCGATGCAGTGGTTTCAGGAGACAGGAAAGTGCTTGAAATCAAAAAATTTATGGGCATCACTGTGTATAGCCCTGCGGAATTTCTAAAACTTTTTCATTGAATCGCTTTGTTGCAAAGGAAATTACCTCCTGGTGACAGCAGATTTAAACAAAAAGCCCCCTCCCGCGAACGGGAG
>JBKHES010000134.1:0-5217 GCA_046540695.1 Desulfobacterales bacterium
TTGATGAATGACTACAGCGGAAACAATCCCGGAAGGACCGGGGTTTTAGGTATTGACGTCGGCTCGGTTTCAGCCTGTCTTGCGGTGCTGACTCCGGAGGGAAAGATACTGCACACGGATTACAGGTTTCATAACGGCGATATTGCCGGCACGCTCGGGGACATGCTCCGTTCCCCGCATGCGGAAGGTGCGGCTGCCGTGGCAGCTACCCATGACACCCCAGGGCTGGTTGATGCCGACCTGCGCTGTGACGATCGCGTTGCCGTGATATCGGCAGCCTGCCATTTTCACGGAAAGCCGGGTGCAGTTTTAAACGTGGGAGGCGAGAAGTTTTCCCTCATGGTTTTCGACGAAAACGGCAGGTATACCGGGCTGAAGACAAACACCTCATGTGCCGCGGGCACAGGCAGTTTTCTGGATCAGCAGGCCGGCCGTTTGAATCTGTCGGGCATATCCGAGCTTGCCGAAATTGCCGCCGCCAATACCGGGGAGCTTCCAGGGATCGCCTCCAGGTGCGCGGTTTTTGCAAAGACCGACCTTATTCACGCCCAGCAGGAAGGCTACAGCCTGGCGGAAATATGCGACGGCCTGTGCCGCGGGCTGGCAAAAAATATCGCGGACACCGTATTCAAACACGAAAAGCCTCGGCTCCCGGTTGTTTTCTGCGGAGGGGTGGCGCGAAACAGGGCTGTTATTTCCCATATCAGCGATATAATAGGCGCGGGCCTGTTGGTCGACGATATGGCGCCTCTTTATGGCGCCATAGGCGCGGCCCTGAATTTTATCGAGGAGCAGGGCACGGATGATTTGCAGCACGAAAAGCGCCCCGTGGTCAGGGCTGTTGAAAAACCACGGGAATACGGAAATCCGCCGCTTTTGCTTTCCATGTCGGATTACCCTGATTTCGCCTCTGAAAACTCATATGAATACGAGGCGGAATACCACGGAGGCGGCAGGGTGGAAGTGGATCTTTATGAGCCGCCCGAACACGGGAGCCGGGTAAATGCCTACATCGGCATAGACATCGGTTCCACAAGCACAAAAGCGGTATGGATGGACCCTGACAGGCGGGTTCTTGCGGGTTTTTACACCCGTACGGCAGGCAGGCCCGTGGGTGCGCTGTGCTGTATTTTCGAGGCAATGGACGATCTTGCTGCCGGCCGGGACCTGGAATTTTGCGTCATGGGCGCTGGAGCCACGGGGTCAGGCAGAAAGTTCGTGGGAAAACTTGCAGGCGCGGATACAATAATTGATGAAATAACCGCCCATGCCAGGGCTGCCACGGAACTTAACCCCGAAGTGGACACCATAATCGAGATAGGAGGGCAGGATTCCAAGTTCACCACCCTGAGAAACGGGAGCGTGACCTTTTCCATCATGAACACGGTGTGCGCTGCCGGCACCGGCTCATTTCTTGAGGAGCAGGCTGAAAAGCTCGGCGTGGGGCTGGGCGCATTCGCCGATCGCACGGAAAACGTGGCAGCCCCCATCGCAAGTGACAGGTGCACGGTTTTCATGGAGCGGGACATTAATTATTATTTAAGCCGCGGCTACCGGGTGGAAGAAGTGCTGGCAGCAGCCCTGCACTCGGTGCGGGAAAATTACCTCACCAGGGTGGCAGTGGAGGCAAACATTGGCACCACGGTTTGTTTCCAGGGAGCCACGGCCAAGAATCGCAGCCTGGTGGCCGCATTCGAGCAGAGGTTAAACAGGCCGGTATATGTCTCGCGTTACTGCCATTTGACAGGAGCCCTGGGCGCGGCACTGCACCTGGCTGACGAAGCTGTTTTTGAAAGCGGCTTTCGCGGACTCGGCCTTTATAAATCAGACATTCCGGTCCGCTCAGAAGTGTGCGGCCTGTGCACGAACCACTGCAAAATCACTGTGGCTGAAATGGAAGACGGGCCGGTCGCCTACGGGTTTCTGTGCGGCAGGGACTATGAAACCCGTCATTACGTGGACAACAACCGCGCGGGGTTTGACCTGGTAAAAACCCGCAGAAGGGTTTTCAGGCCCATCACGCCCGAGCCTGAAAACCCTGAAATCAAGGTGGGCATCCCGGCTGCCCTTTACATGCACGAAGACATTTCCATGTGGACCGATTTTTTCCGGAGGCTGGGCATGGGCACGGTTGTCCGGCAGGGCCTCGATGACGCGGTAAAAAGGGGCAAGGCGTGCGTGGGCGCGGAATTCTGCGCTCCTGTCACCTCGATGCACGGCCACGTGGAGGCGCTAAAGGATGAGGCGGATTTCATATTTCTGCCCTATTACCTGGAAAACCGCGAAAAAGACGGCAGCGCCAGGCGGCAGTACTGCTATTATTCCCAGTACGTGCCTTCCCTGGTGGCAGACATGGACCCGGGTCTGCGCCGGCGGATTGTATCGCCGGTGATCAGGTTCTTGTACAGCAGTTTTTACATGCGCATGGAGGTTTTCCGGGCTGTTCGCAAAATGAATCCGGATCTGGGGTTTTTTGAGGTGATTTCAGCCTGGGAGCGCGCAATGGCCGCCTTCCGGGATGACACGGAAAAATGGCGCGATGCTTATAAGCACAGCTTTGCCGGTGCAGACGACATCTGTGTTATGTTCCTGGGCAGGCCTTACACGGTTCTTGATCCCGCCATGAATAAAAAAATACCGCAGATTTTTGCAGCCCAGGGAGTAAAGGGTTTCTTCCAGGACATGATGGACCTTGAACGCGCGGATGTATCCGAGATCGAGCCTTTTCTCGACGAGCTTCACTGGAACTACGCGGCAGACATCATAAAGGCGGCAAAGCTCGTGTCCCAGCAGCCCGGGGTGTACCCGGTTTTAATGACATCCTTTAAGTGCTCTCCTGATTCCTTTATACGCGATGTGTTTCAGTCGCTGATGGAGGGGGCTGACAAGCCTTACCTGATACTGGAGTTAGACGAGCACGGCTCAAGCGTAGGTTATGAAACCCGCATCGAGTCAGCCGTGAGAGCCTTTAGAAACCATGCGTCAGAAGGAAGCCGCTATCAGACGGATCCATCCCGTATCAATCCGGTAAAGACCCGCAGCATGAGCGGGAAAACAGTGATCATGCCAAACTGGGACCCAATAACGTGCAGGCTTTTGACAGCCAACTTAAGGCGGGAAGGAATTGATGCGCGCCTTATCACCGAGACCCCCGGTGCTGTCAGGCGCAGCATGCGCCTTAATACCGGCCAGTGCATTCCGATAAACGCAATGGTTCAGGAGTTTGTGGAGCATGTGGAGGAAAAAGGCCTGGATCCTGCAAAAACGGTTTTCTGGACGGGTTATTCCGAAGTTTCCTGCAACATCCGGCTTTATCCCTACAAGCTAAAGCAGATGATCGAGTCTTTCGGAGGCGGCATGGAAAAGGCCGGTGTGTATACCGGCAACATCTCGTTTACAGACGTTTCCATGCGGGCGGCTGTGAACTCGTATTTCGCATTCATGTTCGGCGGCCTGCTAAGGCGCATGGGCTGCCGCGTCCGTCCCTATGAAAAAAATCCCGGGGAAACCAACCGCGCTTTGGAAAGCGGCTTAAGGATAATGGAAGAGGCTTTTTCAGGCGGCGGGGACAAGGACAGGGCGGCAGCGGAAACCGTAAAACTTTTTGAACGCGTAGAAACCGTTGCGGCCGCCAGGCCCAAGGTTGCAGTATTCGGAGATCTTTACGCCAGGGACAACCCCGTGTTTAACCAGGATCTCATAGAATTCATAGAAGCGTGCGGAGGAGAGGTCCTGACAACTCCTTACACTGATTATGCCAAGATGATAGCGCCTGCTTATTTCAAGAAATGGTTTACAGAGGGCAGGTATTTGAGCCTGGCGGTCAACCGCAGTCTCCTGGCTGCCATGGTGCGGCGGGAAAGGGCTTATTACAGGCATTTCCAGAGTATTTTAAGGGAACCCGAGCCTGTCTACAACGAAAACCCGGAGCAGATCCTTTCCCGGTTCGGCATGATCCCGGAAAACACCGGCGAGTCAATGGACAACATCCTGAAAATCTATTACATATGCAGGCATCATCCCGAGGTGTCGCTGTTTGTCCAGACCAGCCCGGCGTTCTGCTGCCCGTCTCTTATCACTGAGGCCATGGCGGAAAACATCGAGAGGCAAACCGGGGTTCCCGTGGTTTCGATTACCTATGACGGCACGGAAGGAGACAAGAACAGGAAAATCATCCCGTATCTTAAATACGCGCAGGAAGGAACCGAAAAAAAGGCGGCGGGGGATGACGCCTCAGGCCTGTTTTGACCGGTTCCGCTGCGCGATTTTTTCAAACATCTTTACCATGCCGGCAATAAGTGTATATATTGATTCGGAATCAAGGTTGTCGTCTGCGCTTTTGTCAAAGAATATGTGCAGGCTTGACTCCATTCCTTCCTCCGGTTCCCGGTAGGCAAACAAAACCGGCAGAAGCGGCAGCGGGTGCAGCACCACTGATATGTCCGCATCAATGTAGTTGTCGGCGCGCCTGCCGCTGAAAACCTCGAGCATGTCGGAAAACAGGTCGGTATATTCGTCTGCGACCTGTTTTAAGGGCTTTTCGCAGTTCTGCCTGAAATGGTTTAGCCGCTCAGGGCCCCCGGACAGCTCCCTGAAGGTTATCCACTGGTTTGTTACTGCAGATCCTTTGCAGTAAAGTACATAGTTTAAAAATGGCATGGCAACCCAGGCGTTGGTGTGGATTTCAGCCGCTATGTTCCCATCTGTGTCAACCGAGAAAGATTTTCCCATCACCCGAACTGTGAGCCTGCGCCCGTCGAAATGCCCGCCTGTGCGCACTGCCGCCTCTGCCAGGTCGATTTCCGGGATTTTGCATGCAAGTTCGTTTACCGCTTTTTCCATGAACTCGTCAATTGTGTCGGGCGTCTCCAGGTCCGCGCCGTATTCGGCAAGAGTTTCGGCCGGAATGCGCGGGCACTGGTCAAGGGTCTTTTTGCCCTTGAATACAGCCACTGAAAAGGCCATGCATGTTTTTTCATTGCAGGCCCTGCAGTTTGAGCCGTCGGTTAGCTTGAAAATCTCCATTGGATTGTTTATGCGCGCCATTTAAAAAGTCCTTTTGCTTTAAAGTAATTGCCCCGTTTTGCCATCGGGTTTATAAAATGATATTTAATCAGCAAAAAAGTGCAAGGAACACATTGCCTGTTTACACCCGTAACCCATAACCGGTAAACCCATAATAAATAACAAATAACAAATAACCCATTAACCCATAAC
>JBKHES010000135.1:0-4991 GCA_046540695.1 Desulfobacterales bacterium
AGCGGGAAGTCAGTTGAAAGGATAAAATAGATGACACGGATTGAAAAGACGTTTAAGCGTTTGAAAGACAATGGGGAAAAAGCGCTGGTGGGTTTTGTAACCGCGGGGGATCCTGACATGGACACCTCCCTGGAGGTTGTTTCCGCAATGTGCGAAAACGGCGTGGACATCCTCGAACTCGGGGTGCCTTTTTCAGACCCCACAGCAGACGGCCCGGTTATACAGCGCTCGTCAGCCAGGGCCTTGCAGGCAGGAATCCGCCTGCCAGACGTGCTTGAAATGACGGAAAAACTCAGGCAAACCACAGAGGTGCCCATAATCCTGTTTTCCTACTACAACCCGATCATGGCCCACGGGGTGGGACGTTTCTACGAGGACGCGGTTTCCGCTGGCGCAGACGGCGTGCTTGTGGTGGACCTGCCTCCGGAGGAGTCAGGCGAACTTACCGGCAGCTGGAGCGATGACGGATTCTGCCTTATCCGTCTTGTGGCCCCGACAACCCCGCAAGATCGCATGCAAATGATAGCTCACAACTCGTCAGGTTTTTTATACATGGTTTCAATGACCGGCGTGACAGGATCAGCGGGACTGGACGCAACAGGAATAGGAGAACACGTGGAAAAACTCAGGCAGGCAACTGATCTGCCCGTATGCGTTGGCTTCGGAATTTCCACCCCGTCGGACGTGGCTGCTGTTTCGGCTGTTGCAGACGGCGTGGTAATAGGAAGCGCATTTGAAAAAACCATAGAGGAAAACCGGGAAAACGCTGATCTTGCGGCAATCATCGGAAAGCAGACTGCCGCATACAAGGAAGCAACGCGTTAAACCGTACTAGAGCCTCCAGAAGTGAAAACCGTTTTCCCGGATTGCCCCCGGATCAAGCACGCCCTTGATATCCAGCAGGCATCCTCCCGGGGCCAGGTGGTTTAAAAAATCCGAAGGGGCCATGTCGCGGTACTCCCTGTGGGCCACTGCAATTATGATTGCGTCCAGATCCACAAGGTCATGCCAGGTGCACATGGAAATTCCGTAAATTTCCCGCGCCGAGTCCGGGTTTGCCAGGGAATCGTGGATAAGCGGGGTGATTCCGTATGCCTGCAGCTCGGTTACAATATCTATGACGCGGGTGTTTCTCAGATCCGCACAGTCCTCCTTGAACGTCAGCCCGAAAACTGCCACCCTGCCTCCGATGACGTTTCTTCCTGCCTTGCACATGAGCTTGATTGCTTTTTCCGCAACAAACTTGCCCATGTTGTCGTTTATCCGCCTTCCTGCAAGGATCACCTCCGGGTGATAACCCATGGTTTCAGCCTTGTAGGTCAGGTAATAAGGATCAACGCCTATGCAGTGCCCGCCCACAAGACCGGGCTTAAAAGGCAGGAAATTCCACTTGGTGCCCGCGGCTGTGAGCACGTTCTGAGTGTCGATCCCGAGGTTGTCGAAAATCACCGCCAGTTCGTTCATCAGGGCTATGTTTAGGTCCCGCTGGGTGTTTTCAATTACCTTTGCAGCCTCGGCCTCCCGGATGGACTCTGCCTTATGGACCCCTGCGGTCACTATCGTGCCGTAGAGTCCGGCAAGCAGGTCCAGGGTTTCCGGGTCGTCTCCTGCCACCACCTTTACGATGGTTTCAAGGGTGTGCTCCTTGTCACCGGGGTTAATGCGCTCCGGGGAATAGCCCACGTGAAAGTCCTTCTTCCAGGTCATGCCCGAGGCTTTTTCCAGGATGGGCACGCACACCTCTTCTGTCAGGCCGGGGTAAACTGTTGATTCATAGACGACAACCGCACCCTTTTTCATGTATGAGCCCGCGGTCTCGGACGTGGAGGTAATGGGGCCAAGATCAGGCTGCCTTGCTATATCAATGGGCGTGGGCGCGGCAACGATTAACACGTCAGCCACTGAAAGCCGATCAGGGATGTCTGTATATTCCAGAAGCGATGCCGCCCTCAGTTCCCGTTCTCCCAGCTCTCCGGTGGGATCCTCGAACCGCCGGTAGCACTCTATAATATCCGGCTTTATATCGTAGCCTATTGTTTTGAAATGCCTGCCAAAGGCCACCGCCAGGGGAAGCCCCACATATCCGAGCCCTATTACGCCGATCACAGTATCTTTCATGTCCCGCCCTTTCAGTTCAGTCATCCGTAACCCGCCTTCCGTCCTCAGTCTCCTGCCTTCTGTTTTCCATCCTCTGACAAAACCACCGCCACCGCCCTTGCGGCTTGAACCGTAAGACTTTCACCTATATAAACCCCCTGTTGCTCAAAAAAAGCAGTATCTCCTGGGCTGCCTCTGCGGGGGTGAGATCGGTGGTGTCAATTCGCAGCTCCGGGTCTGCAGGGGCCTCGTAGGGATCATCAACCCCGGTGAACCCGGAAATCAGCCCGGCCCTTGCCTTTGCATACATGCCCTTACGGTCTCTTTTTTCACACTCCTCTATGGGGGTGTTGACATGCACCTCTATGAATCCCCCGTAGGCCTCTATGGTTCGTCTGACCTCCCGGCGCGTAACCTCGTAAGGGGCAATGGGCGCGCATATGGCCACGCCTCGGTTCTTGGTTATCTCGCTTGCCACAAACCCTATACGAAGAACATTTATGTTTCTGTGCTCCTTGGAAAAACTGAGCTCGCTTGAAAGGTTGCGGCGCACGATATCTCCGTCGAGCAGGGTCACGGGCCTGTCTCCTCTTTCCAGAAACTTGGAGTACAGCACCTTGGCGATAGTGGACTTGCCCGCACCCGACAGCCCGGTTAAAAACACTGTAAAGCCCTGGCGCTCAGGCGGGGGGTAGGCGCGCTGGAGTTCATCGACCACCTCCGGAAACGTGGCCCATTCAGGTATTTTTCTTCCCCGCCTGATTCTGCGCCTGATATCCGAGCCTGACAAAGATATTGTTTCAGCGCCCGCCGGCACCTGGTCCTTGCTCCTGTATTCATCCTCAAACGGCAGGTAGACCATTTCCTCAAACGGCACTATTTCAACGCCTATCTCCCCGCTGAATTCAGCAGCAACCTGTCGGGAACGCTCCGAGGGATAAAAAGGGCTCCCGTTTCTGTCTTTTCCCGGGCTGGCGTGATCGTGGCCCACGATAAAGTGAGTGCACCCGTAGTTTCTTGCGATAATTGCATCCAGCAGGGCGTCCCTGGGCCCGGAAAGCCTCATTGCCAGGGGGAGCAGGGTCATTACCTGCGTGTCGGGCGGGTAATGCTCTGCCACGTGTCTGCAGCAGCGCACCCGGATGAAATGGTCAAAATCCCCCGGCCGGGTCATGCCCACCACCGGCATGATCAGAAGGTTTGCCCGCGCCTGGCGCATGGCCTTGATTGTCATTTCAAACTGGGGCCTGTGAATGGGGTTTCTGGTCTGAAATCCAACCACCCTCTGCCAGCCGAGTTTTTCGTATGCCCGGCGCACTTCTGCCGGGTAAAGTCTCATCTGCTTGAAGTCAAAATGAATGGGAAGGCTTACAACCTCGATTTCTCCGCCTATGTAATAATCCCCGGATCTGTTGAAAAGATAATCCACTCCGGGATGACTGGTATCCGTTGTTCCGAAAACCTGTTCAGCCTCTTTTTCAGGCTCCACAGGCCACATGTCCCTGATGTGTATAACCCCGAGCAGAAATCCCTCGGGATCACGCAGTGCCGCTGACTGTCCGGCTTCCAGGGTCTCCGCGCGCGCGGCTGAAACATCCAGGCAGATGGGCACCGGCCAGAGTACCCCGTTTTGCAGCCGCATTCGGTCGAGCACGGATTCGTAGTCCTCGCGGACCATGAAGCCCTCCAGCGGAGAAAACCCGCCCGTGGCCAGAATCTCCAGGTCGCACATGTTTCGCTCGGACAGGCTCACATCCGGCAGGTTCATGGCGATTTCCCTTAACAGCTCCGCCCGGTCTTCATCCACGATGAGATTGACCAGCCCTCCGCCGTGTGCCTCTGTCTGAGTATCTGTCATATTGAAATATCCTTAATTTCATGCCGGGAAAAGACAAGCAGCTCACTTTCCCGCAGCCTGACGGACATGTTTTCAGTCCTTGTTTTGCTTATAAACAATAAACCACGGATTGGTCAGATTTTCCTTATTGTACCGCAAGGCAACGCCGGTTTCAAACTCCACAACAACCCCCCCGGCCTGCTCCACCACCGCCTGGCCTGCTGCGGTATCCCATTCCATTGTCGGGCCGGTTCGCGGATACATGTCCGCCCTGCCCTCTGCAACCAGGCAGAACTTGAGGGAACTGCCTGCTGAAATAAAATCCACCTCGCCGTGCTCCCGCCTTTTTTGCTCCACAAAGGCCTCCAGTTCCTCCGACGCGTGCGAGCGGCTTCCCATGATTGTATAAACACGGTCTTCGAAGTCTGCCAGGGGCAGCCTCCGGGCTGTAGCTAAAAGCCCCCGGACTGTATCTGCATGCGACCCTGCCGCGCTGGCCCCTTCGATCCGCCAGGCCCCGAGGTCCCGGGCTGCAAAATAAAGAAGGTCTTTTACGGGCACGTACACCACGCCCAGCACCGGCCGCCCCCCTGAAACCAGGGCGATGTTGATTGTGAATTCCCCGTTTTTTTTTACAAATTCCTTGGTACCGTCCAGGGGGTCCACTATCCAGAGATGCTGCCACTGCCTGCGTTCTTCATAAGAAATGTCCCTGCCCTCCTCGCTTAACAGGAAAATCCCCGTGTCTGCAAGCCGGGCTGAAATAATGTCATGGGCGCGCCTGTCTGCCAGGGTAAGAGGCGAATGATCCTGTTTTTCCTCCACCTCAAAATCCTGCTCATAGACTTCCAGGGCGGCCGCCCCCGCTTGGATGGCAGCCTTAACCGTGATTGTCAGATATTGTGAAGCCTGCATATGTCTTTCGTCCCTTATTGCGTGATAAATGAGTTGTCGCCTTTTCTTAGCTGAGTGCTTCCCGGCCTAAACCAAACCTTGAAACTAGTCAATTGGAAAATCCGGCAACCCAGATTTTCCTGGCCGGGGCTTCCAAGATAAG
>JBKHES010000136.1:0-4989 GCA_046540695.1 Desulfobacterales bacterium
TTCCTGACGTCTTTGTAAGCTACATGGTTGCAGCGTGCTGGCATTGCACCTCTCCGATATGCGCGGAAGCATGCCCCCCGGAAGCTATATCAAAAAGGGAAGAGGACGGAATAGTTACCGTGGACCCGGACACATGCATCGGCAGGGACGAATGCGGAGAAAAATGCCTCAAAGCCTGCCCCTATGATGCTCCGCAGTTCGGCCCGGAACAAAATGCGCGCATGCACAAATGCAATTTCTGCATAGACCGGCTCGGGCAGGGAAAGGCACCCAACTGCGTAGAGGCCTGCCCCACCCGGGCCCTGGATGCGGGGCCGATTGAAGAGCTTGAAAACAAATACGGCTCCGGTAAACATGCGGAAGCTTTTTCCTGGTCAAAACGCACCAGGCCCTCCATAGTGCTGAAGGCAAAAAAAGGTCGAACCGGAAATTAAAGAAAAACAAAAGAAGAAGAGGTAAAAATGACTGAACTCAGCGCCCTATTTTCACCGATCACTGTCAGAAACCTGGAAATACCCAACAGAGCAGTTCTGCCGCCCATGGGCACATCCCTGTGCGAAAAAGGAGGAAAAGTAAATGACGCGCTTCTGGCCTATATCAGGCGCCAGGCCCAGGGAGGGGCGGGCCTTTTGATATCTGAAATAACCGCGGTTCATCCCACAGGCATGGTGGCTCCCAGGCAGGTCGGGGCATGGGATGATGAATTTATCCCCGGGCTTGAAAAACTGGCCGAAGCCATGCGCTCCTGTGGCGGAAAAACTGCCATGCAGCTTCATCACGCAGGCAGGGAAAGCGCCTACATGATAAAAAAACAAATGGCAATAGGACCCTCCGCAGTACCAAGCCTGATCTACGGCCAGGCGCCAAAAGAAATGACAAAAGATGATATTGCGGAGATAGTTTCCTCCTTCGGCACTGCTGCGGCAAGGGCCAGAAAGGCGGGTTTTGATGCTGTGGAAATACACGGAGCCCACGGATATCTTTTAACCCAGTTTCTGTCAGCCATATCAAATCATCGTAATGACGAATACGGAGGCAGCTTTGAAAACCGTGCCAGATTTATCATTGAAGTGACCCGGGAGGTCAGAAAATCCGTGGGAGAGGATTTTCCGGTACTGCTCAGGATTTCAGCCGAAGAATACATAAAAAACGGCTACACGGTTGACGAGATCACAGGCATTCTGCCGGAATTAAGGGAAGCCGGCCTGGACGTAATCCATGCCTCCGTAGGCACCCACGGCAGCCCGGCTGGCGTGACAAGCGCGCCTCCTTCATTTGAAACCGGGTTTAACGTATGGAGGGCAAGAAAGATCAAAGAAGCCGCGGACATGCCGGTTATAGCAGTGGGTAGATTCAGTGACCCGAGACCGGCAGACGAGGTTATCGCAAACGGGGATGCCGATTTTGTGGCATTCGGCCGCCAGCAGTTATGCGACCCTGATTTTCTTCAAAAGGCCGGGGAAAAACGCTATGATGACATCCGCAAATGCATTGCCTGCAATCAGGGATGCATAGAACGCGAAATGTTTGAAGGAAAATCCGTGCGATGCGCCATAAACCCGGAAACCGGCCAGGAGCTGGTTTATCCGCGCAAACCCGCAGAACGCCCCAAAAAGGTCTGGATCGCGGGGGCGGGGCCCGCGGGGCTTATAGCGGCATACGAGGCAAAACGGCTCGGCCATGACGTAACCCTTTTTGAGAAGGAGGCAGAAGCCGGGGGCAACATCCTGTATGCGTGCAAGGCACCGCACAAGGAAATCTACTATGACTGGATAAAATGGCAGATCCGGCAGACGGAAAAAGCCGGGGTCGAGATACGCACAAACACGAGCCTCACCTCTGAGATGGCCGCGGAGCAAGGCCCTGAGGCGGTTATCCTTGCACTCGGCGCGGAAAAAATCATACCGCAGATACCCGGCATAGATCTGCCCCACGTATATGATGCCTGGCAGATACTCGGGGAAAGCATTGCCCCGGGCAAAAACGTCCTGGTAATAGGCGGCGGGCTTGTGGGTATGGAAACGGCGTGTTTTCTGGCTTCCAAAAACAGCTCCGTGACCCTGGTGGAGCAGCTTGAGACCCCGCCGGTGCCCAAATACACCTCTCACGGATATACACTGCACAAGTATCTGCGGGAAAATAAATGCGAAATGCGGTTCGGGACAAAAGTAAACAGTATCAGCCGTGAGTCCGTGAACGTTGAGGCAGGCGGGGAGTCACAGGATCTGGCCGGATTTGACCAGGTTGTTTCCGCAGTGGGGATGAAGCCGAGAAACGGGCTTGAGCAGGAGCTTCAGGACCGAAACATTCCCTGCAGTGTTGTGGGGGATGCCAAACAGGTGCGACGTATCATGGAGGCGGTGGAAGAAGGGGCCCGGGCTGCCTGGGAATTGTAATTTCCTTCCCGGTGCCCGGAGCTTTGTTTATTTGAGAACCACCCCGGCATCAACCGCCACCGGGCTGCCCCTGTTTACTGCAAGAGGGTTTATATCGATCTGGGAGATCTGCGGGTGGGCGGCGCCCGCCCGCCCCAGAGCAACGATTATCTGTGCGGCAGTCTCCTCGTCAAGGGGCGGCTTTCCGCGGAAACCCTGAAAAAGTTTTCTGTTGCGCACGGAACGGATCATCTTCAAAGCCCTTTGCCCATCAACAGGCGCCAGGTCGAATACGACATCCGGCTCCAGTTCCGCAAGGATTCCACCCAGGCCAAACATCACACAAGCCCCGAAAGACGGGTCTCTCATAAAGCCGGCTATCACTTCATAGTCAACGTTTACCTGCTTCTGGATCAGAATTCTGCCCGAGTCCCGGACATTGCGCAAAAGGTCTTCAAACGCGGACTCAATAGAAGAGCGATCCAAAAGTGAAAGCCTTACTAGGCTGTAGTCTGTTTTATGCCCCTTCTCAGGCACCAGCCCCTTTAAAACAACCGGCATGCCGGCATGTTCCGCCCAGGCGCATGCCTCGTCTGCACTGCTGACAATTTTCTCATCAACAACAGGGACATCAAAGCCTGCAAGAAATTTCTTGCTGTCGTGTTCATCCCATGATTTCCCCGCTTCAGGCAAAAGTTCTGCCACAGATCCAGCTTCTTTCACAGCAGCAGCGTTTAGGTTTCTCCGTTTTTCCTCCCGGTGTGCCGAAAACCGGGCAGCCGCGCTGAGGCATTCTGCAAGACGGGTGGCGTCTTCATACACGAGAATCCCGGCCCTGTCCGCATCCTCCTTGAACTGCAGGCTGCCCTGTCTGCGCCCCATCAGCCAGAAAACAAGAATCTTTCCGTTCTCATCAGCCTGCTGCTTTAAGGAATAAAGATCCGGGGCCTCATCACCCAGGCCCGCAACAAAATGAATCACCAGCACATCCACCCCGCGATCCTTGATCACTGCATCAAACCCTCCCTTGAATGCCACCTTGCGCCCCTTTACCGAGACCGCGGGAAACAGGTCCACAGGATTTGACACCGGCATCCAGGAGGGAAATATTTCTGCAGCAGCTCTTCTGGTCTGCTCCGAGAGCTCGGCCACTTCAACACCGCTTTTTTCAAGTGCATCGCAGGCAAGTATCCCTGCACCTCCGCTGAAAGTAAGGATTGCCGCCCTGCATGCGGGATTCATATGTGAAATCCTTGTCAGGGCATGGGCCATGTCCATCATCTGGAACATGCTGTTTGCCCTTATCACCCCGGAAAAATCAAGAATGCTGTTAAACAGCCTGGAATCTCCGGAAAGGCTGTAGGTATGGCTTACAGCAGCCTTTGCTCCGGCCCTGCTTTCCCCGCCTTTTAACAGCACAAGGGGCTTATCCGATTTTCGTGCAAGCTCTGCAAAACGTCTTCCGCGGGGAATGGATTCCAGGTAAAGGGCTATAACATCAGTATCAGGATCATCCTGGAGATATTCAATTATATCGCATTCATCCACATCCGCACGATTGCCTATCGAGCAGGCCTTGGCAACCCCGATTCCGCGCCTTCCAAGTTCGGCCAGAAATATGGCTGACATCATGCCGCTTTGCACTATAAGTGAAATTCTTCCGTAAAGCAGTTCTTCGCGGACCTCGGGGTTCATGAAGGTAAAAAAATACTGCCTGTGCACGTCCACAAGGCCCATGCAGTTGGGCCCCCACATACGCATGCCTGCTTGCCGGGCAATTTGTAAGCATTTTTCCTGAAGCGCAATTCCTTCATCACCGGTTTCGGAAAATCCTGCGCTTTCGATGATAACCCTTTTTACGCCTTTTCCGGCACATGCCTCAAGAACGGAGGAAACCGCGTTTGCCGCTACCAGTATCACCGCGAGATCGACTTTTCCGGGGATTTTGGCAACCGAGGGATAGCAGTCAACCCCCTGTAGTTGTGTATAATTCGGGTTTACAGGATATATGCCTCCGTCAAATCCTGACAAAAGATTTTTTACAACCGATCCTCCCAGGTTTTTCTCGCTGGCACCCACTACCGCAACAGATCCGGGTTTAAAAAACTTGTCCATTATCGGACCCTATCAGTGTTCAGATTCTTTGGCAGGTAAGGAATATGCAAAAAGAGGCCGGTTGTATGCCGGCCTCTTTCTGCATTATCGGATCCAGTTATTCTTCCCAGTAAATGCACTCCACCGGGCAGGAATCAATCGCCTCCTCGATCTCGTCTTCAGGACCGCCTTCAGGCTTGATTACGTAAGCCTTTTCCGTGTCCTCGTCAAAGGCGAAAACCTCGGGGCAGATCTCAACGCAGGACTCGCAGCCTTCACATTCATCCGTATCAATTACCACCTTTGCCATAGCCGACCTCCATTGCTCAATATTGTTGAAAGAAAAAACACCTTCCCATCATGTTCAGATTTAATATGTTGTTATAAAAAAAATATGTCAATATTCAAATTTGACGGCTTCGTAAAAAGTCCAATATCGGCGTTGCGCTTCATCCCTTGGAATTTCACGTACGATAAGTACGCTGCATTCCTCGGAATTTTTGCGCGCCTTGATCTTGAA
>JBKHES010000137.1:0-4971 GCA_046540695.1 Desulfobacterales bacterium
GGCGATTCCACAGACACTGACGGAGACACGGATTTATACCATGCCATGGGATTTTTCCACAACGGGGAATTCGGCACCGAATATATGACTTTCAGCTTCGGGGACAACGACGAGCTGAGCATCGAGGGCAACACAAGCTCCGATGTTACAGGAGCCTCAATAGAAGAAACTTCAGCAAGCATATACGCTGACGGGGAAATGACAATAGGCGACGAAAAAAAGGGCGCGCTTTCAACGAACGGAAACTTTTTCACACTTGGAGACACCGGCGGGCAATACCCCTCAACAACCTTCGGGATCCGTCAGACCAGCGGCCTGACTGCCTCTGACTTAGAGGGTGATTACAGGGTCTTTCTGATAAAGGTGAACCAGGACGGCAGCACCCCTGCGGAAACACAAAAAGGCGTCATCTCGGCAGACGGCTATGACTCTCTCTCTGCGGACAAGGACTCAGACCTGGAGTTTGAATCGTCCTACTATGTAAACGATGAAACCGGCCATCTGAGCCTGCTGCCTCAAGGCGGATACAGCGAAATGGACGGGGCGCTTTCAGCGGAGGGACGGATTTTTGCCGCCGTGGATGCAGACGATTCAGACGGCACCCTGCTTTTTATAATCGGCATGCGCATTCCAGAAGACAGCCGAAAAACAGACCCTTCAGGAGAGGGCTATTACGTAAACCAGTTCTGGTACGAAAATGAAGAGTCCCCTGCCGGAAGCTTTCTTGAGCTGATGATCGAATCCGATCTCAACTATGAATCCTATGAGATAGACAGCACCGCAGGGGCGGTTCTGAAAGACTCTTCAGGCACGCTTGCGGTAGACGAAACAGGCCTGATCCAGGGCGAAAGCGACAACGAAGGGGACAATCTCTCCGGCGCCGTGGATCCGGGCGGGGATGTGCTTGCAGTCCAGGATGAATCCCTTCTGGGCATAGGCATCAGGCAGTCATCCGTTTCTTCGTCAACCTCCGGCGGCGAAGGCGGATCAAGCAGTTCAGGATGTTTTATCGGCACGCTTTCCTTCTGACACCTTTTAACAAACCCTCCTCCCTCCTCGGTAAAGCCCGGCAGCAGGCCTTGCTGCCGGGCTCTTGTTTTTTTCGGATATTTTACAGCTGATCTCTGAGCTCTTCAAAATAGTCCAGGCATTCCGGGTTGGAGAGGGCCTCTTTGTTTAACACCGCATTGCCGTGAAGTATCTTTTTTACAGCCAGCTCAACCTTTTTCATGTTCAGGGTGTAGGGTATATCAGGAACCGCGCAGATTTTGGCCGGCACATGCCGAGGGGTGGTGTTTTCGCGAATGGTGTTTTTTATCTTTTTTTCCAGCGCGTCGTCGAGCTCGTATCCCTCTGCAAGCTTTACAAACAGCACAACCTTTTCGTCGCTGTCAACCCTGTAGCCGGTCACGATGCTGTCTTGTATCTCAGAGAGCTTTTCCACCTGCCTGTAGATCTCTGCAGTGCCGATCCTGACACCGCCAGGATTAAGCGTGGCATCCGACCTTCCGTATATTACCACCCCCCCGTGATCGTTTATTTCAACGTAATCCCCGTGTGCCCATACACCGGGAAAGGTATCGAAATATGCCGACCTGTACTTGCTGCCGTCTGGATCCTTCCAGAAATAAAGAGGCATTGAGGGCACCGAGGCCTCGCAGACCAGCTCGCCCGGCTGGTTGTATACCGGGTTTCCGTCATCATCGTATGCCCTGACCTTCATTGCCAGACCCCTGCACTGCAGTTCTCCCAGGTAAACAGGGCCGATGGGGTTGCCCAGGAAAAAGCATGAATTTATGTCAGTGCCCCCGGATATGGATGCCAGCTGAAGGTCTTTTTTGATCTCTCTGTAGACGTATTTAAACCCCTCGGTGTCAAGCGGCGAGCCCGTGGACATCACCGCCTTTAACGCGGACAGGTCGTGGCTGCTGCCCGGTTTTGAGCCCGCGTTTCTGAGCGCGCCTATATAGCCGGCGCTGGTTCCGAACATGGTTATCTTTTCATTTTCAGCAAGCCGCCACAAAACGTCCGGGTCGGGATGAAACGGGTTGCCGTCGTACAGTGTTATTGTTGCGCCCTGGAAAAGCCCGCAGGTAAGCCAGTTCCACATCATCCAGCCGCATGTGGTGAAATAAAACAGGTTGTCTTCCCGCTTTAAATCCCCATGCAGCAGGTGCTCTTTTACCTGCTGGACAAGCACCCCGCCGGCGCCCTGGACCATGCACTTGGGAGGCCCCGTGGTGCCGGAGGAATACATGATATAATGCGGATGCTCGAAGGGAAGCTGGATAAAATCGATCTCCGGATCCTGCCGGTCTGATATGAAATCGTCATAAAGAACCGCATTGGGAACCCCGCTGACATCCGGATTCTTTGACGTGTAGGGCACCACCACCACTTTTTCAACACTGGGCAGATCCTTTAAAATCCGGCTGACCCGCTCCAGGTTGTCAATGTGCTTGCCCTTGTAAAGGTAGCCGTCAGTGGTAAACAGGACCCTCGGCTCTATCTGGCCGAATCGGTCGAGCACTCCCTGTGTGCCGAAATCCGGAGAGCAGGACGACCAGGTCGCACCCATGCTGGCGCCCGCCAGCATGGCGATTATCGTCTCCGGCATGTTCGGCATGAACCCCACCACCCGGTCTCCGGGTTGAATCTTCATTTCTTTAAGGGGTGAGGCCAGCCTGCCCACGGCCCTGTAAAGCTCCGCATAGGTAAGCCTGCGCACCGGCATGGACTCGCCCATGAAAACGATGGCAGTATGATCGTCGCGAAAACGGAGCAGGTTTTCAGCGAAATTCAGCTCTGCCCCCTCAAACCACCTTGCGCCGGGCATTTTATAAGGATCGTCAACAATCCGGTCATATGTGCGGGAATGAACAATCCCCGCGTACTCCCACAGCTCCGCCCAGAAATCGGAAATGTTTTCAACCGACCATTCGTAAAGGTCCGAGTATTCCCGAAACTCCTTGCTGTATCGGGAATTGATCCTGCTCATAAACTTCATCATGGCAGTGTTTCGGATTCTCTCCGAAGAAGGCTGCCAGAGAATTTCACCCATACTCGCCTCCTTAGATAGTTTTATGATATGCTGAACCCGAACTTTTCCAGAAAGCTTTCTCTTGCACCGGTCTCCTGCATGCTTAATCCCTCCTTTTGGCAATGCGTTTATAATGACCGCAGCGAAAAACACGGCGCTGCACGGCTGACTGCAAGATACAACGGTAATGGTTTCGAACGATGTTTTAAAAAGGCAAAAAAACCATGCCCGTATAGGCTTTCCGGAAACTCAGCCTGCTGATACTTTACCTTAGCGTAAAATTTTGTGCTGTCAACAAAAATACCCGCCGGAGGGCAGGCGAATGAAATATTCGGCGTTCGGCTACTGCAGGAAGGCTTTTACGGCTTTTTCAGGATCAGTTTCTGCTGCCGCCAGCTTTGTGCCGTCGGCCAGGGAAGCATACAGCTCTTCCAGTTCGGCCTTGGCAGCCATGAATCTTTCAAGATCTTTGCCTTCAAGGCTTTTGCCGGGCTCGGTTTTCATTTTGGCTGGATTGATTGGATTTCCCGCGTGCATAACCTCGTAATGAAGATGAGGACCGGTGGAGCGGCCGGTGGATCCTACATATCCTATTGTCTGTCCCTGTTCGACCCGGGTGCCTGATTTTACGTTTTCGGCGTACCCGCTCAGGTGCGCATACACGGTTTTATAGTTGTTGGGATGGCGGATACGGACATAATGGCCATAGCTTCCCCTGCGGCCCGCGTATTCAACAACCCCGTCTCCTGCCGCCATTACGGCAGTTCCCTTGGGTGCTGCAAAATCAAGGCCCTCGTGCATCTTGTTATAACCGGAAATCGGGTGCTTGCGCATACCGTAGCCGGAAGACACCCGGCCGCTTTCCACCGGGGTAACCATCAGGGCCTTGCGCACGCTTTCGCCCGCGCCATTGTAAAATCCGCTGCCGCCACCTTCTGTCTTGTGCCTGTATATCCGCAGAGACCTGCCGTTGGTGTGCAGGGCTGCGAAAAGAACATCTCCCGTGGCAACCTTTTTGCCGTCCTCGTCTATTTTTTCCTCGTAGAGGATTTCCATGCTGTCGCCGGGCCGGATATCCCGCTGAAAGTCCACGTCGTATGAATATGCCTGCATGATCTGCATCAGCGCATCCATGGGCAAATCCGCGCCTTGTGCTGCATTGTAAAGGCTGGAAGTTATCTCGGCTTGAGCCCTGGCAGGTTTTGTGCGTATGTCTCTCTGCACCTTTCTTGCGCTGTAGCCGTGGTCAACACCGCGCACAACCTGGTATTCAAGGTCGAAATCCGTCTTGAGCCTGAGGCGCTGAAAGACCGGTCCGCTTTGCTCGCTTTCAACAAATCCGACTGTCAGCTCATGTCCGGCCTTGAGGTCCGCTGGATCAAAAACCTCCTGCAGGGACTTCAATGCCTTATAAGCTTCCGTTCCCGGAATGCCCGCCCGGATCAGTACATTTATAAGGGTGTCTCCTGAAGAGACGGTAAAGGTTTCCTCCTGCAGCACGGGTTCTATCTTTTGATCCCAATCGCTACGCGCTTCCGGGTTTAAAGACCGGCTGTCAACGGACACGGCCGCCGGATCAATGGCTTTGCCCCCTTCATCAGAACCTCCGGTGCTGCCGGCTGATTCAGCTTCGGCTCTGTTTAAACCGAAGGCCTCGGTCAGGGAAGCGCTGCTTTCCTGCAGTTGCACATACGCCGCTGCAGCTGCAAAAAACAGTGCAAGAAGCATGAGGCTCAACCGCCTTGATTGCCCGCCGTACAAGGGTCTGCGACGGCGCATGGAACATATGTAAGCCCTGTACTGGGCTTTTGTATAATACATACGGGCGAACTCCGCGCATATAACTGCCTGCTCATTTTTAAAAACACATTAGATTTATTATTTATACCATAAAAATTACAGAAGTTCAATAGATACGAAAGAGATGTTGC
>JBKHES010000138.1:0-4960 GCA_046540695.1 Desulfobacterales bacterium
ATGATGGGGCGCTTGTGCTTAAATACGAAGATCTCTGCACGGAACCGGAAAAAGAGATGAAACGCGTATGCCGTTTCGTGGGGATTGATTTTGATGCCAAGATGCTTCTGCCTGCTGATAAAACGCATCATTTTGTTCACAGCAGCACTTCAGGGTACATGAAAAACGTTAACAAGCTGAAGGTGGATGAGCGCTGGCGCAACGAACTCATGAATGAACAAATCAAGCAAATAGAGGGCGTGATGAAAAAAGTGGATATTTTAAGGAAAGCTTATTTACAAGATAAAAGCCCCGATCATTCCAACCCGGTATCATCCTGATAAGTTTTCTGCACTCTCTTTATGAAGAAATCCCTGCTTTCAAATTTTATAAAAAGAAAAATCGTGCTGAATCCCGAATGGCAGAATCTTGCGGGATTAGAGGATTTCTGCCTGAATATAGAGGAGCGTGCGAAAGATCCGCAGGGCCGGGTGATGAAAGATGATTCCGCCGCCAGGGTGGTTGCAGTTGGTTATAACCCGCATTGCCTTGTTATAAAGCAATACAATTCCAAGTCCGGTTACAAGGCCATAAGCCGGTCGGTCAGAAAATCCAAGGCGGAAAAGACATGGAATAATGCAAGATACCTGAGACAGGAAGCGATTGACACGGTTGAGCCTGTTGCCCTGGTGGAGGACAGGCTTGGATTTTTCAGGATCCGTTCCTTTTTTGTGGGTGTATATATAGCGGGGCAGGAAGCCAGAAGTTTTTTCAATGACCCCTCGAATACCTTCCCGGAGTTGTCAGCAGCAGCTGAAAAGATTGTTGAGTCAATATTTGAGTTTCATTCAAGAGGCATATTTCTCGGAGACACAAAGGATACAAATATAGTGATCCGCAGTGAAAGGGTCTACTGGGTGGATCTGGATGCATTGACGGTACCAGGGTTGAAATGGATTGCTGACAGGAAAAGGAGCAGGGACTGGAAAATATTTTTTCATAACTGGAGAAACAATGAAGCAGTGCGGCAGCTGTTTCTGGAACTCGTTCGGCAAAGGATGAGCACAAGTGAATGGCAGAACCTTGCTGCCCTGCTTGCATTTCATGCAAAAAAAAAGTTTTCCCCTCAAAGCATCCTTTGCAGGTCAGGCATGGGTCGGGCAAACCCCTGGATAATGCCTCCGCAGTTGGAAAAGGCAGCCAAAGGATCTGATGTTGCAGGTTGGGAAAAAGTCCAGAGTGCTGCCACAGCCGTAGTGCTCCGAAAAGAAACTGAGTATGGCGGATTATATTGCAAAGTGTTTCTGCCAAGAAACAGGCTCGAGAAAATAAAGCGTGTGCTGCGGGCAGGAAGGGGGGAGAGGTCGGTTAAAAACGAGTATATGATGCGTGCAGCCGGGTTCCGGGTTCCTGAAACGATTTGCTGGGAAAGGCAGGGGGGAAATGATTACACGGTTTCAAGGGAGGTTGAAGGTGTAAAACTGGTTTCCTGGCTGGATATGAAAGGCCATGATTGTAAATACAGGCGCATGGTTTTGAAAAAACTTGGCGAAACAGTCGGGGACCTGCACATGGCGGGGTTTTCCCACGGCGATCTGAGGCTTAACAATATTATAATCCAGGAATACGGAAAAGAACCCCGCTTTTTCTTTCTGGACAATGAAAGGACCAGGCTTTACAGAAAAATTCCGCGCAAAGAGATAGTTAAAAATCTTCGCCAGATCAATACAGATGCGGTTTCAAGGCTTACTAACACAGACCGGCTGAGGATTTTCAAGGCCTATGAAAAAGCCTCGGGCGGATTTAAAAGAAGCAGGGAAAAAAGAATGCTGGAGGAAATAGAAAAAAAGACAATAAAAAGGCACGCCAAATCCGGCCGCTCGGTTAAAAGTTCCCCGGCCGTATCCCCCTGATTCTTTCAACCAGCGAAGAAGTTGACCTGTCCGGCAAAAGATCCACGAGCCGCACCTTTCCTCCGTATGACTCGACCTGGTCTTTTCCCACAACCTGCTCTTTGGTATAGTCTGAGCCTTTTACCAATACGTCAGGTTTTATATTCTTTATCAGTTCAAGCGGGGTGTCCTGGTCAAAAAGAACCACGGCATTTACGCAGTCCAGGGCCGCCACTATCGCGGCCCTTTCCTGCTGCGGGATAAGGGGGCGGTCTGATCCCTTGTTTAATCTGCGGATGGAATCGTCGGTGTTGATGCCCACCAGCAGAACATCACCCAGTGAAGCCGCCTGATTCAGTATGTGCAGGTGGCCCGCGTGCAGCAGGTCAAAGCAGCCGTTGGTAAACACGATTTTTTTCTTCTGGATACGCCACAGGCGCAGGCGCTGTTCAAGCATGCCGCTGTCAATGATCTTGTCCTGGGAATTCGGGGAAAGCGCATCAATTAGTTCCTCGGGTTCAACAACTGCAGTGCCTGCCTTGCCCACAACTATTCCTGCTGCTGCATTTGATATCAGGGCGGCCGTATGAAGATCCGAGCCGCTTGCAAGGCCTAGGGCAAGTGCAGCCATTACAGTGTCGCCTGCGCCGGTAACATCGTATACCTCCCTGGCCGCGGCCTCTATCCTGTGAAGTTCGCCCTCGGGCGTCCATAGCGCCATGCCCGATTCTCCCATGGTTACAAGCAGGGACTTTATGCGCGAGTCTTTGCATATCCTGGCCGCTGCAGTGGCCAGGGCCTCATCATTTTCGGCGTCTACAGGATCATCCAGCGCCTGCTGGAATTCCTTTAGGTTGGGCGCAATAACGGATGCGCCTTTATATCTTTCAAACCGCCTGGATTTGGGGTCCACTGCCACTGAGGCCCCGAGCGCCTCCGCCCTGGATATAATTCCCTGGATTAGAGATTCGGTGAGCACTCCTTTGGCATAGTCGCTGAGGATAACTGTATCAGGGGGGGCTGCACCGTCAAGTGCTTTGAGAATTCTGTCTTCGGTCTGTTTGTCAATCGGATGGGTTTGTTCCCAGTCGAGTCTTATCATCTGCTGTCGCCTGGAGATGACGCGGAGTTTGCGTATTGTGGGGCGATTGACTTCAGCCTGTATTGCGTTTGTAAGAATCCCCTGTTTGCTGCAGATATCCAGAAGCGTTTCTCCTGCACTGTCTGATCCTATGAACCCTCCAAGGGTGACTTTTACCCCCAGGGCGGCCAGGCCGTTTGCCACGTTCGCAGCCCCGCCGAGCCTGCTGTATTCCTTGGAGATGTTTACAACCTGAACCGGGGCTTCCGGGGAGATCCTTTCTATGCCTCCCTCCATGTACTGGTCCAGGAGTATATCGCCTATGACCCATACATGTCTGGCCCCGGCGTTTTTAAGAAATTCCGCCAGCATCCTGGAAATAACCGGTGTTTTCTGGATCTTTTTCATGCCTGTTATCCGTGGATTTGTGTTTCAATTGCTTCAGCAAGCGCATGAAGGCATATTTCATGGATTTCCTGTATCCTGGCGGTGCGCGTGGTCTGTGAGGCAAACACTATATCTGCGGTTTCTCCAAGGCGCCCTCCGCCTTTTCCGGTAAATGCGATTATTTTCATTCCGATTTCTCTGGCAGCGGCTGCTGTATTAAGGATATTCGGAGAGTTGCCGCTGGTGCTCAAGGCCATAAGCACGTCGCCTTCTCTGCCCAGGGCCCGTAACTGTCTCCTGAATATTTCATCGAATCCATAGTCGTTTCCTATTGCCGTAATCGCGGACGTGTCCGTGGAAAGGGCGATTGCTGCAAGTGCCCGGCGCTCCGTTTCATAGCGGCCTACAAGCTCTGCAGCAAAGTGCTGGGCGTCTGCCGCGCTTCCGCCGTTTCCGCAGACAATTATTGTTCCGCCGGCGGCAATTGATTTCGTACAGAGGTCTACAGCATCTGCAAAGCCCTGCTCAAAGGGCAGAACCGAGTCTTTGAGTGCTTTTGCATGTTCTTCTGCTATATCTGAGAAACTTCTCATTTTACGGGTCCTTGATTTGTCTCGGTGATGGCTGCGCATGCAGACAGCAGGTCGTCAAAAACAGTGACGTTTTCAGGGTGGACTCCCCTTATAAGTCCTTTTTTAAGATTTTTTTCGGTATCAGCTCCTTTGCCGGTCCGAACCAGAACTGCTGTGATTCCTGCGGCTGCTGCCGCCTGAAGGTCGCGGTCCGCATCCCCGATAAAAACTGTTTCCGGCGCGGGAAACCGGCTTTTCCGGATGGCATTTTCAAGCAGTCCGGGGGCCGGCTTGCGGCAGCCGCAGTTGTCCTCCGGCAAATGGGGGCAGAAAACGATGCTTCCAAAAGAAACCCCCGCCCCGGATGCTTCCTTTTTCATCCTGTCATGTATCCGGTCAAGACCTGCCTCGTCTATCAAACCTCTTCCCACGCAGCTCTGGTTGGTGGCAACTGATACTTCAATGCCCGCTGTGACAAGCATTGCCATTGCCCTGATCGCCCCGTCAATCCATATGAACTCTTCCGGGGAAAGAATGTAGCCTGTGGGCGACTCCTCGTTTATGACACCGTCGCGGTCAAGAATCGCGTGTCTGATATTATTCAAATGCTGCCGGGAAAACATGGGACCTGGCTACTCCTGCTTGTCGGCAAGCCATCTCAGATACTCGGCGACTCCCTGCTCAACTGTTTTAAATTCCAGGTCGCAGCCTGCAGCACGAAGTTTTGAAAGATCAGCCTGCGTGAAACTCTGGTATTTTCCCTTGAGATTATCCGGAAAAGGTATGTATTCTATTTTTCCGGATCCGTGGTAATTTACAACCGCGTTTGCCACGTCGTTAAAAGTCTGGCTTCTGCCGGTTCCCGCGTTAAAGATCCCGGATACTTCAGGGTTATCCATGAACCAAAGGGTCAGGTCAACTGCATCGCAGACGTATATAAAATCCCGGCGCTGCTCGCCGTCCCCGTAGCCCCCGGATCCTTCAAACAGCCGGATTCTGCCGTCCTGTCTGTTCTGGTTGTGAAAATGATAAGCCACGCTTGCCATGGA
>JBKHES010000139.1:0-4825 GCA_046540695.1 Desulfobacterales bacterium
AGGCTGGCTGATTTTTCCAAAATTTCCACATAAACAAGGTCTGATAAGCCTGTAAGAAGCTTTTTACAATTATTTGTCGGTTATAGTAGTTTCCGGTTCTAAGAAAAATAATAAATTCAATGCTGCAAATCTGCACGTTATTGTTTCAACATCCGGAGGTACCCAATGGCGGGATACGATCCTGAAAAAGACAAGGTGATAAGGCAGTGGAAAAACGAGGAGACAGGGCTTATTGTCTCCATCAACCAATATGCTGAAGGAGAGCCCAAAGTCCAGATTGGTCCGCGCATTTTAAAGAAAAAAGACGGCACCGACAGGGCGCCTGCAAAGGCAGGAAGGCTGAGCATGGAAGACCTGCTTTGGATATATGATATTATTGACGAAGTAAAAGACGAGCTGGCAGAACAAGTCAATCCTTTGGAATAGCGGGAGCACCATGAGCCGTGAACCGGATGAAAAAACCCGGAAGCGGGCCGAAGAGTTAAGACAAAAGCTCCGCTACCATGATTACAGGTATTTCGTGCTCGATGATCCAGAGATATCCGATGCTGAATACGACCGGATGATGCAGGAGCTAATCGAGCTCGAAAAAACCTGGCCGCAACTGGCAGTGCCTGATTCCCCCACCGCAAGGGTAGGATCCCCGCCCCTGGAAAAATTCGAGACCGTGCCCCATTCAGTGCCCATGATGAGCCTGGACAAGGGGTTTGACGAATCCGACATCCTTGCATTTGATCAGCGTGTAAAAAGGGGATTAAAGACTGAAGGGGATGTATTATACACTGTTGAACCTAAAATGGACGGGGTGGCAGTGGAGCTTGTATACAGGCACGGCGTGCTCGAGGCTGGATCAACAAGGGGTGACGGCTACACCGGAGAGCTTATAACCGCCAATATCAAAACCATAAGATCCGTACCCCTGCGCCTGCAAGTTCCCGAAGACATGAGGATGCCCGAGCTGCTGGAAGTCCGGGGCGAGGTTTTCATGGAAACCACGGATTTTAAAAAGCTGAACCAGTGGCGAATGGAAAACGGCCTTCCCTTGTTTGCCAATCCCAGAAATGCCTCTGCCGGATCCCTTCGCCAGCTTGATTCCAGCATTACCGCACACAGGCCTCTGCGCATGTTCGTTTACGGGGTGGGGCTTGCAGAAGGGATCAGTCTTTCTTCCCACTCAGAGACTTTAGATATACTTGAAAAACTCGGGCTTCCCGTCAATCCGCTTGTGAGCCGCAAAATTACAGCAGGACAGGCTGTCAGCTGTTACAGGGACTTGGACAAGCGGCGCATGGACCTACCCTACGAAATCGACGGCATGGTAATCAAGGTTGACCGGTATGAGTACCAACGGCAGCTCGGGGCAACCTCCAAAAGCCCAAGGTGGGCGTTTGCCGTAAAGTTTGCAGCACTGCAGGAAAGAACAAGGGTAAAGGACATCCTCGTCCAGGTGGGTCGCACAGGTGCGCTCACTCCTGTGGCGCGGCTGGAGCCGGTCAATATCGGAGGTGTCACCGTGAGCCGTGCCTCACTTCATAACGAGGACGAGGTTGCCAAAAAGGATGTTCGCACGGGAGATACTGTCCTGGTTCAAAGGGCCGGGGACGTTATTCCTGAAATCGTCAAGGTGATCGATTCCATGCGCACGGGTTCGGAAAAACCCTTTGAAATGCCCTCCCAATGCCCGGTGTGCGGCTCGGATGCAGTAAGGATCGAAGATGAGGCCATAACCCGTTGCATCAACCGGGACTGCCCGGCTCAGCTAAAGGGCAATCTCAGGCATTTTGCCTCAAAGGCCGGTTTTGACATAGACGGGCTGGGAACAAAACTAATCGACCAGCTCGTGGAAAAAAAAATAGTCACATCACTTTCGGATATTTTCAGGCTTGACGTGGAAACACTGCAAAAACTTGAACGGATGGGCCCCAAATCCGCACAGAACCTGGTGGATGCGATTCAGGCAAGCAGAAAGATCTCTTTTTCCAGGTTTTTATATGCGCTTGGAATCCGCCACGTTGGCCAATACGTAGCCGGACTGCTTGCTTCCAGGTATGAAACAGTGGACGAGCTGGCATCGGCGTCTGAAAGTGAGCTGGAAGCAATCGAGGGCCTCGGGCCGGTTGTGGCCAGAAGCATTGCAGAGTTCTTCAGCCGCAGGGAAAACATGGAATCAATCCGTGCGCTCCGGGAACTCGGCGTTGAGATAATACCCGAGAAAAAAACGCGGGGTCTGCAGCCTCTGGAAAACAGGACCTTCGTTCTGACAGGCAGCCTTTCATCAATGCCGCGCAGCCGCGCAAGACAAAAGATAGAGGCTGCAGGGGGCAGGGTGTCCGGTTCTGTAAGCAGCAAGACAGACTACATTGTTGCGGGCGAATCGCCTGGTTCCAAACTGGAGAAAGCCCGCAGCCTGGGAGTAACTGTGCTCGATGAGCAGGGGTTTCTGCAGCTGCTGGGCGAACAAGCAGCTGATGCGTAAGCGCGGTCATGGTTGATATTTGTTTTATATGAATTATATTTTTAATTAAAACAGTAAGATCAACTTAAAAAATCAGGGGTGGAGGCGTTTGGCCTTTTGTGATCCCTGAGGATTTGGTTCTCTGGATAAATCAATGTGGTAGTGTCAGCACGCGGAAAGGAGTGTTTGCATATGGCGGATAAAAAGGCAGTGCACGCAGTAATCAGCGGAAGGGTGCAGGGTGTTAATTTCCGGATGGAAACCTCGCTGGCAGCCGACAGATACGGCGTCAAAGGATGGGTGCGAAACGTGCCTGACGGCACGGTGGAGGCTTATTTCGAAGGAGATGCTGAAAACGTTGATGCAATGCTTGACTGGTGCAGAAAGGGTCCGCCTGCTGCCTCGGTTTCTGATGTCAGGGTTGAGCAGCAGGAGTATACCGGCAAATATTCGGATTTCAGCGTAAGATACAGCTAGAAAAGCAGGAATTCGGGTATTGAAGCCTGAAAAAAAAGGGCGGTACTTGTAGCGTACCGCCCCTTCAAAATCCGCCGCCAGCAATTAGCTCAAGCTGTTAGATGGTCTCGCGCAGCTGCTTGCCGGGCTTGAACTTGACCACATTGCGGGCCTTGATCTTGATGGGCGCTCCGGTCTGCGGGTTCCTGCCGGTCCTGGCCTTGCGGCGAACTTTCTGGAACGTGCCGAATCCCACCAGGGTTACTTTGCCGTCTTTTTTCTTGAGCGATTTTACAACACCGTCCATAAAGGAATTTAGCGCTGCGGTCGCCGCGACCTTGGAAATTCCGGCATCCTTTGCCATCTTTTCTACCAGTTCTGCTTTTGTCATGACTTTTCCCTCCCTCTTTTTTTAAGTTCATTAAAAAGCCCTGATTTTATAACAACTTAAGGTAGGTTTTTCGGCTTGTCAATACATAAAATGTGATTTTTAGAAATTTTTTGAAAAATTCCGTCCGTTAACCTTGATTTGTAAAGACTTTAAAAGATGGCAAAAGCTCAAGATCATGTATCATGACCTTATGAACCCACTGTAAAATGCATTTGTACACCACCGGGTAACCCATGGGAGGAGTGCGGGTTTTATGCCTGCCGCTTCAGAGGAGAGCCTCGACAAAACGCTTCGGGTCAAACTGTTGCAGGTCTTCGATGGTTTCACCTACGCCTATGTATGATATGGGGAGCTTCATGGTGTTGCATATGGCAACCAATATGCCCCCCTTGGCTGTTCCGTCAAGTTTTGTGAGCACAAGACCCGTTATTCCTATGCCCTCGTGAAACATTTTTGCCTGGGAAATCGCGTTCTGCCCGGTTGTGGCATCAAGTACCAGCAGCACCTCGTGGGGGGCATCAGGAAGTTTCTTGGCAATGGTGCGCTTGGTTTTTTTTAACTGCTCCATGAGGTTTGTCTTGGTGTGCAGTCTGCCCGCGGTATCAATTATCACCCTGTCCATGCCCCTGGAAATACCTGCTTCCACGGCGTCGTATGCCACTGCGGCGGGATCAGCGTTTTCCCTGTGGGATACAATATCTGCGCCTGCGCGCTTTGACCAGACTTCAAGCTGTTCAACTGCAGCCGCCCTGAAGGTGTCTGATGCTCCAACCAGTACTTTTTCGCCCTGCTGGCGGTATCTGTGTGCAAGTTTTCCTATGGTTGTGGTCTTGCCCACGCCGTTTACGCCTACAACCATTACCACGCGGGGTTTTTCGGAAACTGGTTCCAAACTTTGCTGTTGGTCAAAGATCTTTATCATTTCCTGTTTTATAAATGCGCGCAGGTCTTGTTCGCTTGAAATTGCAGAGGCGTTTTCGCTGATTCTGTTAATCAACGCAGTGGTTGTTTCAATGCCCACGTCTGCCGTTACCAGGGCTTCCTCGATTTCCTCGAGGGCCTCGGAATCAATTTTTCCTTTTTCAGCAAAAACGCCTTCTATCTGGCTGGCCAGTGATTTGCGCGTTTTTCCAAGCCCTGCTTTCAGGCGGTCCATCAATCCTGCAGGCCTCGCAGGGGGTGGTTCCGGCTCTGATTCCGGTTCCGGCATTGGTTCAGGTTCAGGGGCGGGACCGGGTTTCGGTCCGGGTTCAGATTCCGGTTCAGGACCGGGCTCTGATTGCAGCAAGTCGCCGGCTTCAGGTTCAGGCTGTTTTTGTTCAGGCTTCGGCGGTGACTCTGCCTTCAGCCCGGGGGCTGTTTCTTTTTTTGCCGCCTTTTTTCTTCTCCGCCTGATACGTATGGTCAGCAGTATTAAAAGCAGGACAACCGCCACGGCGCCCAGCAATTCTTCGGCCCAGGGCCGCTTTTGCATTAAACTGCAAATATAATCTATCCATGGGTTTTCCTGCAGCCAGTTCAGG
>JBKHES010000140.1:0-4780 GCA_046540695.1 Desulfobacterales bacterium
GGGCCGTGGTGCCAAGGGGCAGGTATACGTGACGCTCCAGGATGCGGTGCCAGGTTTGTGCGCAGTCGCCTGCCGACCAGATATCGGGAATCTGCGTGGCCATGGTCCGGTCCACGGAAATTGCGTTTGCCGCTCCTGTGCCGATGCCGGCGGTACTGGCCAGTTCCGTTGCGGGCCGCGCCCCGGCAGCAACCAGAGCCATGTCCGCGGTTTCAGTGCTCCCTGATACAGAGTGTATGCATAATTCATTATTCCCCGGGGAAATACTTTCAACCTTATGACCCGTTATTACCCTTACTCCTTTTGATTCAAGCTCTTCACGGATCAGAGCGCCAAGCGCCGGGTCAAGTGTTGTCAGTACCTCGGGTGCGAATTCTGCCAGGGTGACCGAAATTCCCCTTCTGGCGAGTGCATCTGCCATTTCCAGGCCTATGTAGCCTCCGCCTATGATTGCGGCCCGTTTGGGCTGATTTTGATCCATGAACCGCTTTATCGCAAAGCTGTCTGCCATCTGCCGCAGAAAAAACACGCCCGGAGTATCGAGTCCTTCAATGGGCGGTTTAATCGATTCGGCCCCGGTGGCGATCAGCAGCCTGCCGTATTCGATCCGGCGGATATCTCCTCCGGCAGCGCGCACGCTTACCTTTTTTGATTGCGTATCAACGGCCAGGGCCTCGTGATCCAGCAGCAGGCGAATTCCCTGTTCCGTGATTTCTTCTGCCGTGCGGTGGGCAAGGTCCCGCCAGTCGGCTACCTCGCCGCTCAAATAAAACGGCAGTCCGCAGATGCTGAAGTTGGGATAGGCGTCTTTTGCAATCACCGTGACTACGGCTTCCGGGTCAAGTTCCTGGATCCGCAGGGCCGCGCTGATGCCCGCATCACTTGCTCCTATGATCAGTATTTGTTTTACAGGCAAGGCTTCATTTCCTTCTTTTGACTTTTGAGCCAGCCCGGAGGCTGGTTCTGCATAACAGGCCTGCACGGCCAGCTAGGACTTGAAAAACGCCCGGGGGCTTCGGATCAAAGGGTCAGTGGGGGCCTTCCCCGCCGCACCCGGAAACGATTGATGAGTTTAAGGGTGGACCCCCGGGAGATCAGCCATCTTTGCAGCCGAAATTTTCCGGGGAAATTCATGAGACCGAGGCCCGCGATAATTGTCAGCAAACCCTGTCCCGGCGTCAGCAGCATCACGAGGCCCGCTGTTACAAACACGGCACCGGCCGCGTTTTTCAAGATCCGCAGCAGGAGCAATACGCCTGGCGGCCAATGGCGGTTTTGGTGAACTACCCGCCGCCTTCCGGCGGCAAAGTAGTCTTCCGGGATTCGGAGCACCAGCCACGGAATGATCGCCAGGGTCGCAGCAAAGGCGGCAAGAGAAATTCCGCCTACCCAGTAAAAAAGGGTTTCATAACTCTGAATCCATTCAAGCATGCCGGTCCTGCCTTTTTATTTCATACTACCGGATCATGCCGACTACCTGGATAGGCAATTCGTGCCGGTGTTTGCTGTCTGTCCGGACATACAGCACATCATAGTAACGCCCTTTTTCCTTTCTTTTGTTTTCCACCAGGATAACGCATTTCTCATGACCTTCTGTGCAGCGTTGTACGATTTCATAGTTTATGAATTTGCCGACTTTGGCAGTTACCTCTTTTACGGTAAAGGAATAATCATTGCCGGGAACGATTTCCACTTCAGCCGACAGGGGCTTGCCCGGCGATCCTGCCAGCCGTACCCGTCTGGGACTGATATCGGCGAATTCTTGTACCTTTCCGGTGACAGTCACCTGTATCCAGGGCTGATCCGGATCATTGGTCTGGATAGCCACGGTTTCACGGATTTTTCTTCCGCCGTATCCGTCTGTGTTGACCTCTACTTTGATGTCTCATGGGGTCAGTCTGAAACTTTCGATTGTTTTTGTGACACTTCGGCAAGCAAACGATCCAGGGCCTCTGGTATTGCCTTGCCGCCCCTGTGTTGCTCCGGTTCCTGTCCCGGTTTTATAATCACGCAGGTGGGAGTGCTGCGCAGGTTGTGTTTTTCAATGATTTCTTTCCATTCATCCATAAGGGGCTGGGTGTCGAAAAGCTTGATATCCACATTTTTTTCTTTTAAGGCCTGAAGCAACTCCCGCTCGGATTCTATGCCGCTGTTTTCAGCCAGCTCAAACAACACACTGCGGGCGTGTATGAACGATTCCAGCGAAGAAGCCGAATTGGCTGCATAAAGAAAATAACGCGCATACAAAGAGGATTTTTGATTGAAGGCTGCATCCACAAAGGTGACTTTTACTCCTGAAGATATCAGTTCAGGCAGGGTTTCCTCAAGGTAGGGCTCTAGTCTCCGGCATGGGGGACAAAAATAGTCTGTAAAAAGAAGAACTTCAACGGGACCGCTGCCCCGGGTGAACATTGCTTCAGATTTCTGTCCCACCCCCATTTCAGCCAGCTTGCTGTAAACTTTGTCCCTGGACAGAAAGCCCGTGTGCCTGAATACCTCTTTGCCGTCGGCATCATAAAACACCTGCACCGGAATCGACTGGACCCCGAATCGTGCGGCCAGCATTTGCGCCTCTTTCACATTGACAAAAACCACGTTGAGGGCGTCGGCAAAATCCTTGCGCAACTGCTCCAGTATGGGCTGCATCCTGTCGCAAGGCTCGCAGCCTTCTGCGCCGAATTCCACCATTGTCGGCAGCCCGGAGTTCCGGGATTTGTCCACGGGATTGTCCATGGCAAGACGGCTCTTGTCTTCCACCCATTGCTTGTTTACCCGCAGCTCAACATCATCGGCGATCCCCTGAATGTAGTCCTGAATGAATTGCTGCTTTTTTTCCTGGATCAGATAGTCGCGGATTGAGTCTTTGACCTGCTCAAAAGGCATGTCCCTGACCATGTCCTTGTTGTCCTGATAAAAGTCGCGGGCCTCTTTTTCAGTGACTTCCATTTTTTCGGTTTTGTGGTCAAAAAAGGTCTGGAAAACTTCCTGTTCATCCATCTCGCTGGTGGCAAGTCCGGCTTTTTGCGCTTTGTTTAACAGAAACTTCCGGGTGGCTTCCTGTTCCAGCAAAAAGAGCAGATTTTTTTTCAGTTGCGAGCGTCTCCGGTCATCAAGGTCTTTGAGCTTTCCGGTCAGGTCGGCCCGGTGGATTGTAACCGCATCTGATTTAAGCAGAATCTGTTTATCCATGGGCTCGAGGCGGGCGTTTTTCAATACTCCGCTGACAAGACCCGGGTATTTTTCCTCAACGGTCTGCCCCGAGGATTGGCACAAACCCGTGCCCGTCGTGAACAGAAGTGCAATAACCATGATTATAAAAGCACCAAATGTCTTTTTGAGTCGCGGATGTCTTATGGTCTGATGCATATCATATCCTCTTTGTTTCAGATTATACCGGCAAACGGTCCAACGATAAAATAGACACCCAGCAGGCCGATGACCACTCCGGCGCCCTTGCGAAACCAGCTGCCTGCTCCCTGCCATGCGGCGCTTTCGGTAACCCTGCGTACTGCCGCGGCCGAGCTTCCGGCAAAAACAATCGGCAGACAATGGCCCAGGGCAAAAAGCAGCATCATCACGGATCCTGCAAAAATTTCCTGCTGCACGGTGACAATGGCAAGAATCGGCGCGATAAATCCGAATGTGCAGGATCCTGACAGAATCCCGTATGCCAGGCCCAGGCCAAAGGCACCGTGGATCCCCTTTAGATTGAGTCTGTAGAGCAGCCCGCCCGACATGGTGCATGCCTGTACGCCCATCATGCCCAGGGCCACCCAGATAAGCACCGCACCTACGGCCACCTGCAGCCATATCCCCACATCGCCCAGCATACGGCCCAGCATGGCGCATACAATGCCCACCGCCGCAATGGTGATAAAAAGACCCAGGGAAAACGCGCCTGCATACCATCCGGCCCGTTTGGGATTCACGGCTGTCTGCTGGCCGCCCACATAGGCCACGATCAGGGGGATGGAGGCCAGGTGACAGGGGGAAAACAGCACGCTGATTATACCCCAGGCAAATGCTCCCAGGAAAGCTGCGGCAAGGCCGCCGGTCATCATCTGGTTCACGGTGATTAAAAACTGGTCTAACATCTCTTTTTCGCTCCTTTTTCAGATCAAGAGTTCGGTTTTTGGGGCGTATAAAAAAAGCCTGTCTCAGGCGGGGCATAAAACAGACCACCGCCGTGATCCGGAAAAAAAGAGCGATTAACAGATATAGATGCAGTAAAGGGAAAATAAAGGCGGGGGGTGAAATGACACCGGCTTTTCCAACATAAACCTTCCGGCCTGAAAAAGGCCCGGGGCCGAAACCATTTGCGGGTTTGCAGCTATGGCCGGCAACAGCACGAAAGATCGATTTTTGTCAGGCAGCCGCCGGCAGGTGCTTTCCGGAACCACAAAAAAACGCTCGTCCGGGCAGGATGTCATATGGCAGGCCCCCGGGGAGGAGGCGGTTATTGCTTCTTGCGGCCCCTGCTTGTTTTCACAGGAAATTTTTCCCTGCTTTGCCGACAGGGCATCACAAGCACCGGCCGGGCCCATGCTTACGGCGAGGGCAATGCCAAGGAGAATAATGTAAATTTTATGTTTCAAAGGGGTCTGCATGTTTTGCGGTCCGGTTGCGATTCAATGCCTTTTATGCATTATCAGGGCAAAAAATGCAAGCTGTTATCTTAAAGAGTGCATGGGTGACGCCTTGGTCACAGATAACTACCTTGAATGATCAGTTCCTGACCACTTTCCATTTAGCTGCATACAAGATACAAGATAAAGGGATA
>JBKHES010000141.1:0-4715 GCA_046540695.1 Desulfobacterales bacterium
CCCGCCAGCTATTTGCTCATCCGGCCCAGAAGCTGTATAAAGGCTCTTAGAATATCAGGATCAAAAGATCCCTTCATTTCATGGCCCATGATCTTCAAGGCTTCAAACGGGGGTTCTGCCGAGGCGTAGGGGCGCTTTGAAGTGATTGCGTCATAAACGTCGCAGCATGTAATAACACGCGCGCAAACTGGTATCTCGTCTTTTTTGATACCAGCGGGGTAGCCGCTGCCGTCGAATTTTTCATGGTGGAACCTGATACAGTCCAGACTCGTGTGCGGAAGGCAGAAATTGGTGCACATGCTCGTGCCGTTTTTTGGATGCTGCTTGATCTGGTTCCACTCAGCTTCATCAAGCCTTCCGGGTTTATTTAAAACCGATGCAGGAATCTTTGTCTTGCCTATGTCATGGAGAAGCGCTCCCATACCGGCATCCACCAGGGTTTCTTCATCCCAGTCTTCTGACAAGTAGTTCATGAGCATCATGGTATAGGTAAACACGTGCACGCTGTGGGAAAATGTCTGATAGTCATGTGAAAGAAACCTGCGAATGTTTTCCATGGCAGAAGGGGTCAATAAAAATGAAAGGCTGGATTTTACCAAATGGTGTACGCCTTCAATCATTTTATTGTCCAGGCAGGGTGTCCGGGTCTCAAAGATTTCCCTGACCTGGCCGGCGGTGGTGTCCAGGAAAACTTTTGAGCGGACATCATCGGGTATTGCCGGGTTATTCAGGATATCCTCCAGGTTTTCAAGTACATAGGATTCATAGGAAGCCTGGTTGTCCAACGGTATATAAACTGTTTCAACTCCGTTTTGCACCAGTCTTTCCTTGAGGTCCCGGGTAAACAGGTCATGAGCTGCTGAATACAGAACATAACGGCTGCCGCGCTTGAGATAGACCGGAAAGCCTGTATTTGTATCAGGGTTAAGAGTGTCTGTGGGAACGGAAAAATAATAACCGTCATCAGAAATCCGGCTTCCATCATTTCTGTTTTCAGGCCCATTCGAGGTATTCGTCAATACAGCCTCCCGGTCAAATAAATTTATTTTCCGCGATCAGATGCCACCAGGTTAAATGCCACGCTTTCCATGTCCTGCCAGAATTCCTGGCCGCACAAAAGTACCGTGTCATCGTCCGGGTGTCAGAACCGGTTCAAAGACCGATCCCGGCCCTGGGTTTCCCAGGAGGTCCTAAAAATGTCATGCCTGCCGGGCAATGAAAAGATAAGATTCTGATTTTACATAAATAATTGATCTCTTAAAATTTTGCACTGCCTTGGGATCAGCATATAATTCAATTCCGGCTGCTATCCCTGTTTGCCCAGTACCTTTATAAATGCCTTGAAAATTCTTGGATCAAACGCGTCCTTCATCTCCTCTCCCATGATCTTTAACGCCTCGAATGCAGTGCTCGCATCAGCATATGGCCGCCTGGAAGTGATTGCATCATAGACGTCGCAGCAGGTGAGCACGCGAACCGGCACCGGGATTTCCTCCTTTGCCATGCCCGTGGGATATCCTGTACCGTCGTATTTTTCATGGTGAAACACGATACAGTTAAGGCTTGCCTGGGGAAGGTTTATGTTTGTGCACATGCGCATGCCGTAAACAGGATGAAGCTTGATCAGCTTCCATTCCTCCTCGTCAAGTGCGCCGGGCTTGTTTAATACAGAGGCGGGAACATGGGTTTTTCCTATGTCGTGGAGAAGCGCGCCCACCCCCACGTCAACCATTGTCTGCTCGTCCCGGTTTTCTCCCAGGTAATTCAGGAGCATCATTGTATATGTAAACACCTGCACGCTGTGGGTAAAAGTCTGGTAGTCATGGGAGACAAACTTTCCGATGCTTTCCATGGCCTCTTCGGTTGCCAGAAACGACAGGCTGGACCTGACCACCTGCTGGACCCCTTTCAACGTGGTTTCGTCAATAGACGGCAGCCTGCTTTCAAACACCTTTTTCACCCGGCTGGATGTGGTTTCCAGGAAAACCTGCGTGCGCACGTCAACCGGAACCTCCGGGTCGCTCAGGATCCATTCAAGGTTGTCGATTATATAGGATTCATATGCAGCCTGCTGGTGATAAGGTATGTAGACGGTTTCTATTCCGTTTTCCACAAGGCGGTCCTTCAGAGTGCGGGAAAAATACCTGCGCTCTTTTGTATAAAGCACGTACCTGCCGCCGCGCCTGAGATATACCTGGAAATCCGTAAGCGCGTTCGGGTTCAGGGTATCAGGGGAAACAGGGAAATAATTGGCATGCATGTCTTTTAACCCGCTTTCTCCATGTTGTTCTTTCCGGTTCCGGATTGAAGCGGCATTCATATTACTCCTTCCTTTCAGGTAAAACTCGCAACTGATATTAAAAAATGGACGTTAAAGTCTCCTTATCGGAAGGAAGCCGGATTTATATAGGGGGAACACATTTTTTTTATTGTTTTTTGAAAGTGTTCAGTGTAATTATATGTTCAACTCATGTTGAACGTGTTGAACGAGGTTGTTGAACAATCACGGGGAAAGGGGCAATGGCGGGCATAAAACCGAGCAAGCAGGAGGTTATAGAGGGTGCAGAAAAAAGGCTGCAGGAACTGGCTGCTGAAACAGGGCTGGTGGACAGCGTGGAGGTCAGTCATGAAAAAGATGACCCGGAAGGCCCGGATTTTGTCATGCGGATTTCCGGGAGGATACCTCCCGTGGAACTTGTGGTTGAAGCCAGGCCGAGCGGAGAGCCAAGGCACGCAAGGGAGGCGGTATACAGGCTGCTTTCACTGACCCGGGGCAGCGGCAGCTCGTATCCGGTTTTTGCAGCTCCCTATATATCGGAGAAAGCCGCGGAGATATGCTCCAGAAACAATGCCGGGTTTCTGGATCTTGCAGGCAACTGCCGCATTGCCACAGACGGGATGTTTATCCGGAACAGCGGGAATCCGAATCCCGTCAAAAACAAAAGGCGCCTCAAGTCCCTTACAAGGCCCGGGGCAGCCGCTGTTGTGCGCGTGCTTTTAAACCGGCCGCAAAGGCACTGGAAGGCAAGGGACCTGGCAAAAGAGGCAGGGGTGAGCCTGGGGCTTGTGTCCAACGTAAGGCAGATCCTAAAAGACAGGGAATTAATAGATACAAAAAAAAGCAGGATCATACCTGCCAGGCCCGGGGAACTGCTTGAGCTCTGGATCAGGGAGGCATCGCCGAACGAAGGCATATCATTTTTGCACACTGATGATGACTTTATAAACGCGGAAAACCAAATAGCTGAGGCCTGCCGCAAAAAAGGCGTAAAATGCGCTTTTACAGGCCTTTCAGCAGCCGTGCACCTGGCATCGGGAATTGATTATTACAGGCATATCCAGGTACGCGTACAGGGGAAAATCAATCCGGCGGACACGGTGGGAAGATTTGAAAAATGCAAAGACAGCGAGGCAAACGTGGCTGTAATCCACAGCCCCCACCCGGGGGCTTTTCACGGAATGCGCCAGGTTATGGCTTCTTCAAGGCTCCGCTACTGCCGCCCCTCGGAGCAGACAGTGGCTGAAATTGAAAAACAGATCCGCGTGCCAGTGCACATTGTCTCGCCAGTGCAGGCGTACTTTGATCTTGTGTCAACCTTGGAAACCGGGCAGAAAGAAGCCCAAAAGGTTTACAGCCAGGCGGTTGAGCCCTCCTGGCAGGCCGGGGGGTAGGCTACTTTCTGCCCGGCAGGGGAGTTTTTGCATCATAGCCGCTGCCCTCCATGACTACCTGAATGGCGCGGTCGGTTTCAGGGGTATATATTACCGGGGCAAGAAGGTTGAGCGTAATTCGGCCGTCTTCGTAAAAAGTGATGGTGGTAAGGATAAAAAAGGTGTCACCGCTGGTGATGCCGAGCTTTTCAAGCACCCCGTCGCCGGGGTCAACCCGGTAATCAGGGAAAAAAAGCACGGGGTTTACAAGAAGAAAGGCAAGGTGCGGCTCGTCAACGCTCTGGAAACAAACAACCGGGTCGTCCTTGCGCTTTGCAGGCATCACGACAAAGTCGCGCAGGCTTTCAAACCCCACCAGGCCCTCGGGAAAACGGACCACCCTGTCGGGATCGTATGTTATTTCCCCGAATCTGGTTTGAAGGGTCTTCATTTGTCCTCCCCTTTCCTCGGAATTACAGAGTCCAGGGCTTCGAGGTTTTCCGTGCTCCACTGGCTGGCCTGGCTGTTCTCGCGCCATATGCGTTCGTAGACCTCCTGCCGGTAAATCCTGTATTCCCCGGGTGCTTCGATTCCTATTCTTATCCTGCCGTCCTGGCATTCCAGGACGGTGACCCTTACATCATCTCCTATCAGGATGCCTTCGCCTGCCTTGCGCGTTAACACCAGCATCTTCGGCCCTCCGTGGCGTTTGCCTGTTTATCCCCTTGGCTCCGGGGGTCTGTCCTTTACGGGACGGATTTAAAATCCTTCCCTGCAATCGGCAGCCCCCCGCCGGTTTTTTTGACATGTCACCACGAAACGCGTGTTCATGTCAACGATAAACAGGCTGCAAAATAAAGGCGATTTTGCGGCGCAAGGTATGCTTGTTATTATACAACCATTGATTTATTACATGAAATCCAGAATGGATAGCTTTGAAATCCTGGAGGTGACGTTTAACGCAGCTTCAAAGGCCGTCTCCTGCTGGATCAGCTCCGAGAAGACTTCAAGCATGTCTGCATCCTCGTAATCCGAAATTATCTTTTTAAACTCGTTTGACTGGT
>JBKHES010000142.1:0-4708 GCA_046540695.1 Desulfobacterales bacterium
ATACCTCTTTCCTTCTGTATTGCCTCGTAGGCTTCCTGGATTTCGCGGAACTTGTCGTTGGCAAAATTGACAAACTCCTCGGGCAGGCCCTTGGAGGCAATCGCATCCGGGTGATAGTCGCGTGCAAGCTTTCTGTACTGCTTTTTAATTGTCTCGTTGTCATCAGAGGGGCTGCAGCCAAGAACCGAATAGTATTTTTCAGCCACTGACACGTAGCGCGATTTCATGCTCTGATAATCCGAATCCGGAATCCTGAATTTCCGGACCGCGCTTTCAATAAGCGCCTCCTCGCTTTTGTCCATTTTTCCGTCAGCCACGGAAACCCGCAAAAGAATGTCTATCATCAGCTCAAGCAGTTCAGGGCGGTCATGGAACTGCTGGTAGAACTGATCAGCAAACTGCTCAAAGGTCTGGGGGGCTCTCAGTGCTGTATTGAATATTTTCTCACCCATCTGGCGGCTTTCCTGGTTCAGGTGAAGATCTTCTATCATGAATTTTCTTATCGAGTTCACCTCTTCTTCGGTGACCTTTCCGTCCACCCTGGCAAGCTTTGCCAGCATGGAAAAGGCTGCCACGAAAAAAGTAAGCTGCGCCCTGTCATGATCTGCCATCTGTCCGCTGCCCGGCAGAACATGCTGCTGTTCGCCTGAATCAGCATCCATCAGGTGCCCGAGTGCCGCCCCTGCAATGGCTCCAAGCGGACCTCCGAGCGCAAAGCCTATGGTACCGCCGACCATTTTACCCATCCAACCCATAAATCTTCAGTCTCCTTTTTTTATTCCCTTTAAGTCAGCGGCTCCGATAAGCCTGCGGCGAAGCCTGTCAAGAGCGGTTTCTGCAAAAATCCGCTTGTTTGCAAGCCGGTCTTCAAAAGGAAAATGATACCGTATTGCAGAACATTTCTCAGGCCCGCAAAGCCCGATACACACGGTTCCCACCGGTTTGTCCGGGGTTGCTCCGCCCGGTCCGGCTATACCGGTGACAGACAGGGCGTAGTCCGCGCCTGCAATCTTTCTTGCCCCTGCGGCCATTTCTTCTGCGACCTGTTCTGATACCGCCCCGTGGTCCTCAAGAGTCTGCGCAGAAACCCCGAGCAGGCTTATTTTTACCGTGTTTGCGTAGGTTCCTATCGAACCAGCGAAGTACCCGGAACTTCCGGGAACATTCGTGATCCTGTCGCCGATAAGACCGCCTGTGCACGACTCTGCCACCACCAGCGCGGCTGAGCTTTCAGCGAGCAGGTCGCCGACGACTTCCTCCATGGTCTGGCCTGAATCCGAATACACATACCCGCCGATCTTTTCCATCACGTATTCTGCAGCTTTTTCAACGGAAGTTTCCAGACGATCCAAATCCCGGCCGTAGACGGAGAGTTTTACGTGGATTACCGGAAATTCCGACAGCATGCCGATTCTTACATCAGCCGGCAGGCCTGTCAAGTCCGCAAGCCGCTCGTTAACATGTGCCTCGGGCAGTCCGAACAGGGACAGTTTTTTTTCCCTGTAATAGCTGCGGTCCTCACCCAGGCAGTAACGCTCCTCCAGGGCGGGAATCACGTTGTCTGTCATCATCCGGCGCATCTCAAAAGGCACGCCTGGCAGAAAATAAAACCTGCACCCGCCGATTGTCATGGAAAAACCAGGGGCGGTGCCCACCGGGTTTAGTATCGGCTGGGCTCCTTGCGGAAGCTCGGCCTGCTTGGCATCAGAATCTGAAAGCGGCCTGTTGAAACGCTTGAAAAACTCCTCTATATAAGCCTTTGCTGTGGGATTGGCCTTCAGCTCAACGTTTCCGGCCCTGGCAGCTGCAGCAGCGGTGATGTCATCCACCGTGGGCCCGAGCCCCCCTGTAACTACGCCGATATCAGCCCTTTTCCCGCTCTCTGCCAGGACAGCAGTCATTCGCTCCAGGTCGTCGCCCACAGAAATATGCCGGCCCACCGGAATTCCGATCTCATATAACCTGGCAGCGATATAGGCGGCGTTGGAGTCCACAACTGCTCCGGTGAGCACCTCGTCGCCTGTGGATATTATTTCAGCTATCATTGCAGAGTTCCCTTGCAGGTCCGTATAATATTTTAAGGGATTCATACCCGAATGTGTTTGCAAACACAAATGAAAACACCAATGCCCGGCAGGTCAAATTTATGCTTGACAAATAGTCATTAAAGCTTTTATTGATCTCAGACATCAGGATACAAAACAGCATTTGATCCAGGCAAGATTTTTTAAAACGGAAAAATAAAATGCCCTCGCATTCATTTCAGACACAAACAAATATCAGAAACTGGTGGTGGCGGATCTTCATAAAGGGGCCTGCCTCAGCACCGGTTTGAGCAAATAAAAGCGCAAGCAAAAAGACCGAGGCGGCCCCGGGCCCCCCGGTCTTTTTTATTATTTCTGATATGCCAGAAAGGCCGCGGGGCAAACCCGCGGCCTTTTTTTGTCAAAACATAATGAATCAATACTGAAAAAAAGGAGCATACTGCATGCTGCTGCGACAGTTTCCTGAAAAAAGCGAATTTGCAGGCTATTTCCGGGACCACAACGTGGTTCCCGTCTGCCGCGAGATTTTGGCGGACATGGAAACCCCTGTGTCTGTGCTCAAAAAGCTCTATCTGAGCCAGTCCCCGGCATTTCTGCTCGAAAGCGTGGAAGGAGGAGAGCGCTGGGGGCGCTACAGCTTTTTGAGTACTTCGGCGCGCACGAGGGTAAGGGTGTATTCGGATACAGTGGAAATCGGGAAAAACGGGGAAAATGAGACAATCGCTCATCACGGCGATCCACTGCCTGTGCTGCGCGGTTTGATGCAGCGCTACGACCCGGCAGTGATCCCCGGCCTTCCCAGATTCTGGGGAGGCCTGGTCGGTTATTTCGCCTATGAAGCGGTTTCGTTTTTCGAGAAAATCGAAAACCGACTGCCCGCTGACAGGCCTTTGGCTGATTTTGTTATTCCCGACGAGATGCTTATTTTTGACAACATAAAAAACACCCTGATGATGGTTGCCATATGCTTTAAAAAGGATCACCCGGATTCCGATTCAGCCTACACTGCAGCGGAAAAACGCATCAGCAGCATACAAAAGGCAGTCAGGGAAAAAACCGCCAGGCCTTTTCCACAGGCTGAACCGCCCGGAGACATCAGCCTTTTTGCCGTCCATGACCCTTCTGTTTACAAGCTAAACGTTGAAACCGTGAAATCAAGAATAAAAGACGGCGAAATAATCCAGGCCGTAATATCTCAGCCTTTTTGTGCCGACCGCGTTCCTTCCGACCCCACTGCCCTGTACCGGGCCCAGCGCTATATAAACCCCTCGCCCTATATGTTTTTCATGCACCTTGACGACACCGTCCTGGTGGGCTCATCTCCGGAAACCATGGTGAGGCTGGAAAACGGAATTGCAGCGCTGCGTCCCATTGCAGGCACCCGCCCCAGGGGAAAGACAGAGCAGGAGGACAGGGCCCTTGCAGACGAGATGCTGCAGGACGAAAAAGAGCGCGCAGAGCACCTGATGCTTGTGGATTTAGGCAGAAACGACCTGGGCCGGGTGGCAGAAACAGGCACGGTTCAGGTTACCAACCTGATGATAGTTGAGCGCTACTCCCATGTTATGCACCTTGTTTCAAACATAACATGCGACCTCACTGAAGGCTGCGATGCCTGGGACCTTCTGGCTGCAACCTTTCCTGCAGGCACGTTAAGCGGCGCTCCCAAGGTAAGGGCAATGGAGATAATCTCCGAGCTGGAGCCCGAACCGCGGGGTCCTTACGGCGGGGCTGTCGGATATATATCTTTTCACGGGAACATGGATCTTGCCATTACCATAAGAACTGCGTGCATAAGCGACGGTACCCTGACTGTGCGTGCAGGAGCGGGAATCGTGGCTGACTCCGAGCCCGAGGCAGAATACACGGAGACAGTAAACAAGGCCACGGCAATGGGCCGCGCCCTGGAACTGATCCGGAACCAACTCCCATAAGAGGCTGACATGATATTCGTAATAGACAACTACGATTCATTTACCTACAACCTGGTCCAGTACCTTCGCCAGCTGGGAGCAGAGGTGGAGGTTCGCAGAAACGACGCATTCGACCCCGAAGACCTGGCTGCGAGAAAGGTTTCCGGAATTGTTGTCTCGCCCGGCCCGGGAAGCCCGCAAAACGCCGGCAGATCAGTTGAAACCATAAAAAGGTTCTCCGGCAGCATTCCCATTTTGGGGGTGTGCCTGGGACACCAGGCTCTGGCATACGCATTCGGCGGGAAAATCGTTCATGCTGACAGGCTCATGCACGGCAAAGTCTCAACCGTGAACGCGGACGGCAGAACCATATTTTCGCGCATAAACAAGCCTTTTACAGCCATGCGCTACCACAGCCTTGCAGTTGACAGGGAAAGCCTGCCCGAATGCCTGGAGATAAGCGCGGAGACAGAGGAAGGCGAAATCATGGGGCTGCGCCACAGGCAGCACCCCGCCGAAGGCATCCAGTTTCATCCTGAATCCATAATGACTCAGGCAGGAAAAAGGATTCTTCGCAATTTTCTTAAAATGTGCGATTAAGATCAGAAAGAAGCCGGTTTGCAAGTTCGGATTTCGTTCTTTGGATTAAAATATTTTTTTAATCCTTCACTGCTGCTCCGGCAGCAGTAAACGGTTATTTAGCCCAGGACTAATACAGGAGAAAAGACATGTTTCGTGATCTGCTCTGGA
>JBKHES010000143.1:0-4604 GCA_046540695.1 Desulfobacterales bacterium
CGGGGTCTGCGCCCGGCAGCACTGCACTGACATTTACAATGGGAAATTCAACATCAGGGTATTCCCTCACCGGCATCTGGGTGTAGCCGAAAATCCCGAATATGAAAATTACCAGGAAAAAAACAGTTGTAAGAACCGGCCGTCTAATGCAAAAATTCCAGATCATATTGCTGCAGTACCTTTACTGTGGCTGAAAAAAAGATTGTAAATGTTTAAAATCAGACTTTTAAATCCGGGTGTGCTTGTGGCTGCCTTCTTTATTCGGAACAGACCCTGTCGCCTTCTGCCAAAGAGATATGGCCCGCCTGCACAATTGTTTCGCCTTTTTCAAGTCCGTCTGTAATTTCCACGATTCCGGGCCTGCGCAGCCCGATTTCAACCTCCCGGCCCCTGGCGCGCGAGTCTTCAATTGTATAGACCATATAGCCCCTGCGGGTGGGTATCAGGGCTTCTTCAGGAATCACAAGGGCGTCTTCCCTGACTCCTGCAATCAGTTCAACTGATACAAATCCTCCGGGGCGAAGCAGGTTGTCAGTATTGTCCGCGCGTGCCTTTATATTCAGGCTTCGTGTGGACGGCTTGATTTGAGGGTCCAGGAAATAAACAGTGCCGGGGAGCTTTTTTTCGGGGTATGCAGGGGAGATCAGCCGTATTTCCTGGCCTGTTCTGATATCGCTCAGGTAGCGTTCAGGAGTTGTAAAGGTGATTTTAAGCCTGTCTGTCTGAACCACGGAAGTCAGATTTGTTGCGGTATCCACCAGCTGGCCGGCATCCACGTGATGTTCTCCCGCGATTCCGTCAAACGGGGCCCGCACCCTGGTGTCTTTAAGAGTTTCTTTTATGTTTTCGATTTCCGCCTCCACCCGTTTTACCTGCGACTGTAAAGCCTGGTAGCCGGTGCGGGCTTCGTCGCGTTCTTCTTCGGAAATCTGTTTTTTTTCATAAAGGCGCTGGCGGCGTTCAAATATCAGGCGGGCGTTTTCCCTGTTTGCTTCTGCTTCGCCGAGCGCTGCCTGTCTGGCCCTGAGCTCGGCCCGCACCTTGGCGTCATCAATGGAAAAAAGAAGGTCTCCCTTTTTGACTTGCGCGCCTTCCTCGAAATGGATGGATTCTATAACTCCTTTAATTTCGGGTCTGACAGTCACTTTTTGAAACGCCTCTGTGCTGCCTATGGCCCGGATAATTTCCTCGAGGTCCCTGGTTTTCACCTCAGCGCGATCCACGGTGGCACATGACTCGGAATCACTATTTTCACCGGCGCTGTCGCCGTTTTCAGATGTCCCGTATGCCGGGGGCACCGTAAGCAGTGCAGCGGCCGCCAGCATCATTATCCCTGTTCGCCGGGCCCAACTCCGGTATGCCTTACCCGTTTTCATTCAATATCTCCTTTTCCAGCAGATCCTTTTGAAATGTCCCTGTTGCCATCTTTAGACGCAGCAGATCGAGCTGATAGGTGTAAAAGGCCTGTGCCAGCCGGTTTTCCGCCTCGTTCAGGGCGGTAAAAGCATCAACCTGGTCCACTGCCGTAACAATGCCCTGCTCAAACATGGCAGTGGTTTCCTGGTAGTTTCGTGCTGCAGACCTCACCTGTTTTTCGAGCTGATCAATCACTTTCTGCTGCGTCTGAATGTCGAGGTAAACGCTTCTGACCTCGTTTCGAATCTGTTTGCGCAGCCTGGCAAGACTGTAGTCCGCCTGGCTTTTTTCGGCCTTGGCCCCGGCCACCTCCGAGCTTCTTTGCCATCCCGTAAAAAGCGGATAGGAAACCACGATGCTTGCCTTCCAGTCGTCTGATTCCCCGTAGAAAAGTTCTTCCTTGTCCGTGGCCGTGTATTGGCCTGTAAGGCTTATGTTGGGGAAAAAATCGGCCTGCTCGAAATCCACGCCTTTTTCAGCGCCCTGCTGCTGCTTTTCTGCCTGCCTGTAATCCTGACGCCTGGTCAGGGCTGTTTCGTAGAGTTCATTTACAGGCCCTGCTGCAAAAGAGCGTTCTGGCGGCTCCTCGATGCTGTCAGGGGTTGATTCCACCCCCATTTCAAGGGCCAGCTGTTCAAGAGCGTTATCGTAATCGTTTTTCGCCCGCTCCAGGTCTTCGCTGCTGCGTGCCACCTGGACTTCCGCCCGCAGCACGTCGGTTTGGGTCACCACTCCCGCCTCGAATCTTGCCCTGGCCTGTTCCGCCTGCCATACTGCCCTGTTGAGTCCGTTTTCAGCAATTTCTATGGAGCGTCTGCCGAGCAGGGCTTCATAATAGCTTACACTTACCTGGTAGAGGATTTCCTGAACCCTGCGCACGTGTCTGTACCTGGAGCCTTCTGAATAATATTTTGCCATTTTCCTGCCTGACCAGACCTTGCCCCACTGGTATATGTGCTGGTCAAGGCTCAGGGTCATGGTGCCGTATTCGTTGGGCTGGTCGGATCCCGCCCCGGTACCTGTGCCCGAGCCCCCTGTGCCCGAGCCCAGGGAAAAATCCCGTTCCTTCTCACGGGTGTATTCGCCCCGGGCTGAGAGCTGCGGATAAAGCGCAGATGTTGCCTCGGTTACGTCGGATTTTGCCTTGCGCAATTCCTGCCTCGATACTCCGACGTTTTCGTTTTCCTCAATTGCGGTGCGGTAGGCCTGCTCGAGAGTTAGCTCGCTGCCCTGTACAGGCACTGCAAGACCTGAAAACAGCAGGGCCGCTGCAAGCGCGGCTGAAAGGGCAAGACAGATTCTACCCGTTCCCGGTCCTGGCATCTGATAAACTCCTTGATGGTTTTGTTTGTTTGACTTGATTACATCCGGGCTTTTAATGCCCGGCGGCAGAATTCCACTGCGTTACCTGTCAGTACTGGCATGTCTGCGGTCTGGATTAGATCCATGTGGGTTATACCGAAAATCAGACTGTTTATTACCCAGGCGGTTTCTTCAATGTTGTCACACTCAATTGTTCCGTCTTTAACCCCTGCGGCAAGGCTTTGTTTTATAATGTCTACGACCTGTGCCCGTACCGACTCCAGCATGTTTCTTTCACTGCTGAGGGGGTCTCTTATCTGGTCTGGAAAAACCCTTAAAAATATGATTATCTGCTGGCTGTTGTGTATTGAATATTCATTGTTAAACCTTATGGCTGCCTCTATTTTCCCTAATCCTGTATCACAGTCTTCAATGGTTCTGCGCAGTTCTTCCAGGTAGGTGGAGCCTGACCTGGAAAAAATTTCCCGGAGTATACCCTGCTTGTTTTTGAAATGATAAAAAAGGGTCCCGTGGGCAACTCCCGCGGTTTCCGCTATTTCAGCAGTCGAGGTCTCGGCGAATCCTTTTTCCGCAAAAAGCCTGGTTGCGGCATCAATTATTGCTGTTTTTCTGTCCACTCACTGGCAGCCCTTCTTGTCGGGTTTCAAATTCAGTTAAAATAGTCACCAGTGCATGGTTGTCAAAAACTGATTGAGTTGTCAATCAGTTTTTTTCGTACATGCTTTTCGTGCTCATTTTAAAATTCCGGGAAAGTAAGCTTATCCGCCTATGGAAAACATTCGGTTGAGTTCTGTGGCGCAGCCGTTGTCCAGGTTATGCTGCCTTGGCTTGTCGGCAACCGCTTTGAGAAAAATCCCTGCGAGCTCATGGTCTGTTGCGCCGTCTCTCAGGGGGGTTTTTATGTCTGTTGTCCTGTTTGAGAGCAGGCAGGCCCTGATTCGGCCATCTGCAGTCAATCGAAGTCGGTTGCATTCGCTGCAGAAATGCCTGCTTACGGCCGTAATAAGACCGATTTCCCCGGCAGCGCCCTCAAACCGGAATCTTCTGGCAGGGCCGTCGTTTCCCTGCCGGCTTACGGGAACCAGTGGTGCTATGGCTTCAATGCGTTTCCGGATTTCCGGGGCAAGGATCGGGGGGTTCTGTTTTTCATCCCGGCCTTCAAAGGGCATTTGCTCTATGAAGCGTACGTGAACCGGAAGTGAAAGGGTGAGCTCTGCAAGGCTTTTAAGTTCATCGTCGTTGACCCCGTTTATTGCAACCACGTTTATCTTGACCGGTGAAAATCCCATTTCAAGTGCTGAGTAAATGGCGTCCCACACCCGGTTAAAACCGTCGACCCCGGTTATTTGCCTGTATCTGGCAGGATTAAGTGAGTCAAGGCTGATATTTAGCCTGGTTATACCCATTTTCATCAGGCGGTGCAGGTGGCGCTTTAGAAGAATTCCGTTCGTGGTCAGGGAAATGTCGGACAAAGCCCTTATTGATGTGAGTTTTTCCAGAAAATCGCAGCAGCCCTTGCGCACGAAAGGCTCCCCGCCTGTTACCCGGACCTTGGTAATTCCCAGGCCTGCGCCCACCTCCGCGAGCCTGAGTATTTCCTCGTAACGCAGAATTGACTCGTGGGGCATTTTTTCCACCGCCCCGCCCGGCGTGCAATAAAGGCATCGCAGGTTGCAGCGGTCAGTGATCGAAATGCGCAGGTAATTGATATGCCTGTTGTGAGGGTCAATGAGTTCTTTTCGTGCGGCTATCGCGGCCATTTTATTCTGCTGTATTTTAAATTTTTCCGATTACTTGCAAAATATGCGCAGTGCTTTTTTTAATGAACAGTGAAGTTGCTCTCACATTTTTTAAAAACATTATAT
>JBKHES010000144.1:0-4571 GCA_046540695.1 Desulfobacterales bacterium
CCCATGAATACCCCCATGGCAAGGACGAATATGTTTTCCTCCCCGAGGGGATCAATTCCGGGCTTTAACCTGTCATACAAAAGCTTCAGCGCGATACCCTTGCCCCCCATGTAGAGATTTCTGTCCTTTTCTGTGATATGGGAGACAAAAAAACTCCTGTAGGTAAGATCAACTTCCAGAACCCTGTTGCTCGTGCCCGAAATTTCCTGCATAAAAGACTCCTCAAGAGATTAAATAAAGAAATGCAATATTGTTGGCGGCCCTTAGGCTGGACTGATCCCGGCAGACAGTAAAAAATGAAATATTAAAATTTTATTTTAGATATTTCAGAATGATATGTCAATACATGGTCATCCTGCCTGAAGAGTTAAAATGATTTTCTCACGGCACTTCCTGTTTATACCAACCCCGCAGAAACCTTACCGGAGCTTGAGGCAAGGCAGTAAGGCCGGGAATACAGGCTTACGGCAAAGACCTACTACATCTCGCTTGCCGGAATTGCCCCCGGAAGCCTGGTTCTGGCAGAAATTTTCTAAGAACAAGGCTGCAAGCTTTTTTCTGGCAGATACCCCTGATTGGGGCGTCCAGGTAAGCGAGGCGGTGCTGAGCTAAGGCATGCAAGCCTGCCCTGCCGTGGATACAAGATTTGAGAACGCCCGTGCGGCCTTGATAGGCAGGCCGGGCAGCGCCCAACATTTATCATATTATGGTCCTTTTACACGCTCCCGGCCATTTTTCAGGCATGCCTTAAAAATGCTGCGCAACAGCCGAAATGCTTTGAAGGGCAGGCCCTGACATGATAAGATTAATAAGTATTATTATTATGGTAAAAAGCATATTCAACGGTTAGACGCAAGCGTCAACCGGAAAAACAAAAAGCACCCGAGGAGACCTGGAAGTGGAAAGAAAAAACGCCCTGACTCAGTGCGCCCACTGCGACTGCCGGACCTGCTATCCATCAACAGGCATAAACGAACCCATGCCCCCGATTGACAATGCACCACCCTCATGTCCCATGAGGCAGCATGAAGAAGTAGTGCGCGAGGGTGCCACCCATTACCACAGGTCCAATATCCAGGAATTTGCCAGGCTGGCATCAATACAGGAAGCCCAGTGCTACCAGACAAACGGCGGCGAGGTACGGACTCTTATTCCCAGGATAGAGGAAATCATGCAGTTTGCGGACAAGTGCGGCTACACCGCCCTGGGCCTTGCCTTCTGCATCGGCCTGAAAACCGAGGCCGGGAAAATCTCGAAAATTTTTAAATCAAACGGTTTTGACGTGGCATCAGTGTGCTGCAAGGTGGGGCGCACGCCAAAGGAATCCATAGGCATTGCAGGAGATGAAAAAATAAAGGGGCCGGAGGCAATGGAAGCAATGTGCAACCCCATTGTCCAGGCAGAACTGTTGAACTCCCAGGATGTGGATCTGGCAGTAATGCTCGGGTTATGCGTGGGGCATGACACTCTTTTTTTAAAGTACTGCACTATCCCCTCCACGGTACTTGCCGTAAAGGATCGCGTACTCGGCCATAACCCCCTGGCGGCGGTTTATCTTACTGAAAGCCCGTATTACGGCAGGCTGCATAAAAAGAAAAAGCAAGAGAAACCTGAAAATAAATGGAAAAAAGTGGATATAAAAACAGAGGATTAAACAGCACCGGCAATAGCTTATACTCAGGATCCCCTGCGAAGCATTCCCAACATCCCGGAAAGAGGCCTGGTGTTTATGATATCAGCCCTTGTCAGCCAGCCGCGGCGCGCCGCGATAATTCCGTTTTCCATCAGCTCGAGGTTGTCTGTGCTGTGCGCGTCGGTTGAAAGAGCTATCTTAACCCCGAGTTCCGCCGCAGTCTTGCAGTAGTTGTGAGGCAGGTCAAGCCTGTCGGGCTGGGCGTTTAGCTCAATTACGACGTTGCGCTGCTTTGCCTCTTCAATGATCCTTTCCAGGTCTATGTCCATGGGATCGCGCGTGTTTATCAGGCGGGCAGTGGGATGCCCCAGGATGTCCATGTTAGGGTTATCCATTGCCCTGATCACCCGCTCGGTCTGTTTTTTTCTGTCCATTTGCTGCTGGTAATGAACAGAGCATACAGCCAGGTCCAGGTCCTTTAAGACGGAATCAGGCAGGTCCAGTCTGCCGTCAGGCAAAATATCCACCTCTATTCCCTTAAGCAGGCGGATGCCTTTCAGGCCCTCGTTTACCCGGTCGATGTTTTCCATGTGAACGCGCAGTTCCTTTTCATTCAACCCGCCTGCCATTGCAACCTTTTGTGAGTGCTCAGTAACTGCCAGGTACTCGTATCCGAGGGCTTTTGCAGCTTCCGCCATCTCCCGGAGGCTTGCGTGCCCGTCTGTTCTGCGGGTATGGCAATGAAGGTCCCCCCTGATATCAGACCTTTTAACCAGCTCCGGCAGCCTGCCGTCTTCAGCAGCCTCGATTTCACCCAGGTTTTCACGAAGCTCGGGTTCGATATAGACAAGTCCCACGGATTCATAAACCTCTTTTTCGGTTCTGCCGGCTATCCGCTTTTGCCCGGAAAACACCCCGTATTCATTGATCCTGTATCCCAGCTCTGTGCCCAGTTTTCTCACGGCTATGTTGTGTGCCTTTGAACCTGTGAAATAATGCAGGGCTGCGCCGTAGCTGACCTGTGCCACTATGCGCAGGTCAACCTGCAGTCCCGAGCGCAGAATAACGCTGCTTTTGGTTTTGCCCCTGGCAATAACGTTTTTTACGCCTTCAAACGATACAAACGCCTCCGTCACTTCCTGCTCAAGGCCGGGGCTGCATGCAACCAGTATATCAAGATCTCCCACGGTTTCCTTGCCCCTTCGGAAACTGCCCGCCAGTTTAACCCTCCGGACTCCATTTATTCCGGCCAGCTCCTGTTTGAGGGCTGCTGCAAAAGGCTCGGCATCACTCCACAGCAGTCGCCTTGCCCCCTCCTTTTTAATTCTGCCGAGGGACTCAAGGATTTTCTGCTGCGTTTTTTCGCCGAATCCGTTTAAATCCGCAATTTTTCCTTGTTCAGCAGCCTGTTCCAGCTCCTGAAGCGTTGTCACGCCCAGGGTTTTATAAATATGGGAAATCTTTCTCGGTCCAAGGGAAGGCACCTTCATCAGGTCCAGCAAAGAGACCGGCACCTCGCTTCTAAGCTCCTTTAGCAGCTCCAGGGTTCCGGTTTTTGCTATCTCTTCTATTTTGCCGGCCATGTCTTTTCCGATGCCGCGATACTGAGTAAGATCCTTGTGCTCTTTTACCATGCCGGACGCCTGTTCAGACAATCCCTCCACTATGCGGGCGGCCTCCCTGTAGGCGCGTACACGGAACTGGTTCTCTCCCTTGATCTCCATTAAATCTGCGACCTGTGAAAGTACATCGCGTATTTCATTATTGTGAACCATCATATGCGCATGCCTCCGCCGGAATATTTGTTCAGGTTTATCCGGCAGCCTCATTTGTTAAATCCGTGCCAGGAGGTATTCTCAGAAAGCGGGACACGTCCGCTTTCCACCCGGTTTGCCGGAAATTCAGGATCCGGGTATCCCAGGGCAACGGAGATGATTATGTTTTTGCTTTCATCAATACCTGTGTGGCGCCTGATAACCTCCGGATAAAATATCCCCTGGTCCTCGATGCATGTGCCAAGACCGTGTTCAAGCGCCAGAACACAGATGTTGTTCATAACCGCTCCTATGTCGAGCAGAGGCCCTGACTCGCCCAGAACACGGTCAGTTGTTATGATAACAGCCGCAGGCGCGTCAAAGAACCTGAACCCGCGCTCCATCCACTCCATGCGCTTTTCCTTGTCCTCCCGGCCTATGTCCATCAAGGAAAAAAGCTGCTTTGCCAGCTCCACCTGGCGCCGCCTGTAAATGCTTTCTTTCGGCCACTGGCCGGTTGAGTGCTCCGGTCCTCCCTGGGCACCCGCCCTGAAATTTTCCGTATTTTCGGCCCGTATTTTATCAAGCACGTCACCTGCAACCACAGTGAATTCCCAGGGCTGGGTGTTCATGGCAGACGGCGCGCAAACAGCATCTTTCAGTATGGATTCTATTATATCCCTGTCAACCGGATCAGGCTTAAACCCCCTGATACTTTTTCTTTTCCGTACAGCTTCTGCAACGTCCATTCCTGGTTTCCTCCCCTGGATCCCTAATCATTTCAAGAAGACATGGTCAGCCCCCCGCTGACACTTAAAACCTGCCCGGACCCGAAAAAACGGTGCGGACAGCTAAGGCACGGGCGGGGATTAATACGGGCACAATAGATTGCGTCATACGGCCGGGAAACGGGAGTTGCCTTTTAAGGTTAAAATCATTTTTTATTTTGAATAAATAAGTACCGAGCGTTACAGGGGCAGTCAAGCATTTTTCATTTCAGAAACGCTTTAACCCGGCTGACCGGAGCGATTTTTAGATACATTCCCGCCGCTCTTTGTCTTTTCATTTTCCTTTTGCATACATAAGGGTTGTTTGCTATATTTTTCAATCTTGATGGCACCGTAAAAAATCCAATATCTGCGTTACGCGCAATTTCTCAGAATTTCACGTACGGCTAAGTACGC
>JBKHES010000145.1:0-4545 GCA_046540695.1 Desulfobacterales bacterium
ATGATAGGCACCGGCAGGACAAAAATCGACACACCGGAAAACATGGAACTTGCAAAGCAGACCTGCCGCAGCCTGAACCTGGACGCCCTGGTGATAGTGGGAGGAGATGATTCCAACACCAACGCCGCTTTCATGGCCCAGGAATTCTACAGCGAGGGAATACAGGTAATAGGCGTGCCCAAGACCATAGACGGAGACATCCAGATTAAGGACAAAAACAGCGAGACATTGTGCGCTGTGTCATTCGGGTTTCATACTGCAGCCAGGGCGTTTTCCCACAACATAAGCAGCCTTAGCTCAGACTGCAGCTCGGATCTGAAATACTGGCACGTGTGCAAGGTAATGGGCAGGGTGGCAAGCCACCTTGCACTGGAAACAGCCCTGCAGGTGCATCCCAACATCACCCTTGTGGGCGAGGAAATAGCCGATTTTGTTGACGAGGAAAGGATAAAAAAGGCCGAAGAACAGGGCACTGTTGATTACACCGCCTACGGGATGACTCTCAGGCGCGTTTCGCGCATGATCTGCGACGGCATAGTCAGGCGCGCGGCAGCAGGAAAAAACTACGGCGTAATTGTAATGCCGGAAGGTCTGCTTGAATTTGTAAATGAAATACAAGTATTTATCATCAAGCTCAACACAATTATCGCGGACTACAACAAAACCCATGACAATGACTTTCACTCGGAGTTTCCCACCCTGGATGAAAAGCTGGACTACCTGCGACGCATGGCAAGAATGGCAAGGGAAAACCACACCTTTTCGGTCTGGAACACCAGGGACGACGACCTGTTTAACGTGCTGCCCCCGTTTTTCCAGGAAGGCCTGTTAATAGAGCGCGACAGCCACGGAAACTTTCAGTTTTCGCAGGTTGAAACCGACAAGGTGATAATGGGACTGGTAAAGGATTATCTCAAGATCCTTGCAGAAAGGGGAGACTACAAGGTCGGCATTGAAAGGGACTGGTACGTGCGCACCATGGACAAAGGCGGCCTGGACCCTGAAAACTTCGGCCCCGCCCTTTTCAGAAATTACGACACGCAGGACCGGTTTCTTCTGATGAAAAAATCGATTGTCTCGGTGAAAACCCTGAAACAGAACCTTGCAAAACAGGGCCTGGCTGATGAAGACAAAAGCATCCCCTCACCTGTTGAAAAAATCTACAAGGCATCGGTGCCGGACTTCAAGACCCAGAACCACTTTTACGGCTATGACGGCAGGGGCAATGATCCCACCTGGTTTGACTGCACCTATACCTACAACCTCGGCCATACGGTCTTTTCACTGATCGCGGGAGGAGCCACAGGCCAGATGGCCGCCATAAAGAACCTTGAAAAAACCTTTGCAGACTGGGAGCCCATCGGAATACCCATAGCACCGCTCATGCATCTTGAGGAAAGAAAAGGCCGGCTGGCCCTTGTGCTGCAAAAGGCGCTTGTGGACATTGAGTCCCCGGCTTTCGGTGTGTTTTCAGCCATGAGGGAAAAATGGCTGGCACCCCACCCCGGCCCGGACTTTTACCGCCGTCCCGGGCCCATACGGTATTCCGGCGAAAGCGAAGACGCCCGGCCCATAACTCTCGTGTTAAACCACCTGGGCCGGACGTCGCAAAAGTAAATTCATCAGTTGCTGATCAGCTTTGACATGCGGTCCACTATCTGGTCAAAAGCCTTTGTGGCGGGTGTGTCAGCATAAGCCTTCATGTAGGACTCGCCGGAATCGCCCGCCTTTACCAGGTTCGGGTCAAACGGGATGCGTCCCAGAAAAGTCAGGCCGAACTTTCCCGCGGTCTTTTCCCCGCCGCCCGTGCCGAACAGGTCGATGGTTTCGCCGCAATGGGGACATGCATACCCGCTCATGTTTTCAATCAGCCCGAATACCGGCATTTCCACTTTCTGACAGAAATTGATGGACTTTCTGACATCTGAGAGCGCAACCTCCTGCGGGGTTGTCACTATAATGGCCTGCGCTCCCTCCACTGTCTGGGCCACGCTCATGGGCTCATCACCGGTTCCCGGAGGCGAGTCCACGATGAGAAAGTCAAGCGGCCCCCAGTCAACGTCAGAGACGAACTGGGTAATGGCCGAATGCTTGAGCGGACCGCGCCAGATTACCGCGGAATCCTTGTCCGGCATCAGCCCTTCTATTGATATGACAGCCAGGTTGTCTGAATACCTCATGGGCGAGAGCTTTTTGCCGTCGCCGGTGAGCATCCCGGTCAGGCCGAGCATCCTGGGTATGTCGGGGCCATGGACGTCAACGTCCATGATTCCCACCTTGTAGCCCTTTTCCGCCAGGGCCATTGCAAGGTTGGCAGAGACACTGCTTTTGCCGACACCCCCCTTGCCGCTCATGACCACGAACTTGTGCTTGATCTGTGAAAGGGTTTCTTTCAGCGATCTTTCCTGTTCCTCCTGCTGCTGTTTCTGCTGGGCGCTCTGGGAACTGCACCCCTCCTGCTGACAGTCTGTCATCTCCAAAAACTCCTTATATGAATTATTTAAGCTACAAGCTGTAAGCTACAAGCCGCAAGTTTCAAAGTCTGTCCGCTTCAAAAAACCCACCCCTGCAGGCGTCTCAGCAGGCCCTTCCGCTGTTGCGGGTTACCCTCCCGAGCTCCGGCTGCCCGCACTCCGGACAATAAGGCGGCCTGCCCGTGCCGCAGGGCTCCACCCACTCGTGGCTGCATTCCCTGCAGGCAAACCGCCGCTCTGCTTCAACGAACCGGTAGGATCCGCCCTCTATGCGTATGGCCTTGCCGTTTATCAGGGCGTCGGCCAACAGTTTGCGGGCCTGCTCGATTATCCTGCCGAAGGTGGCCCTGGAAACACCCATCATTTCCCCTGCATCCTCGTGGGATAGGCCTTCGTAGTCGGCCAGCCTGATAGCTTCGCACTCATCCACGGTAAGGCGCGATTCTGAAAGCTCCTTCATTGGTATGCCGCGGGGCTTGAAATAGCTTACATTCGGATTGTATGATACGTTTCGTTTCTTGTGAGGCCTGCCCATTTTTCTTTCCCTTTTTTTGAGAATATTCTCAAAAAAATAAAATACAACCTGTTCCTGCTTCTGTCAAGTTTTCACAAACGCTTTTTAACAGAGCCTGCATGCGCAGACAGGCCCTCGGTTTCAGCCAGCCGCACGACATCTGCGGCCTCGTTTAAAAACGCCTCTTTTGAATAATAAACAACACTGGTCTGCTTTACAAAGCAGTCCACTGAAAGCGCGGATGAAAACCGGGCGGTGCCGCCTGTAGGCAGGACATGATTGGGCCCTGCCACGTAATCGCCGACCGGCTCCGGTGTATAGCTCCCGAGAAAAACGGCTCCCGCGTTTTTAACCGAATGCAGCCACGCAAAAGGCTCTTTTACCTGGAGTTCCAGGTGCTCGGGGGCGATCCTGTTTGCAAGCGCCATGGCGGTTTCAAGGTCAGGCACCGTAAAAACCGCACCGTATTCCGCCAGGGACTTTTCTGCTATGTCCCTGCGGGAAAGGCCGGCAAGCTGGGAGTCAATCTCCGTGCATACCTTTTGCGCCAGGGAGTCTGATACGGCCACCAGCACTGCTGAGGAAAGCGGGTCGTGCTCCGCCTGGGACAAAAGATCCGCTGCCACGAAGGAGGGATCAGCGGAATCATCTGCAACCACAAGCACCTCGCTGGGGCCTGCAGTCATGTCAATACCAACCTTTCCCGAGACTATCTTCTTGGCAAGAGTCACGTAAATATTGCCCGGCCCTGCTATCACGTCCACGGGCGAAATTGTTTCAGTGCCGTAGGCAAGGGCTGCAACGGCCCAGGCCCCGCCTGTCTTGTATACCTCGTTTACCCCTGCCGCCCTTGCCGCAGCAAGAAGATGCGGGTTTACCGAGCAGTCAGCCATTGGCGGAGTGACCATGGCTATTCGGGGCACCCCCGCTATTGCGGCTGGAATCGCACCCATGAGCACTGAGGATACAAGCGGTGTGGTCCCGCCCTTTGCACCGGGCACGTATATGCCCGCGGCATCCACCGGATTGACCAGTTGTCCGAGCACAACTCCCTGCCTGTCAGTGCTGATCCACGAATTTCTCACCTGGCGGCGGTGAAAGGATTCGATCTGGGATGCAGCCCTGTTTAAGGCGGCCATAAATTCGGGGTCAACCTTTTGAGCCGCAGCATCAAGTTCCTGGTCAGAGGCCCTTACAAGGCCGGCTGTCATCTCAGGGGCGTCAAACCGCCTGGTGTATTCCAGCACCGCAGCATCGCCCCTGGTGCGCACGTCATCTACCATGGCGGATACTTTTTCGTAATCCGCGTCCCTGTAATCAAGGCCCCTGCCGAGTATGGTCCTTATCATGTCTTCTGCGGCAGCCGAGGGATAAGTCAGTATTTCCGGCATAGTCGTATGCTCCGTTGAAATTTTTAATTCTGATAAACCTGTAAACTTTTATCTTTTATGAGATACAACTCATATTGTCAATGGCGGGCACACAGGATTTGAACAAAAACCCCAGCAATTCCCGGTGAAGAATTATCAGGTTGTTGTTATGCTGTTTCAGTCTTAT
>JBKHES010000146.1:0-4325 GCA_046540695.1 Desulfobacterales bacterium
TATTATCATTGCATCTCCGTAGCTGAAAAACCGGTAGCGTTTTTTTATTGCCTCATTGTATGCAGCAAGAATGTTTTTTCTTCCCGCAAAGGCTGAAACCAGCATGAGCAGCGTTGATTTGGGCAAATGAAAATTGGTTATCATCGCCTCCACGGTCTTGTACCTGTAGCCGGGATAGATAAAAAGGTCGCATTTCCCCGACCCTGGCCGGATTGTGCTGTGTTGGTCAGAAGCGTACTCCAGCGTGCGCACTGAGGTGGTTCCCACCGCCACTATCCGTCTGCCTTCGCGCCTGGCAGCGTTTATGCGTTCTGCCGACTCCGGGCTTATTTCATAGTGCTCCGTGTGTATCTCATGTTCGCGTATGTCTGATACCCGCACCGGCATGAACGTGCCGTAGCTCACGTGCAGGGTTACGGTTATGATTTCTGTTCCCTGATTTTGCAGCTTTTCCATCAGGGGGCCGGAAAAATGAAATCCCGCGGTTGGTGCGGCTGCAGCCCCGTTCCGGGCCGCGTATACCGTCTGGTAGTTTTCCCTGTCCCGGTTTTCGCATTCATCTTCAGGCCTGCGGATATAAGGCGGCAAAGGAACCCTGCCTATGTCTTCGAGCACCCTGTGAAACGGGGTTTCGCTGGTAAACTCCACTCTGTATCTGCCCTTGTCAGAAGAAATCACCCTGCCTGAAAGCCCTTGGTCAAACAGGATCCGGGTCCCGGGTTTCGGAGCCCTGGAGGCCCTTATCATGCAGGTGCATTCAAACCTGTACGGATCGGTGCCTGTAGTGCATCCGTCTGCATAGTCAACCAGAACCTCGGCTTTGCCGCCGGTGGATTTATGCCCGAAAAGCCGTGCGGGAATCACCCGGGTGTCGTTTACAACCAGGACGTCTGATGCGTTTAGTATCAGCGGAAGCTCGTAGAAGCGCCGGTGAGCGGTTTGCCCGGTTTGCCGGTCAAGCACCAGCAGGCGCGAGTTTTCGCGCCGGTCTGCAGGATGCTGGGCAATCAGGTCTTCTGGGAGGTCATAGTCAAACAGGCTTATGTCGTAGCCCTGGTCCTGGTCTTTTGTGCAGCCCCATGTCATCAAAAATAGCTCCTGCCGAGATATGCAAGAAAAAGACCCGATATCATCAGGATTAAGCCGAATTTCCGAAGAACTGAATCCTGCAGCCCCAGGATAAGGTTCATCATCTCCTTCATTTTATCCGGAAAAGCGAAATAGGGCAGCCCCTCTATGATCATGACCATGCCGATTACGCACAGAAAAAACTCCATAAAATCCCCCGCAGTCTGTTTTAAGCCGTTTAAGCCGGTTACTATAGCCGCCGGAATTGCTGCTTGTCAAAAATAAAAACCATCCCGGGGGTTGAAAAAGATCGGCTGTCATGGCAGATAGTAAAATTGTTGACCCAGTTAATCCGGATACTGCTGAAAAGGAACCGTAAATGAGATTTAAACCGGTTATAGGGCTCGAGGTCCACGCCCAGTTAAAAACCAGGACCAAGATTTTCTGCGGATGCTCCACTGCCTTCGGAGCCCCGCCAAACACCCACGTTTGCCCGGTTTGCCTTGGCATGCCCGGCGTTCTGCCGGTTTTAAACAAGGGGGTCGTGGAATATGCCATGAAAATGGCTCTTGCAACCAACTGCAGCGTTGAGGGCACCAGCCGCTTTGCAAGGAAAAATTATTTTTACCCCGACCTGCCCAAGGGATACCAGATTTCGCAGTACGAGCTGCCCATTGCCAGAAACGGGCACGTAAATATAACCCTTGAGGACGGCACTGTAAAAAAAATCGGCATCACGCGCATCCACATGGAAGAAGACGCGGGAAAGCTCATCCACGACCCTGACCGGCCTGTGAGCTACGTGGATTACAACCGCACCGGGGTTCCCCTGATAGAAATCGTAAGCGAGCCTGACATTGAATCGCCGGAGGAGGCAGGCGCGTATCTTCGCCAGCTCCGTTCAATCCTGCGCTACCTTGATATATCAGACGGAAACATGGAGGAGGGCAGTTTCAGGTGTGATGCCAATGTCTCGGTCATGGCTGAAGGGGACTCTGAATTCGGCACCCGCACGGAGCTCAAAAACCTTAATTCCTTTAAATTCGTGGAAAAAGCCCTGGCATACGAGATAGACCGCCAGAAAGAGGCCCTGGGCGAAGGAAGCAGCGTGGTGCAGGAAACCAGGCTCTGGGATGCCGAGAAAAATAGGACCGTGTCAATGCGGGGCAAGGAAGAGGCCCACGACTATCGCTATTTTCCGGATCCCGACCTTGTGCCGCTTGTCATTGAGAAAACCTGGACTGAAAAGGTGCGAAATCAGCTGCCGGAGCTTCCCGACCAGCGGCGCAGGCGGTTTATAAGCCAATACGGCCTGCCGGAATATGATGCTGACGTCCTTACAGCCTCCAGGGAGTTTGCGGATTATTTCGAGGACTGCGCCGGCAGGGTTGACAGCCCCAAGACCGCAAGCAACTGGGTGATGGGCGAGCTTACAGGGCTTTTAAACTCAAGGGGGATAAGCATATCTGAGTGCCCCGTAACCGCGGAAAGGCTCGCCGGATTAATCCGGCTCATGGAAGAAGGCGTTATCTCCGGCAAGATCGCAAAGTCAGTTTTTGACGATATGGCTGAATCCGGCAGGGACGCAAAAACCATTGTCGAGGAAAAGGGGCTGGTTCAGGTAAGCGACGAGTCCGCCATAGAGCAAATCGTGGCAAAGGTCATTGAAAATCACCCCGGCGAGGTGGAAAAGTACAGGGAAGGGAAAACCAAGGTTTTCGGATTTTTAGTTGGCCAGGTTATGAAGGAAACCAGGGGGAAGGCAAATCCTCAGGTTGTAAACACGATATTGAAAAACCGGCTTGATCAGGCCTGAACCCGGGATTAAACGGCTGGAGAATATGGACAAGGAAAAAAGAAAAGAGCAGATCCTGGAATGCGCGAAAAAGCTGTTTGCCGTCCACGGCTATTACGGCGCCCAGATTTCGGACATTATCATGGAGGCCGGTATCGCACGGGGGACTTTTTACAGGTATTTCACCAACAAGAAAGACATTTTCGTCACCCTGCTGGAAAACTACTATCAGCGCTGGACACACGAGATTTCCCTGGAGTCCAAGAGGCTTGATCTCAAGACCATAAGCCCTGAGAATTATTTCCGCCACAGGGTGAAAAGCTCGCTTCTGTTTTTTGCAAAAGATCCCTGGCTGTGCAAGATAACCCTAAGAATGGGCCTCGGCCTGCCTTCTGACATGGAAAACTCCATTAAGCGCTTAGAGGACAGGATTATCGAGAGGATCAAAAAGGACCTGATCCTGGGGATAAACAACAAACACATAGGGCAGGACATAGACGTGGAACTCACTGCAAATCTTGTAGTCGGCTCCATTCTTCGGATTTCCTATTATTATTTCGCCCTGGGAGAGGAAAAAAAGACTGCCGGGGATGTGGAGCAGATCACAGATGGAGTCTGCCGGATCTATTTGCCGGGGCTGTTTTCAGCCCATGGCGGAAAGCAGGCATAACTATTTTATTTTTTTATGATTCTGTTGATTTCGGCCATTCGGATTTGATTCGATATCCGTGCTTCGAAGTCCGGATTTGCCTCCCCGGCGGGTCTGCCCTGAGCCGCACGCTGCGCGCGGGGGCTCAATGTTATTTCCTTTCGCCTCCGAAGTAATACGTGGCGTGTATGGTGCCTGCAGTGCCGAAGCGGAAATCGCTGTCGTAATAATCGCCGAATCCCATCTGCAGGCCCACGTCCGCGCCTAGGCTGAAGTTTTCGTGCAGCCAGTATTCAGCGCCTATGTGCGGGATCAAGGAAAGAGATGAGTCGGAATCATCCTTGTCTACAAAATCAAGCAGCAGGTCCGCGCCGGCATAGGGCTTAAGGGATTTGTCATCCCCGGCCATGTAATAGTCCATGCCGCAGCCGACGGTAAAAACGGTTAAATCGTCGCCATTGTCGCGGTTTTCAAAGCCGAAGCCTCCCTTTGGGGTTATAACATAAGGGAATTTGTCGATTCGTGCGCCTATCAGGCTCTGCTCAACATTGACCGGGGAAAGCCTCAGGGCGGACTGTACGCCCATGTCCATGGCGCTGGCCGGAAGCAGCAGGGCTGACACGGAAAGGACCAGGGCTAAAAACGCATACATTGTTTTGCGGATCATTTCAAAACCCCCCTTTAAAGTCATTTATCACTCAAATCCCTGATGGTGCAGTAAAAAGCTTCTCACATAGTCCCATGTTTTTGAAGGAAGCAAGCCCTGCGGCCGGGATCAGTTTTTTCGCTCCTGACCGCAGGAGCGCTCAATGT
>JBKHES010000147.1:0-4324 GCA_046540695.1 Desulfobacterales bacterium
TGTCGTCTGAATCGTCCGTGTCCGTGGTATCATCGCCGGTGTCACCGCCGTCTTCTTCGTCGGTGTCATCTGTGTCCCCGTCATCCGAAGTTTCGTCTGTGGTGTCGTCTTCTTCAGTGTCGGTGTCAGATGAATCCACAGTGTATGTTATTTCAAGGGCGGGTCTTACTGACGGGTCCCCGGCTTCGCTTGAAGCGAAAAAGCGGTAGCTGTCGGCGCTTGCATCAAAGTCTGAGTTTACCAGCAGGCCGTAGTTTGAGGCAGGGTCCTGCTGCCACTGCTGCACCATGGATGTTATATTCCACTGTTTAGTGCCGTTTGAGTGGTCAAGAGTGTTTACATCCTCTGCCGTGTCGATGTCTGCCTGGGCAAGGGGGATGCTTTCGTAGCATTTGTCATTGGGTGTCCACTCGTTTGCCTCGTCATACATGTAGCCGTTGGCATTCTGAAAATCAGGGTTCTGGTTGATCAGCCTGTGCACGAATACCGAGTAGGAATCATCTCCGCCTGCCTCGATCTGGTATAGTTTGAGGGTTGCGCTTTCGATCTGTGCGTCTTCAGGGAGCCCGGAAATGTCGAAACTTAACAGGGCGGCGTTTGCAGCCATGTCGTCCGGCCAGGTATAAGTGTTTAATTGTTCACTTGAAACGTTTATCTCTTCATTTATGTTGATAAACGTGTCTGTAACCGTGCCCGGGTAATCAGCATCGGATGAGTCTCCGAACACCAGGGTTTGGGTTTCTGAGTCGGAAGTGTCAGAATCCTCTACCGTGTGTGTAATGGTTTCGCTGAAATCGCTTTCATTGCCGTCTGCATCAAAACTGGTGGCTGCAAAATCATATGAAATGCCTTCTTCCAGGTCCTCGACGAGGCAGCTGGTCTCGTCGGCCGAGTCAACCGTTATTGAGGGGTCGGATTTAAAGTCGCTTCCAGAGGTGCCGTAGTAGATATTATAACCGGTAACCCGGCTGTCGTCAGGCTTGTCCCAGGAGAGGGTGGCGTCTTGTCCATATACGGTTGATGAAATGAAAAATACAGCCGCAAGCGCAGCTATTGAACCAACCAGGCGATTTTTAATAAGCGGGCTCATCTAATACCTCCCGAAGCGTTTTATCCAAATTTTTCCGGATACAACACCAGGGGAGGCGCTGGATCCGCAGGGCAGGCCCTCTGCCGTATTCCCTGGGGGAACTTAGGCCGGGTCCTTTGCGTGCCACCTTTTCAGGCGGGTTGCCTTTTTCAAGCGGTTTACTTTTCGTTGAGCATGTTTTAAGCAAGCTGCATGCCATTTTCGGCAAAAATGGGCTAAAGGCCTTTGTAACGGGGTGTTTGCTGGTTTCAGGGGTGTATTCAGGGCAAGGGGGCATGTGTGATTATGTATACACGGGTTGAACTTTTTTATTACCCTGGCCTGCAGGCGGAGTCAAATGCGTTGGCAAATGTAAATTCCGGGCAATGGTTGAAAAGGGAAGGCAGGCAGGGTATAAAGAAGGGGTGGACTTGAAAGCCGGTGCCGGGGGTGGGAATGAGACTGAAAAAGGATAGGTTTTGTTTTTAATAAATAAGCGGGCGGGCCTGCTGGCCGCGGTTTTGTGCATTGCCGTGCTTGCAGGTTCGTGCGATTTTTCCGAAAAAAACGGGATTCCTTACAGGTCTCTTGAAGATATAAAGGAAAGCGGCAGGCTGGTGGTGCTCACCCGCAATGCTCCCACCACTTATTTTATTGACAGAAACGACAACCCTGCGGGACCCGAGTATGAGCTTGCAGAAGCTTTTGCAGAATCCATCGGGGTGAAGGTGGAATACAATATAAAGTACACGGTGGACGAGATTTTAAAAAGCCTGGAAAAAGGCGAGGCTGATATTGCTGCAGCAGGTCTTACCATTACAGAGAAGCGGGAGAAACGCTACAGGTTTTCCCCGTCATACCAGGAAATCACCCCCCAGGTGGTCACCAGGAGGGACCGGGTGCAGCCGGATTCCCTGGAGGAAGTCGCAGGGCTTGATATAGTTGTTATTGCAAACAGCAGTTATACCGAGCGGCTGGAAAAGTTTAAGGCAGGCGATTACCCGGGACTTGTGTGGACGGAAACAGATGACACAAGCACTGAGCAGCTTCTGCATGACGTGTGGCTCGGGAATATCGAGTGCACGGTGGCGGATTCCAACATAGTGGATATAAACCGCAGGTATTACCCGGAGCTCATGGCTCCTGTTAACCTGGGAAGGGCTCAGCAGCTTGGATGGGCAATGGCCCCCGGAAACAAGAAGCTCGGCAGGGCCGTGGACAGATGGATGGAGGAATACAGGGAAACCGGAAAACTCGATAGCCTTTATGACAAGTATTACGGGTTTTTCGAGATATTTGACTACGTGGATATCCGGCGCTATATCAGGCGCATTGACGCAAGATTTCCCAAATACAGGGAGTATTTTAAAAAGGCTGCGGAAAAATACGGCCTGCCGTTTGACCTTCTGGCAGCCCAGGGCTACCAGGAGTCGCACTGGAACGCCACGGCTGTGAGCCCCACTGGTGTGCGGGGCATAATGATGCTGACCCTGCCGACGGCCCGGGAAATGGGGGTGTCCAACCGGCTTGACGCAAGGCAGAGCATCTTTGGCGGGGCAAGGTACATGGCAAGGCTTAAACGAAGCCTGGCAGACGAGGTTGATGAGCCTGACCGCGCCTGGCTTGCGCTTGCAGCCTACAATGTCGGCCTCGGGCATCTTCGTGACGCACAGAAGCTTGCCAGGCAGCAGGGCCTGGATCCTTATTCATGGCAGGAACTCAAGCAGGTGCTGCCGCTGCTTTCAAAAAAGGAATACTACAAGGACCTGAAATACGGTTACGCCCGCGGTTATGAGCCGGTGCGCTATGTCCAGCGCATCCGCGAATACCGCCATATTTTAAGAAACGAACTCGTAAGCTCAAAAGGAGAAGAGTAATGATCTCGGTAATCGCAAAACTGCACGTGCAGGAGGGAAAAAGAGATGAGGCCCTGGATGCCGTAAAAGAGTTGATGGCAGAGGTGGCAAAGGAGGAGGGGACCCTTTTTTACTCGGTGAACGTAAATGAAAAAGACCCCAATACTCTTGTTATGATAGAGCGCTACAGCGACCGCGAGGCCCTGGACGCCCACGGCTCCACGCCGCATTTCAAGAACTTCATGGAAAAAGCCGGAAAGTTTCTTGCAGGCAGGCCTGAAATAACCGCCTACGACGAGCTCGAATCGGTCTGAGGAAGAAACAGGGCTATGGAGGTGTTTGTATGGCGAGTATACAGGAGCGCATCAAGCAGGATCTGACAAGGGCCATGAAGGAAAAGGACACGGAGCTTAAAAATACGCTCCGGATCGTGATGGGCGAGTTCGGCCGCGGGGACAAAAAGCAGGTGGATGATTCAGAAGTGGTAAAAATACTGCAGAAGCTTATAAAGTCCGAGCATGAAAGCCTTGAGCATTCCGGAAAGGACCCGGCTGAGTCACGGTATCTTCAGATACTTGAAAGCTACCTGCCGAAAATGGCAACAGACGAGGAGATAAGGCAGTGGATTGCCGAAAATATTGATTTTTCGAAGTACAAGAACAAGATGCAGGCCATGCGAGATATCATGGGGCATTTCGGGGCGTCCGCGGATGGGGGCAGGGTGAAGAAGATTCTGGAAGAAATGTAATAGTGCCGGGTGAGAACCGTCCTTTTCGTCAATATCTGCGTCCGGCTTAAATTTGAATCCTTGAAATACCTTTCGTATTCCTCCGGTTCAAATTCTCGCCGTCCTTGATCTTAACGAAAAATCCTGGTTCTCACCCGGCACTATTCGTTGGTGGGGTGGACTTATTTGGCGGCTAAAAACGGCAGAGACGAGTCAGCTTGTTTGTTTTTTGATCATGTCAGCGATGTGTGAAACGAGTTTTTCTGCCTCAGAGATCCAGGGTAAAACCTGATCCCTTTGGAAGTCGACAAAGTCCATATAGTCACTTTCCTGGCGTCTTTCAAAGAGGTCATTGTATATCCGCGCCAAATATTTTGGTATCTTGCCGGCTTTTACATACTGTTTATTGAAGATGCTTCGCACTCCTGCATGTTTTGAAGAGGTCAGGCCGTCAAGCATTAGAAGAGCAGAGATGGCATAAAAGCATGCGTAATAAAGCCTATTCACGCAGGCATTCCACCTTTCTGCTCTGGCAAGGACCCGGGCGTCTTCCAGGGTTTCACTCGCCCGTGCCATGCGATGAGATATTAAATCCCGATTCCATTCAGTCACAATCTGATCCCTTCCTGCTCGACTTTCTGGTGAAACGGCATGGCTTGGTAGGGGCCACTG
>JBKHES010000148.1:0-4305 GCA_046540695.1 Desulfobacterales bacterium
TAAAGCCGGTCCTCCCACCTGCCATGGGGCGACTCTCCCCTGGCCTGGGCCTTGATTTCTTCGGCATCAATTGCCTGCCTGCAGTGCACACAGGAGCCGATGCCTCGTTTTACGGTCGCAAAATCGGGATCTTCGCCTCCGGGGCCCTTGCCCTTGTTTGCCCTGTAGGTTTCAAACCGCACATTGCCGTTTTGCTGCCTGCCGTCCGGGACGATTTTGACGCCCCACTGGCTTCCATCCACCTTGCTCAGCCAGCAGGTGTTTAACAGCGGGGCTTTTCCGCCGCAGTTGGGGCAGGTGACCTGGCGGCAGTGGAGGTAATCCATTATGTTTTCGCTGTTGAATGCTTCTATATGTTCGGGAAAGGCTGAAAGATATCTTTTCAATATCTGAAGTTCAGTATCAGGCAGGCTTTGTTTGTCCGGAAAGACTTGGTACAAGTCTTTCTCTGCTCGTTGCAGAAGCAAATCCCCCCATTTTCTTATTTCAACGATCAGATCATGGCCATATTTGGTGGGATATTCAAGTGTTGCATGCAATATTACAGCAGCAACAGGATTAAGTTCATTAGCGATTACCTTGTAGCCTAGTCGTATAGCTTCAAAAGGTATGGAGCCTCCGCCGGCGGTGGGATCGAGCACTACTTTGTTTTCTGGTGTCGATGCTGTCGGGGCCATTTGAAATGCACGGGTATAGCCGTAAGGATCACCCGGAAACCATTTACCTGATGCCTTGCCCAATGCCTTTTTTTCATTGGCCCAGGCCGGATCAGCCGGCACCCGCAAAACCCCAATTTCCATTCCTTTTTCGGGCTCCGGTAAGGGCTTTGCTTCTTCCATCCATTTTTCAATAACATTTTGGAAACTGAACAGGTTCTCGTCATGCCGGCATTGATTTAAATACTGTTGCAAATCCGCCCTGATTTTGTTTTCATTTTCAATGGCTCTTATGACCTTGTCATCTACCTCTAAAACCTCTTTTCCATCGACCTTCTTTATTTTTTTTAGCAAATCCCCGGTCAGGGTCCAATGCACGCCGTTTATCTCCGCGCCCCGCTTTTCAATGCCCAGCTGGCACAGAAACCAGTCAGGATCAGTATCCGCCGGAAGAAGGGAGGCAAGTATTGCCGCACGGCTGGGGGTCAGGGGGCGGCGCGCCCACCAGACATGAAGAAAATACAAGGGCGGCAGGGCCGAGCTGGCCCCTCTTTCCCGCTGGGTTTCAGCCCCCACCTGGTGGCAGGGAAAGCCTGCCTCGATCAGCCGCAGGTCCTCTTTCCATGAATCGGTCATATTTCGCTTTTTCTCCGTAAAGATTGTCAGGCGCGCAGACGAAGATCTGCCAGCATCTTCTCGATGTTCGGGTCTTTGGGATGACCGGCCAGCATGATCTTCATTCCGGCCATGGCCCAACGGTTTGCCGCATCTCCGTAGGTGGTCATCCGGGAATGCCAGTACCCGGCCTCCTCCCGGGTAAACCGGTCCACACGGCGGGCGATCAGCTCTATGCGGTCAAGTTCCCTGATTCGTTCCTGGAGCTTGAAAATAAGGGCCATTTTGTAGCCTGCCTCGTCATCCAACGGCAGGTTGCCCCTGAAAGTGATGCGCGATCCATTTAAATACTGCTGGAGTTCCAGGGATACGCCCTGGTAGTCCTTGATCCTGGCAAGGATGGTGCGCAGGACAGGAAGACAGCGCTTCTGCTGGGGGCCGTGCAGCACCCCGCCTTCCTTGAGAATGGAGCGGGGCGCAATCAGCTCGTCTGCATCTGTTCTCTGGTCCGGCAGAATGCGCTGTTTTATCACAAACACCGGCACGGGCTTTTCCTTGTGCTCGGTAATCCGCAAAACCCACGGGGCGGACGGTATTTCTGGCTTGACCTTCTTGTGATAATGCGCGTGCTGCTCTTTTTGGGGAGACTTTTTACCGCTCATGACTGCTCCGCTTTATTTGGCGTCCTTTTTGATCTCTGCAACAAAAGGACAGTCTGTTTCAGGATGGTTGATCGTCAGGTGGCATTCGGTTTGTTCGCCTTTGCGGATTACGCTGTGGACGGTTTCAAAAAGCTCTCCTAAGTCCCGTACGGATTCCGGAGGGGCTTCTTCCACAGAGATGCGAAGGGTTCCGCCGTTTGGCAGTTCCATATCAATAATATCGAGGCTGTCAATCCGGCTTTTGCCGCCTTTCTGGTATATGGAGCCAAGACGGCGAAGAATCGGCAGTATTTTTTCAGCGCCTTCTTTACCGGAAAGCCGGATGGTGTTGTCTTTTTGTTCAATCCATCCCTTTTCAGATGCTTTTGCCGGTGTGATGACCACGTCTTCGGGCTCGGGAATATAAAATGCGCCGCCTGATCCAATAATCAGGTCTGGTTTTTCCTCCTGGTTGGGCGTTCCCTTATATGCGGCAATTTTGTTTTCGCTTATCAGCTCTGAAATCGCGGTTTTCACTTCTGCTTCAGGCACGTCTCCGAACTTGGCCCCAATGTTTTCGGACATCTTTGCGATGGTGGTCTCCGGCATATCCCTTGCCGTATCCCATACCCAGTCTTTTACGCGCCTGGAATCCGTTCGTTCCGGCTTGCCCCAGCCTCTTTTTTTAGCCCCTTGCGGGGTCACCAGGGAATAGCCTTTGTGGATATCCACGTCAAACGGCAATTCTCCTGTTTCACTGCTGTAAAACTCATCCGGAAGGGTTGTCTCTTCGCTTCCCATTTTAAACAGGCACCACTGGCCGCGGCTTATACCCTCCCGGATCAGCTGATCAAATATTTCAGGGGATTCCAGAACCGGCCAGTTGCGCAGGCGGCAGAAATTTTCCTTTGCGGTTTTGACTTCCAGGATATCGTGACGGGCAAAAAACAGTTTGGCAAGGCCTGCAAGGGTGGATTGGGTAATGGCGTCTGCGGTAAGCAGTTCACCGTCATCATATAGGGTTTTGCGGATCTGCTCTACTACCGGCGTGCCGCCTTCGCCGCCGGATGTCCGGATTTCCCTGGATACAATCTGCCCGTTGGCCGAAGGATACCACAGGTTCCTGTAACTTTCTGTCACTGTTGTTACAAGCGCGTTTTCGCGCTCGGTATGCCGCTTTTTAAACTCGTCAGCCTCCAGCTTTGCAGGCTTGATCCCGTAATTTTCCGGATTTTTTTTAAGCTGGCGCATTGCCAGAACAGTGCGGGCCATATCGTTTAACCGGTCCAGGCTTTGTTTTGCCGCACTTGCTGCCTCCCCGAGATTTAGGTCCTGCTGGTGCTGTTTTCCTGTGATTTCCACCGTATCCGGTATAAGCAGAAACACCAGGTTCTGCTCCACCCGGGGGCGATTGGGCCCGGCGGAGGTAATGAACTGTTCCACGTTTATCGGGTCTGCTTTCAAAGCGATCAGGGCAAGCGATGGTTTGCCCTGGTTGTCCGGGATGTTTTCCGGGGCGGTGACATCGTGGATAATATTGAAATTCGATACGCTGGAAGTGATAACTTTTCTGGCGGTGGCCGCAAGCAGGTTGTCAACAGCATCAGACGATAGGGAGCGGCGTAGTTTTGCCAGCGCGATATTTACCGACGGGTCCAGGCTGGCATAATAGCGCCCCTGATTGAATCTCAGGTAAAAGGCGCTGTTGCTGATTTCTTTTAACGCTTCAGCAACCTGGGGCGGGGTGAGCCCGGGAAAGGAGACCTCGAACAAGGCCTCTTGTTCGGTCAGCCCGAAGATATTGGATGACAGCCCCTGGTCGCGTCCCACAAGACTGTGCAGAAAAACCGTTTTCCAGGTGTATTCATACAGGGGCCATCCCTCTGGGTGGGGATTTCTCCGGTCTGCCAGCTCGGCATTGCTTGTGCCTCCGGAAAGGCTTTGGGTGTCTGCCCCGCCCACATCAGCATTAAGCACGGCAAGCAAATCGTTGCTGCCGGAGCGTCCGATGATTTCGTTTACTGTCCTGGCATCACGCATATCCAGGTGGCAGGTATGGATCATGGGGATCCTGGCCTTTTTGTGCCAGAGGGTGCGCACCGCCAGGGCAAGGATCCGCAGCACACCGCGGGTGCCCTGGAAATTTTCATAGGTGGCCAGCTTGTTGTTCAAAAAGTCGATAAAAGAGGGATGAAAGGGGTAGTGCGAGGCCATGCGCTCGGAGAAATCCTCCCGGGTGGCCTCATCCGGAAGAAGGGAGGAATTTTTCCGGTACATTTCCATGTAGGCGGACGCAGTCTCCTTTGCCGCGTCTGCGTCGATATGATTGAACAGCCGCTTGGCCAAAACGCGCGAGATTTCGTTGGCCTGGACCGGAACCACCGATGTGGCGT
>JBKHES010000149.1:0-4295 GCA_046540695.1 Desulfobacterales bacterium
GCGGCCGGCCGCTGGGAAGCAGGGAAAGCTTGGGCACCCCGGTTTTTCTTATCAGAAGGGAAAGATCCACTTCATCCTGTAGATAGTCCGCAAGGCCGGCTTCGTTGGAATGCCCGAAAAGGCCCGCAAGGGTTGGATGCCTGAAGTCGCAGTCCACCATCATTGCATGATGCTCCATGCCCTGGGAAAGAGCAATCCCCAGGTTGGCGGAGACAAACCCCTTGCCCTCGTGCGGGGCCGCGCTTGTAACCAGAAGCGTCCTGGGACGCGTGCCCGAGGACGGGTAAACAATTGAAGAACGCAGGCGGCGGAAAGTTTCAAAGTACCCTGATTTATAATCCGTTGACAGCTGCAGGCGCCTGTCCCAGCGCTCCCTTGCGGTGCCTTCGTCCAAATCAATAGACGGCGATTCCGGATGCACATCTTTTTCTTTTTCCTGCCGCCTGCCGGATTCAGCAGCGGGCTTGTGCGCCGGAGATCCTCTTTGTGAGGAGTTTGCGGATTTTTCAAATGCTTTTGAAAGCTTTCCCATATAAACAGCCCTAAGTGGTGTTGAATGAATTTCGGATTTCGATACCCGGATTTCGAATTTATATAATGATATCTCCCTGCTGCCAGAAATAAACCACTGCAGCCATGAGCCCGGCCAGCCAGAGCGCGAGAACAAAATAACCGGCAGTGGCCTTTATCCTTGCACGCCTTTTTTCCGATTCAGTTACAATCAGGGGAAGAGCGCAAGTCACTGCAACCCCGAGCTCTTCCTCGATTTCTTTTGCCCTTTTAAACGACGTGTCCAGAAGATCAAAGCCAAGCACCAGGCCGCAGCCTATCACGCCTCCCATGGCAAGGGAGATGAGCAGGATCTTGAAGTAAGTCCCCTTTACAGGGGTCCTGGGAAGATAAGCTGAATCCACCACTTTAAACTGGCTTCCCTTCTGCCTTGATTCCAGGCTCTTGGTTGCCTCTGCCGCCAGGCTCTGGGCCAAAAGTTCATCGTGGTATTCCTTGAGTTCCTCATAATCCCTTGTAAGGGCCGACCATTCCGCTTCCCTGGCAGGGACCGCCTCTATCCATTCCTCGTATCTATTTATCTTTTCTCTTAACTTTTCGGCTTCCTTGCGCTTGTCCTTTAGGCTGGCACCAATTTCTTTTAACTGGGCCCTGAGCTCTGCGGTTCTTTTATTAACCGCTCCTGATGCGTCCCCGCTGTCAGGATTTGAGGCCTCCGCTGTCAGGGCCGTGTCCTGGTCCTGCTGTTCTGCTTCGAGCTGCTCGATCCTTTTTTTCAGCCGCTTTACCTGGGGGTGGTCTTCCTTGTAGCGCGTAAGTAAATTCTGAAGCTTGTTGCGCGCCGCAGCCAGTTCTCCGCCGGACTCCCCCCTGCCTGCCTCTTCTTCGCCATCGCCTGAATCAGCGGATTTTCTCCGGAGTTCATCGCGCACCTCGAGCTGCTCGCCGACTAAAAAACGCGTGTTTTCCAGTTCGTTAATGTTGCTCTGTATTGTCTGGTACTGCTCCTGCAGCGCGTTTAACCGGTTCATATTTGCGCTTCTCTGCTCGGGCATCTCATTATAATGCTTCTGCTTGTAGTCGCGCATCCGCGATTCCTGCTCGTTTAACTTTTCCTTGGCCATCTCCAGCTCGTCCTGTATGTATTCCGCGGTTTCGCTGGCCCTTTCCTCCCTTAACTCAAGGTTTACCTCTATAAATTTCGACGCAAGCGAGTTTGTCACGCGCATTACTGTGCGGGGATCCTTGCCGCTGTAAGAAACGCTGAACAAGTCGCCCTTGTTTTTTTCCATGTCTACATTAATGTCTCTTTGACGCATTCTTTCAATGGCGTCTTCTATGGGAGCCTCCTTCCTCATTTCAGGATACAGGTCAAAGTCCTTTATAACCTTTTCGAGGTTGTTGCGGCTCAGCACCTGCTGGCTAACGGTTTTCACCATTTCCTCGAGTCTTCTTCCGTCATCTGAAGAGGACCTGGAAAGGTTGACCCTTTGCTTCTGGTACATTATTGACGCAGTTGACTTGTAAATCTCGGGCTGCGAAAGATAAAAAAGCAAACCCGCCGTGACCGCCAGCAGCACAAATGCGGCAATCAGCCTGTGCTTGGCGAAAACAAGGTTGAGATACCTTTTAAAAACATCTGCCTGGGACTGCTCTTTTTCCATATTGTATTCCGTATTCCTTATTTCTTCCTGAATCGCTCGGTTTAGGATGCAGCTAAATTGGCTGCAGATTGAATCTTATCCCCCCTACCAGCGGAAAAGGTCCTTTTCCGCGGTAATTCCGACAACAAAGCGGTGGTCCTCGTAATTGTCCGCCTCGATGTCCGCGCTCTGGTCAACAAATGTATATCTTCCGTAAGCCCTGTACCAGCGGGCAAAAGACCAGGAAAGCCCTGCCGAGGCTTGAAAATGCTGCTCGTCGGTGCTTGGTTCGCGCTCAAGGTAGCTGTCCTCCCTGTATGAAAAATCGACATTGCCGCTGACATTGCGCATCAGGGTCCGGTCCATGCCTGTTGACACGGACCAGTAACGGGAAAGTCCCAGGTCGTCAACGCCTGCGAACTCCTGTGAATCAAGGCCGCTCTCCGCGCTCATGTACCAGGATGTCCTCTGCCACTGCTTATCCACCCGGGAGCTTAGAAATAAAGATTCCGTGTCAGAAAAGTACTTTCTCTCAACCAGTGAAACGCCGGCATCAACCGCCAGGCTCAGCGTCCTCGAATACTGGTGATCCGCGCCTGCTGACGCGGTGTAGACCTCGTAGTCATCCAGCTTTTCATCGTAATCCGTCCGGGAATATCCGAGATGACCGAATACCCGCGTATGGGGAGTAAAGCTGTAATACAGGTAAAAATCCCCTGAGTTCGTGGTCAGATCCTCGGATATATCGGTTTCCCTGGGCTCATCAAAGTTGCCCCTGACAAACCCGTATTCAAGCCTTGTATCCCACTGGTGGTTAAACCTGTGGCTCACAGAGGCATACGGTGAATGCCGCACGTAATCAGAAGATGTTCCCTCCCGGTTTTCAAGCACGCTGTTTCTGTAGCCCACTTCCAGAACCCGCTGCTCGCCGTAGGTATACGCCGCCCCGGCGGAGAAGCTGTTTCTCCAGTAAGTTCGCCTTCCGCGCCTGTCAGATATATCTATTATATCAGTGTCGTCTTCCACCTCTTCATCCCTGCCATAGGGATCCTCGGTCCTGACGAACCTGTTGCTGAAATCCAGCTGCAGGTAGCGTGTCAACTCGATCTCGTATCCCGCGGAAGCATTGTGGTCTATACGCACATCGTCTGTCAAATAGCTGTATACAAACCCCGGGGAATAACCCAGGGAAAACCTTGTGCGCGGCCCCCTTTTTTCGTAATCAATGCTCGGCGAAAACATAGTCGTGGATTCATATACCTCGTTTTCAGGCTCCCGGTTGATATTGGAATCATAATCGTGCTCCAGCGAGACTCCTCCCCGCAGGGTACTTTCTGCAAGTGCTGCCGCGGGATGCAGGAGTACAAGCACGAAAAGCACACAAAGCACCCTGCCCGTTTTTGGGAACATGCAAGACCTTTCTGCTTACGGGATTACAATTGTATCTCCGGGCTGAATGACTATATTCCGCCCTTCGGCTTCCTGCTTGAGAAAGCTTTCATAATCAAAATAGGAAATATTTTCCTCTTTTTCATCATCCGGGCCGCTTACTACCATTATGCGGTCCTTTTTTGCCCATTCACTGAAACCGCCCGCCCGGGATATGGCCTGGAGTACCGTGATCTGACGGGTGATGGTATACTCGCCCGGGTTTGCCACCTGGCCGACCATGTAGTAGACCTTGCTCCTGCTTTCCTCGACAATAACTGTCACTTCGGGCTCTTCAAGGAATTGCTCCAGTTTTTCAGTTATTCTTTCGTCAAGTTCTGTCGGAGTGCTGCCGGCGGCCTTTACCTCGCCTGCCAGTGGCAGGGAAATCCTGCCGTCAATCCTTACAAATACGGTCCTGGAGATGTCTGATTCCCCGTAAACCGCCACATCCAGCACATCTCCGGCGCCGATTATGTATTGATCCGAAGACTTTTCATCCTGCTGACTGGCGGAAACCGCATCCGGGATCAAAAGGGAAAAAACCAGCAGCAGTAAAACCACCCCTGCTCCATGCTTTGACAAAACCATTGCTCACCTGTCCTTTTTGTTAATCGTTGGTGGTCGTCAATCTATTTATCAGGATTCAAGCACTCATTGCAAATATTAAGCCTAACGCCTGCTAAAGCAAAATTTTTTACGATTCTGCTTGCT
>JBKHES010000150.1:0-4201 GCA_046540695.1 Desulfobacterales bacterium
CCCTGGGTGGCCCATAAAAGAAAAGACAGCTCTGATAAAAGAAGATCTTTTTTTGTGGCGGCCCTTCGCGATTTTCTTGCTGCAATTGCATCCACCAGAGATACCGGCTCTACGGTCTTCCACTCCTTTCCGGCAGGAAGCGCGATTTTTTCTGCGCCCTGCGGGCAGGGCTTCTGGATCGGCGGCGGGGCAAGCCCCCTTGACTGGTCGGTGGATGAAAAATCAACTTCCATGCGGACATGGTCTTTTAAAAAATACTTGAAATCCTGCATGATTTTTTTCGCCTCTTTTTTTTGCGGTCAAATTTGCCTCGCAGGCCTTTCATTGGGTGGACGCGCCTGCTATAGTGTGCTGTATTTTGTTTCAGGTATGTACAGATAAATAATCATTATTGCCGCTGAAAGCAAAGACCGCGGAAAAGGAGAAAACCCTGATGCGTGATGATATAGATCTCGAATATTTTGAAAACCGGCTTAAGCAAAGGCTCGAGGAAATAAACGCCGGCCTTGAGAAGGGAAAGGAAAGCTCCGGTCCCGTGGAACTCGACCAGGCCCGCGTTGGTCGGGTTTCGCGCATGGATGCAATGCAGCAGCAGGCCATGACCCAGGCGGCAAGGCGGCTTTCAGGCATGGAAAAGATGAGGATTCAAAGGGCTCTGGACAGAATGAGCACCGGGGATTACGGTTACTGCATGAACTGCGAAGAAGACATTCCTGAAAAAAGGCTGGAAATCGATCCAAGCGTAATGCTGTGCGTTGAATGCGCAAGGGAGGCTGAAAATGGGTAGGGGCGGGCAGCAGGATCCGGAGCCGGGTATGAATGAGTATGCAGGGCAGGACTGTGCCGATAATGAAACAGACAAAAAACTCAGGCAACTGCTTGATGAGGCCGGAAACCTCGGCGCGACGGATGCAGTGGTGCTATCCGCTGACAGAATTGTTGTTGAAGACGTGCTTGCGGAAAAATGCAGCAATCCAAAGTGCATGAACTACGGGCTGTCTAAAAGCTGCCCTCCTTATGTGGCTGGGCCTTCAGCCATGCGAAAGAAGCTGGAAACTTTCAGCAGGGCGGTGTTTTTCAAAATAGAGGTGCCCTCTGATATCATGTATTCTGGCCAGAGCAGGGAGCTTTTTCAGCTTCTCCACGAAACCGCCGCCGGAATTGAGCAGTCAGCTGTTAAAGCGGGATTTTCCGGCGCCCGGGGATATGCGGGAAACTCCTGCAAAAAGGTTTTCTGCCGCGACTATAATGAGTGCCGGGTGGTTTCGGAAAAAGGCGAATGCAGAAACCCGGATCGCGCAAGAGAGTCCATGTCAGGCTTCGGCGTAAACGTTTCAAAACTCTACGAGGCTGCGGGATGGAGCATGAAGGGCACGGAATACCACAACGGCTCAGAGTCCATACGTATGTCGAGCATCTGCGGCCTCGTGCTGATCTGCTGAAACCCCGTACCAGTCCACCCTGTCAGGATGATATGCCACCCATACGACTGCGCCCGGCTGGTGGTTATGCCGGGCAAGGGTTTGCGGGCCGGGATAGACTATAAATTCAGTGTGGCCGACTGAAACTGACGCCCTTACCCGGCCGGAGTGCTTTTCCAGCGACACCCTCATAAGCGTGCCCTTAAGTGGGGATTTCCCGCGCGGCACTTCTTTCTGGGAAGCATGAATGGTAATATCTGCAGGATCGATTGCCGCAGCCGCGCCCGCGGGGTTTTCGGGCGGGTTTTGAGCCTCAAACACCTGGCCGTCCGCCATGCGCCTGGCTGCCAGCCCGGGCCGCGTTTTTTCCCACGGCCCGAAGATAAATGTTTTTCCTACCTTTCCAAGGATTTTTCCTGAAAACATGTAAACAATATCATGGCAGATGTCTTCGAGCCACTGCATGTCATGGCTTGCAATAACAATGCTTGTTCCGTGCCGCAGATGTGCTTCTGCAGCAGCCTTCTTCATCATCTGGGCGCTCGCTGCGTCCACGCCGGCTGTCGGTTCATCGAGCAGCAGCACTTCAGGGTTTAAAACCAGCCTCGCTGCAAGGGCGGCGCGCCTTGCCTCGCCTCCGGAAAGCTCGTACCATCGCCGTCCGCCGAACCGCTCGGCATCCAGGCCCACAAGCGAGAGTGCCTGCCTGATCCGCTCATTTTCGTTTGACCTGTCCCCCCGGATACGCAGTCCGTAGGCTATGTTTTGGTAAACCGTGCGCTTGAGCAGATATGACTCCTGGGGCATCAGCGCCACGCGGCTTCGTATATGCCTGCTATAGGGTCCGCCCGCTTTGGCCCCCTTGAAATAGATTTGTCCGGCCGATGGCTGCTCAATGAATCCGAGCAGGCTTAAAAGCGTGCTTTTGCCGCTGCCGTTGGGGCCAAAAAGTCCGGTTATCGAGCCCTCGGCCACCGACCAGTCCTGCACTGAAAGCACCGGCCTGCCGCCGTAGCGATGCACTATGTTTTCGAGCCTGTAGACAGCCATATTCCCCCTATCTTCTCCGCAGAAAAGAAACCCCGGCGTTTACCGCAAAAGCAATCATCAGAAGCACCAGTCCCAGAGCCATGCCGGTTGAGAATTTACCCCTGCCGGTTTCCAGGGCAATTGCTGTGGTTATGGTGCGGGTGTCCCACTTGATGTTCCCGCCTATCATCATTGAGATCCCCACCTCTGTCATGACACGTCCGTATGCGGTCAGTGCTGCGGCAAGGACTGCGTGGCGCGCCTCCCAAAGTGTACTTAAAACGAGCTGCCTTCTGCCGGCGCCCAGGGAAAGAAGAGTTGTGCGCAGTCCCGTATCCAGGCTTTCAACTGCAGTGGCGCTTAGGGCTATTACTATGGGCAGGGCAAGAATTGTCTGCCCTATGGCGATTCCGGGAAGGGTAAAAAGCAGGCCCATGTCCCCCAGAGGACCCTGGCGCGATATAAACGCGTAGACCAGGAGACCGATAAAAACCGTGGGCAGGGACAGAAGCGTGTCCACCACCAGGCGCGCCTGCCTTCTACCGGGAAACTGCAGGCAGCCCAGGGCAAAACCCAGGGGAATACCGATTGTCAGGCTTGCAGCCATTGAAAGCCCGGAGACCTTAAGCGTTGCTGCCACAGCGGAAAAGGTCTCTGCATCACCTGTAAACAGCAGGGTGAACGCCTCTGCAAGTCCCTGGAGAATAAAGTCCATGAGTTTTTAAATCCGCGGTGAAACCGGGGAAGTCATTTCCCGGGGTTTGGTGTGAACAGGGTTTTCCCGAGGAGCTTGAAGTCGCTTATAAGCTGCCGGGCCTGTTTTCCGGCCATCCAGTCTGAGAACTCCCGTGCAGCATCTGCCTCTGCACCCGGGCATTTTTCGGGGTTGACCTCTATGACGCTGTACTGGTTGCGAAGGGGTGCTCCGCCTTCAACCAGGATTTCAAGCCCGGGGTTTCCGTTTTTTTCATGTTCGTACTTTATATAAGTGCCCCGGTCGGTCATTATGTAGGCAGATCGCTCCTCGGCAATCCTGATGCTTGCCAGCATGCCCTGGCCGGTCTGGATGTACCAGGCCTGCTTGTCCGGCACGTCCGGATCAGCCTCCTGCCATAGGGAGAGTTCCTTTTTGTGAGTACCCGAATCATCCCCCCTGCTAACAAAGTCTTCCTGCCTGTCTTTAATAAGGTCCAGCGCCCTTGCTGCCGGTTTTCCCCTGATTCCTGCGGGGTCGGATTCAGGCCCGGTTATAACGAAATCATTATACATTATCTCGGTCCGGTTTTTTCCGTGGCCGTTTTCAACGAATTTTTTCTCAGCCTCCGGTGCGTGGACCAAAAGCACGTCCACATCGCAGTTTTTCCCCAATTCAAGGGCCTTTCCCGTCCCTGTCGCGGTCCAGCGAAGGTTGATGCCTGTTTCTTTTTCAAAATGCGGCTCCAGGTATTCGAGCAGCCCGGTATTGTCGGTGCTGGTGGTGGTTGCCATAATAAGCTGCCGCCCTTCTTCTGCAAGGGCCGACATGCCAGGGATCATAAACGCACATCCCATGAGCAAAATTTTTGTAAAAAGGCAAATACCTGGTCTCACTTTTCATCCTCCTTGTACGGAAATTCGGATTGCCGGGCTGAAATAAGTTCTGCCAGGGCAAGCCCCTTTTATTAAAAGGACATGAGGAACAATAAGAGCCGAGGTTTGTTTTTGTCAATAAAATGAAAAATTACGGAATGAAAATAGCTTAAACTAACTTT
>JBKHES010000151.1:0-4133 GCA_046540695.1 Desulfobacterales bacterium
TTTACCGGCCGCCGAGCGAGGGCGGGAGCAGTTCCCTGCTTCTGCGGTTCACCCGCAACTGCCCGTGGAACAAGTGCGCTTTCTGCGCCATGTACAAGACCGAGAAATTCGAAATCAGGCCGATAGACCAAATCAAGTCTGATATTGACTCCATGGCTGCAATACGCGATGAACTGCTGGAACTCTCCGGCAGGCGCGGGGGGAAAAAGGAGATCGGCAGAAACGCGGCTGCAAAGTTTCTGGGAAACCACCCGGAACTCGAATACCACCAGGGATTCGTCATGCTTTATCACTGGCTGATTTCAGGCGGGCGCACCGCTTTTCTCCAGGATGCAAACACGCTTATCATGAAGACCCCTGACCTTGTCGAGGCCCTGGAGTATCTCAGGCGCAGGTTTCCGTCCATCGAGCGCGTCACCACCTATGCCCGCTCCAGGACCCTTGCGCAAAAAAAGCCCGGGGATTTAAAAGCCATACGCGAAGCAGGCCTCAACCGGCTCCACATAGGCCTGGAAACAGGAGATGACGTGCTTTTAAAAAAGATCAGGAAGGGAACCGATTCCGAAGGCCACATCAAGGGGGGCCGCAGGGCTATGGAGGCGGGATTCCAGGTATCAGAATACTGGATGCCGGGCCTTGGCGGAAAAGAAAGGTGGGAGGCCCACGCAAGGCAAACCGCCCGTGTTTTAAACGAGATAAACCCGCACTACATACGCTCCAGGCCTTTCAGGCCCCTGCCCGGCACGCCCTTGAACGATGAAGTGCAAAACGGCACGTTCGAGCTTCTTACCCCCCACGGGCAGCTAAGGGAGCTGAAACTTACCATGGAAAAACTCGATGTAACCTCCAGGGTCTGCTTTGACCATGCAGGCAACTACTGGCGGGGCCCTGACGGCGGACTGCTGCTTTCCCACGACTACGAGGGCTACAGGTTCCCGGCGCAGAAACAGCAGGTAACAGACAGAATCGAGGCGGGCTTAAATGTTGAGCAAAAAATGCCCGGATTTCTGAGGATGTAGGAAACCGGGCCTTTTCACGGGCGACCCCGAAAAATTGTTTGATATTTTTTAAATCGAAGACAATGTTTAACAATGAAGCCTTCTCTTTAAAAGGAAGTCTTCATTGTAGTCCTCTTGGGAAAGGAAAAGAGCCGGACTACCGCCCCGGCTCTTTTCCTGACCGGGGCCTGTGCACTTATAAAAAGGCAACCTGCGGGCAGGGAAAATCATGGATCTAGAAGGCAAATCAGCAATTGTAACAGGTTCATCCTCGGGCATAGGCGCGGCGATCGCGGTTGAACTTTCGGAACGCGGATGCAGCATTGCGGTAAATTACAGCAGAAACCGGAAGGGAGCAGAAGAGGTCGCAGCCCGGTGCAGGGAAAAAGGGGCGCAGGCCATAACCGTGCAGGCAGACGTATCCAGGGACGCGGACTGCCAGAAACTCGTGGACGCGGCCGCAGAAAACTTCGGCAGCCTGGAGATACTTGTCAACAACGCGGGTACCACCAAATTCTGCCGCCACCAGGATCTATCCGGCCTGGACAAACAGGATTTCATGGACATCTACGAGGTCAACCTGGTTGGGCCTTTCCAGATGACCCGGGCGGCGGAAGCAGCACTAAGGCAGGCGGAAACTGCCCACATCGTAAACATGGGCTCCATTGCCGCGCTCACGGGAGTGGGCAGCTCGGTTGCATATGCCGCATCCAAGGGGGCGCTTGTGACGATGACCCTGTCTCTTGCCCGGGTGCTCGGCCCGCAGATCAGGGTCAACGCTGTATGCCCGGGATTCGTGGCAGGCGAATGGCTGAAAAAGGGCCTCGGGGAAGAGGCCTACGAAACCATAAAAAACCAGTATGAACAGGCTGCACCTCTTAACAAAACCGCCACCCCCGAAACCGTGGCCCAAACCGTGGCCGCCCTTGTAGGCGGAGCTGATCTTACCACCGGAGAAACCCTTATAATAGACGGGGGCATGCACCTTCATACAGCCCCGCTCGGCCGCTGAAACATGAAAAACATGCGGAAAACCGCGTGCAAACCGCGACAGAGCCAGCCTGTTTTGCTGTTCACGCCTTCACAACGGCCCTGACCAGGTCCTTTGCAGCCTGCCTTGCCAGTGCCCGTATTTCTTCATCCGTCCGGTCCTGGATGGGATGGGGCACGAAAACCGCCGCAGGATCGAAGCCAAGGGCCCGGGCCTGGGCCGTGCCTGCCTGTTCAAACTCCGCCGAAGCCGTGTATACCGAGGGTATGCCGCGTTCTTCCAGGTCAACCATGTCATGCACACTGCATGAAGTACACGAACCTCAGTCCGCAAGCGCCTGTATCACTGCGCCGCATTCCGCAGCTATCTTTTGCCTGAGATCAACGGGCGCGGGCTTGGTGTAAGCGGGTTTCTGATATCTGCGGGTCACGATGCCGCGCTGGTTGAGCAATTCCTCCATCTCGTCTAAAAACGCTTTACCTCCGGGCTTTGAAATATCAACCAGCCCGACTACGACTTTTTCAAGTGATTCCGGGCGCCTGGCCCTGCCGCGCACCGCGGGCTCTTTTTCCGCGGTTGGATCAAGAAGCTTGATATTCCCTGTCATGGCCGTATCTCCCTTGTCACTGAACTGCTTCCCCTTGGGCCGCTTGCCACCCAGCAGCCCAGTATTGCCGAAAACATGCCTGCGGGCCCCCCTGCAAAAACAATATCAAGTCCGCCCGGACGGAACTTGGGCACTTCCGAGTCCGCGAAATCCCCGGGCACGCCCTCTGCAATGCCCCCTGCCCCGCGCACCAGGTCCTTTCCCGGTACTGTGAGCAGCCGGTAAAGCTCATCTTTCAGGTCAGCCTTTGTCCAGCCCGCCTCCCTGAAAACACGCCCGTGCTCGGGCGATACAGCAAGCACGGCATCCGCGGCCATGGCGATCTTGGGATGGGCAACCGAGCGCAGGCCGGCTGCATAGGTCTTTGACAGAGACACGGGATCGCGCGACCTCTGGTCTGTCACCCCCTGGACCTCGCCGCCTGCAAAAAGGCTGACACAGGAAGCCTCCCTGTTAAAGCCCCTCTCAACTGAAAGAGGCTCCCAGGGGGAGTCCTCCTCGTTTTCCGCAAAGCAGAAGGTGTATTTTCCAGGGGTTCCGAACACCGCCCTGTCGACCCCGCCGGGGATTCCTCCGCCCACGTTTCTTATTATAAGCTGAAGGGCGCGGCCTATGGTTGCATTTGCCCGGCAGCCCTGCCCGAAAACGTTTATCCCGCTGTTCATGCCCAGATTGCGCCTTACCGGACCGTTTGTTATTATCACGGGCCCTGAAAAATAGGTTGTGGCAACAAGGCCGTGCAGGCAGAACTCGTCTGTGCACGCGGCTTCAACCGCGGCAAGCACCACGGGAAGGTACTCGGGCCTGCATCCGGCCATCACAGCGTTCACTGCGGCCTTTTCAACCGTGCAGGGGGCATTGTTGGGGGGTATTTCCGACAGCACTTCTGCCGGATCCCTTGAGGTGCCTTCCAGCATGCGCACAACCCGGACCTCGGTGGGCGGCACCACAGGCAGGCCGTCTGTCCAGCCCCGGGCATGGCAGACCTCCATTTCGTCTTCAGCCTCTCCCGGTTCAATGCGCCTGGATGACAGGGCCACATCCCCGAAGCGCACGGCCAGTGATTCTGCAATGCCGGGCTCCGTGTTTTTTGCCCCGCATCCCGGGCGGGATTCGGGCAGGTCACGGCCAAGTTCTTTTAACCCTGCAAGAATTCTCCATTCCGCGCGGTCCCAGCCCTGAACCCGGCCGGCTTCCCTGCCCTGCTCAAACCGGATGAGGGTGGGCACTGTTTCAATGCCGAGACGCCGTGAGTTTTCAAGCTGCTCGTCGTGGATCACCCGTGAGACGTCCTCCGGGAAGCCGGGGTCGTCCTGGACATATACCGTAAGGCTGACTCCCATTGTCTCCATTTCTTTTAAAACAGGCACTATCATTTCGCAGGTGGCGCATTCGCGCTTGCACACGACAACGAGTTCTCCGCTGGAATTTTTCATTAATACACCCCCTCCCCGGCAATTCCCGGTGATTTTTTCAAATCGCGGGAATCGGCATATATCAAGTTCCTTTTCTGATTTCTTTCGTAGCTTGATCGAAA
>JBKHES010000152.1:0-4082 GCA_046540695.1 Desulfobacterales bacterium
GAATATGCATTGACACCTGCCTTTGCCGGTGGAAAACTGGAGGCGTAAGAATTTTGTAACCCTAAACCGCGAAAGACAGATCATGGGAAAATGGCATAAGACAGGATGCGTGCTGTGCGCCCAGAACTGCGGCCTGGAGCTGCTGGTGGAAAACGGCCGCATTGTGCGGGCCAGGCCGGACAGGGACAATCCCCGCAGCCGGGGATATGTCTGCAGGAAAGGCCTTAACGTCGCCTATCATCAGTACCCTGAAGACCGGGTGACAGAGCCGCTGAAAAAGGTGAACAACGGCTTTGAACCGGTATCCTGGGACAGGGCTGCAAACGAGATCAGCGAAAAAATGCTGGCCATTGCGGAAAAACACGGCCCTGAAAGTTTTGCCTACATAGGCGGCAGCGCCCAGGGCGGGCACATGGAGGCCACGTTCGGCCTGGGGTGGCTGCGGGGCATGGGCTCGCAGTATTACTACTCCTCTGCAGGGCAGGAATTTTCTGATGCATGGTGGCTTTTCGGCCGCATTCTGGGCAAGCAGTATAATATTGCCATTGCGGACGAACACGGCACTGAAATGCTTGTGGCCTGGGGATGGAACGGCATGGAAAGCCACCAGATGCCCAGGGCCAGAAAGACCCTGACTGAAATATCAAAAGATCCGAACAGAATACTGGTTTCTGTGGATCCCCGCAAAAGCGAGACCGCTGCTATTGCCGACATTCATCTGCCGGTGAGGCCCGGCGCGGACGCACTTTTATTAAAGGCCATGATCTCGGTTATCATAAAACAGGGCTGGGAAAACTCGGATTATATAAGCAGTCACGTAGAAGGCTGGGACAGGGTGAGGCCATGGTTTGAAAATTTTGATCACATGGCCGCAATCGAGGCCTGCGAGCTGGAATTCGACCAGGTATACGAGCTGTGCCGGCTCATGGCAGCCAGGAGATGGTCGGTTCACCCGGACCTCGGACTTTACATGGGCAGAAAAGGAATGCTCAGCCTTTACCTGCTCATGATACTGGGGGCTGTCTGCGGAATTTACTGTGTCAGGGGCGGAAACGTTATCCCGGGCTTTGTCGTACCCCTGGGTTTTCACGCGGACGAAAGAAAACCTGAAACATGGCGTACTTTGGAGACCGGCATGCCCCCGGCTGCTGCAGGCTCATTTCCGCCTGCTGTCATGCCCGAGGAAATAATGTCGGCTCAGCCCGGGCGACTGAGATGCGTTTATGCAAGCGCTGTAAACCCCCTGCGCTCCTACCCGGATACCCGGGCATTTGAAAAGGCCTTTTCAAACCTGGACCTGCTGGTTGTAAACGACATCGTCATGAGCGAAACCGCCAGGTTCGCCCATTACGTGCTTCCCTGCAGAACGTTTTACGAATCATGGGACGCCACGTTTTTTCCCAACACCTTCCCGGAAGTATTTTTCCAGGTCAGGCGGCCGGTTGTTGACCCGCCCGGATCGTGTCTTGAGTCCTCCCAGATCACCACCCTGCTGGCTGACAAGCTGGGACTTATCCCTCACATCCCGGAGGAAGTCCGCCGGGCAGCGGCAGGCGACAGGCTGGATTTCGGCGCAGGGCTCATGCAATGGGCGGGAACCGAACCAAAAGCCTTAAAAGCCATGCCATTTGTCTTGGCACGGACCCTCGGCAGGCAGTGGGATTCCGCGGCCCTGGCAGCCATATGGGGCCTATTGATGACAGCGCCCGAAACATTCCGGAAAAACGCAGCCAGGGCCGGATTTGAGCCCGGACCTGACCAGGGCGAGCGCATCTTTAGGGAACTGCTGGACTATCCCCAGGGAATATGCGCTGCAATGGCAGATACGGATAAAAACATGGACATGGTCAAAACCGATTCCGGCAGGCTGGAAATATACATTGCCGAGCTGGAAGACGAAACAAGGGCGCTCGACCCGTACTCAGAGGCCGCGGATCTGGCACTGCCCGAAGAGTTCCCGCTGATTTTGAATGCAGGCCGGCACTTTGACCGCAACGCGAACACCCTGATGCGCAATCCGGAGTGGAACCATGGCAAACGTGACTGTACAGTGGCAGTTCACCCGGAAGAGGCCGAATCACGAGGACTCAAAGACGGACAAAAGGTGGAAGTGGCCACGGAGGCAGGCTCTGTCCGGGGCCCCCTTCAGACAACCCGTAAGGTCCGCAGGAATATGGTGATAATACCTCACGGATTCGGGCTGCGATACGGAGATGAAGTCCACGGCATAAACGTAAACGAGCTGACCAAAAACACCCACCGCAGCAGCCTGGGCACACCGATTCACAGGTTTGTGCCCTGCAGCCTGAACGCGGTGGTTCAGGATAAGGGATAAACAGGCCCATGCCGGTTGTGTCACTTGTCAAATGCAGCAGTTATGAAAAAGACCCTATCAGAGAGGCGATTGAAAACAGCCTGTCTCTTGCCGGGATTGCAGTTGGGGATTTCAATGGCCTCCGGGTTGCGGTAAAGCCCAACCTGCTTACCGTGGCTGATGATAACAGCGGGATTATCACCCACCCTGAATTTTTCAGGGCTGCGGTCAGGATTGTAAAAGAAAACGGCGGAACACCGGTGTTGGTTGAGTCCCCTGCTGTTCACTCCCTTAACCGGGTGATAAAAAAGACCGGCTACTCTGAAGTAATCAGAGAAGAAGGCATTATAACTGCGGATCCTTCTGACGTGCGAACCATTCATTTTCAAGGAGCACACCGGTTCAAGCACATTGATATTGCCCGGGCCTATTTTGATGCGGACATGATACTTTGCCTGCCCAAGTTCAAGACCCACGGAATAACTTACATAACAGGGGCGGTAAAGCTGCTATTCGGGGCCATGGCAGGCATGGAAAAATCAAAAATGCACCTGCGCCTGCCCTGCCACAGCGACCTTGCCGATTTCCTGCTCGATCTTTACGGAGCCATGACTTTCGGGTTTGATCCTCAAAAACCGTTTGTACACGTCATGGATGCAATATGGGCACTGGAGGGGGAAGGCCCGGGAAGGGGCGGACGCCCCAGGCGGCTGAACTCGGTGCTGGCGGGAAAAGACGCAGTGGCTCTGGATTGGGCCGCCGCGCGAGTGGCCGGCCTGGATACCCGGAAAGCCCCGACAGTTTCACGGGGATTTGAAAGAAGATGGTGGGCAAAATCCCCTGAAGATATAACAATTGCAGGCGAACCCGTTGAAAACCTTCGGGTCAGCGACTTTGCCCCCCCAACCGGGGGCTCCCTTTTTGTGGGCTCGGACAGGTGGCCCCTTAACACTCCGACATTTAAGAACCTTTTTGTGGAGCGCCCCGTGCCCCGCCGGGACCTGTGCACCGGCTGCCTTGAGTGCCTGAAAATATGCCCTGCCGGGGCCATCAGTCCTCCGGAAAACAAAAAAGACATCCCAGTATACGATTACGCAGAATGCATCCGCTGCTACTGCTGCATAGAAATCTGCCCGGAAGGCGCCATTGCTAAAAAGCCCGGCAGGCTTCAGTGGCTGCTTGCCGCAACAGGCGGATAAAGGAGCCTTAAAAGACCCACGGCGATTTTTATGGGAAAAATGGCTGAAATTTACACAATAGGGCATTCCGGCCACAGCATTGAAAACTTTGTCGCGCTCCTTGAAAAGCACGGGATTGAAACAGTATTCGACGTCCGCTCCAGGCCTTACAGCCGGATACATCCTCAGTTTTGCTACAAGCCCCTGGGCCGGTGGCTTCAAAACGCAGGCATAAAATACGTGTTTGCCGGAAAACAGCTCGGAGCAAGGCCTGATGATCCGGATTGCTACGAGCACGGTCAGGTAAGCTTTGCCCGTCTGGCACGCAGACAGGAATTTAGCCGGGGTCTGGATCAGGTGGTACGGGCTGCTGCGGAAAACAGGGTGTGCCTTATGTGTGCCGAAAAAGAGCCGCTTTCCTGCCACCGCACTCTGCTGGTCTCCAGAAACCTGAAAAACAAGGAGGTTTTTATTTATCACATTCTGGCAGACGGCTCCCTTGAGGCGCATTTTGATACAGAGAAACGAATGATGCTATCGTAAAAAGCTTACCACATGGCCCGATGTTTTTGCAGGAAGGAAGCCCTGCG
>JBKHES010000153.1:0-4045 GCA_046540695.1 Desulfobacterales bacterium
GCTTAAAACTGAAAAATCGGCAGCGGTATGTGGCTTCGATCCCGATTCCGAACCCGATTTCGGGAAAAAACCAAATTCCGGTTTTTGTGTTTCAGGCCATATTTCTGCTATCATGATTAAATCCGGCATGGCGTAACCGGCAATGATTTTTGCAAGGACTCGCATCAACCTATTAAAACTGGAGGCTGATCATGGGACTACACTTTGAAAAAAACGACAAAGTTGCCTCGTTTTTAAACCCTTTTAAAAATTTTGAGCTCTCAGAGGCAAGGTGCGAGGTCCGCAGGGACCCCCTTACAGGAAGAACAGGAAGGCTGGCCCATTTTGTGGGATTTAAACCGCCTTCGGCGGATTTTTCCAAAATTATCAAAGATTCGGAACAAAACTGCCCTTTCTGCCCGCAGAACGTCTTCAACATTACTCCGAAGTTCCCGCCGGAGCAGATCCCTGAAGGCCGGCTGCAAAAAGGCGAATCCGTGGTGTTTCCCAACCTTCTGCCCTATGACGCCCACAGCGCGCTTACCGTGCTGTGCAAAAAGCACTTCAGGGCCTTGACCGATTTTACCCCGGAAATTTTCAGGGACGCTTTTGAAAATTCAATTGACTACCTGGAAAGGGTGGTAAAAGATAAAAAAATCACTTACGGGCTTGTGACATGGAATTACATGCCTGCTGCAGGCTCAAGCCAGGTGCATCCCCATTTCCAGGTCTATGCCACAGAGGCGCCGGGCAACTTTCTGCAGAGCATGCTTTCGGCCAGCAGCAAATACCTTGCAGATAACGGCCGGACTTACTGGCAGGACTACACAGAGGCTGAAACTAAAAACGAAAGCCGCCTTATCAGCAGGAAAAAACACAGCATCTGGCTCACGGATTTCGTACCTGTAAGCGCCCTGACTGATGTTGTTGGAATTTTTCCTGAAAAACAGACCTTGTTTGAATTAAGTAAAGCCCAACTGCAGGAGGCATCTGAAATGCTCAACTCGGTTGCCGGCTACCTGGGACAGCAGGGGATCTACAGCCTTAACATCGGCTGGATGCCGGCGCTGGAGGGAAGAAAGGATTACTGGCTTCAGCTAAGGATTTCCCCGAGGCTGTATCTTGTCCCCCAGGTATGGTGCACAGAGACTCCTTCGCTTGTATACCAGTACCAGGAATCCTTTACGATCTGGTCTCCGGAAGACACTGCCAAAGAGATCAGAGAATTTCTTGAAAACTCTTAAAACATTTATTGGTGCCATCAACCCTGTAAAAACAGGACTCCTGACATGAGCAAACAACTCCCGGAACTGCCCCGGCAGGCCAAATGCAGCAGGTGCAGGCAAAGGGCAGAGGTTTCCCTGCCCGCGCACAACTCCAGGTTCTGCAGGCCATGTTTCCTGCACTTTTTCCGGACCGCGGTGCAACGGGGGCTTAAAAAGGCGGGCCCGGAAATAAACGCACCCCTTATGGTAGCGGTCTCCGGGGGCAAGGATTCCCTGGCTGCATGGTCTGTTCTCCACGAGCTGGGTTATGAAACAAAGGGTCTGCACATAAACCTCGGCATGGATGAGTTCTCCGGGGTTTCAAGGGATGCAGTGGCGGAATTCGCAACTTCGCGGGGCCTGCCCTGGGTTGAATACAGCCTTAAAGATGAATTCGGGTACAGCATTCCGGAAATATACGATATTCTCAAAAACAAGATATGCTCGGTCTGCGGCAGGCTGAAAAGGCAATTTTTAAACCGGCTGGCTGCAAAACAGGGCTTCGGCTGCCTTGCCACCGGACACAACCTCGATGACGAGGCAGGCCGACTGCTTGGCAACCTGGTGGGTGACCGCCAGGAATTTGTAAGGCGCCAGTTTCCATACCTGCCGTCGCCGCATCCTGCTGTGCCCGCAAAAATAAAGCCCCTGCACCGCCTTGAGATAAAGGAGATACTGGTATACTGCAGGTTCACTGGCATACAGCCAGCCCGGGGCTCATGCCCGCTTTCCACTGGCGCCACCAGCAACTATTTCGCGGAAGCCCTTGAATACTTAGACGAAAACATGCCCGGAATCAAGCGGGGCTTTCTTTTTTCCTATCTCAAAAAGCCAAAGGAGCTTAACATAAAAGATGAGTTCACGGAATGCGTAATCTGCGGGCAGCCTTCGCTTTCCGATACCTGCGCAGTGTGCGCTTTAAAAAAGAAGGTAAAAGAAATCGAAGAAAAAAAACAAAAGGCAAAATTCATTGTCTGACCGTTTTTGTCCGCGGCCTGCCCGAAATCCTGCAGAAAAGGACAGAGAGGAGAACCCGCATGAAAATTATTCGATTCAAAGACAGCCAGGGGATAACCAGGGTCGGCACTGACCCTGAGGACGGACGGGCCAGTGAGGTTTCGCAAACCGGCCACGGCGACTGGATCCCAACTGGACGCGCCCTGGAAATCAAACGATACCTGCCGCCGGTCAAGCCCGCGGCCCTGTTCTGCATAGGATTAAACTACAGGCAGCACGCAGAGGAAACGGGCATGGAACTGCCGCCCTACCCTATTTTGTTCATGAAAAACCCTGCTGCCGCAGCAGGTCACGACCGGGACATCGTGCTGCCTGAATCCTGCAGGAAAAAGGCCCAGGCGGATTTCGAGGCTGAACTCGCGGTTGTCATGGGTAGGGAGGCGAAAAACGTTTCCGCCGCAGATGCTCTTTCATACGTAAAGGGCTATACAATAGGAAACGACGTCTCTGCCAGATGGTGGCAGAAGCATGCGGGAGGAGGCCAGTGGGTCAGGGCCAAGAGCTTTGACACCTTCTGCCCCCTGGGGCCGGCCCTTGTAACTGCAGATGAAATACAAGACCCCGGAAACCTTGCGATTTCGTGCTCGGTAAACGGAAAAACCATGCAGGAAAGCAGTACCTCTGACATGATATTTTCAGTTGCCCGGCTGATAGAGTATCTTTCAGAAGACACAACTCTTTTGCCTGACACGGTTATTTTAACAGGCACCCCAAGCGGAGTCGGGGTCGCCCGGAAACCACCGGTTTTTTTGAACCCGGGAGACAGAATAGAAATAAGCATTGAAAAAATCGGCACCCTGGCAAACAAGGTTGCATGAAACCTTCAAAACCAGGGACTAATCTTGCAGAGCACCGGGCAAAACCTCTGATGCACTTTCCCGGATCACCAGGTCAGCCATGGAATCAAGAGGCGTGGGATCGCGGTTTACTTGTCAGGATCGTATTTGTTCCAGACCCCGCATGCACCCCTGTAAGTTGGAATCCCGCTTTCAGCTGAAATCCCCGCGCCGGTGAAAGCGGCCATTCTGCCGGCCCTGCCTATCATATGCCTTAACTCTTCAGTGCTCATGCGCCTCACCCTCCTGATTTAGACCGCCGGGACACTGGAAACGTATATTTTTCTGTTCAACCGTGCACTAAAATATACGTAAGATTTTTGTCTACACCTTCCAGCCTGAATATTTCCAGCCTGTCAACACCCTGTTTTACAAGGACAAAGTATCTTCCGCGAAACCCGTGGCCAATCATTTTTAAACATATGGCACCCGACTTGCTCTGTAAAGGCAAAAACAACTTCAGGAGGATACTACAATGCCCGGAAGATCTCCGGTTAACTTTATTACTCAAACGCTCGGCTTTATAATTCTCGCGCTTTTTGTGCTCCCGGGCCTTCCGGCGTATGCCGCGGAAGTGACCCTTCAGTGGGACCAGCCCGATGACGACCGGGTCACCGGATATTACATTTACTACGGCGAAAAAGGCTATGATTTCGACTCAGCTGATCCGGATATCACCATAGACGATCCCGAGACCACAAGCGCAGTGCTGTCGGATCTTGAAGCGGGTGCAAAATACGAAGTGGCCGCCAAAAGCTTTGACAATGACGACAATGAAAGCGAATTCTCGGAAATAGTTGAATTTACGGCCCCTGAAGATGATGAAGACGGGGATACGGACCAGACAGAAGAAGACGATACTGATGATTCCACAGATGACGGATCCACTGACGAAAGCAGCACTGACAGCGAAACCGACGATGACCAGGAGGAAGAAGACTCCTCATC
>JBKHES010000154.1:0-3994 GCA_046540695.1 Desulfobacterales bacterium
AGGATTTCAAAAAATGCCTGGAATTCCACGGCCATTTGTGCCCCGGTCTTTCCATAGGCTACCGCGCGGCCAGGGCCGGCTTAAAACGGCTTGACCAGGAGCGCTCAGAGGATGAAGAGCTGGTTGCCATTGTGGAAACAGACGCCTGCAGCGCTGATGCGGTCCAGGTGCTGACCGGATGCACGTTCGGCAAGGGCAATTTGATATTCAAAGATTACGGAAAGATGGTTTTTACCATTGCCAGCCGCAATACAGGCCGGGGGGTGAGGATTTCGCTTCAGCCGGAGGCGTTTTCCCCCGAAGGCGAACACATGGAGCTTCTTGAAAAAGTAATGGCAGGCACTGCGGATGAATCCGAAAGAAAGCGTTTTTTTAAACTGCACCGGCAGCGAAGCGAACAAATCCTGGAGATGAACGAAAGCGATCTGTTTTCAATAAAATCTGCTGATATCAACCTGCCGCAAAAAGCAAAAATCGACCGCTCGGTCATATGCCGGAAATGCAAAGAGCCGGCCATGGCCCAAAAAACAACAAAAACAGACGGCATGGTTCTGTGCCGCGATTGTTCGGAAAGATAAATAAAAATGAAACATATCCGCAGACAAAGTATAAAAACCGCGATATCAGCTTTTGTCTTACTCCTGCTTGCTGCTGCGGCCGCCCCTGCTGCAGGCGCACAGGACACGATAACAATAAAAGATGCCGCAGGACGAAAACTCAAAGTTCCGAGCTCACCGGAGCACGTTATCTGCTCAGGGCCCGGATGCCTGCGTCTTTTGACATACCTTGAGGCTGCCGATCATGTGGTTGCAGTCGACAGCATGGAAAAAAACCCTCCGCAGGAAGCTGACCCCCGCCCCTATTTTCTGGCAAATCCGGAGCTCCAGGACCTGCCCCTTTTCGGGGAATTCCGCGGGAGAGACAATCCTGAGCTGATCACAGCACTTGAGCCCCGGCCTCAAATCATCTTTAAGACCTTTGCAGACATGGGCCATGACCCTGTGGAGCTGCAGAAAAAAACAGGAATTCCCGTGGTGGTGTTAAACTACGGCAACTTAAGCGACTTTCGCAAAGACCTCTACCAGGCTTTACACATTATGGGCAGGATCATGGACAAAAGCGACAGGGCGCAGCAGGTAACCGGTTTTTTTGATGAAATGATCAAAGACCTTGCAGCGCGGACAGAAGATATCCCGGATAAAGAAAAGAAAACCTCCTATGTGGGAGGAATTGCATACAAGGGACCGCACGGGGTTGATTCAACCCAGCCGGCATATCCTCCGTTTGTATTCACCAATGCAAAAAATGTGGCGGGAAATCCGGACAAATCCTCAGACACCCTTTCAAACGCCAGGGTGGCAAGGGAAAAAATTCTTTCCTGGAACCCTGATGTGATTTTTCTGGATCTTTCAAGCACGGCAGCCGATACCGGGGAAAATGCCCTTGATGAGCTTTTCAGCGATCCAGCTTACAAACACCTGGAGGCGGTGAAAAAAAGGCAAGTCTACGGGGTACTGCCGTATAACTGGTATGCGAGAAATTTCGGCTCCATATTTGCGAACGCCTATTTTGTAGGCAAAAACCTGTATCCGGAAAATTTCTCAGACATTGACCCGGCGCAAAAAGCCGATCACATTTTTACCTTCCTGGTGGGAGACGCCGTGTTTGGCAGACTTGATGAAATGTTTAAAGCAAAGGTCTTTGACAGGGTAAGCAACCAGGAGTAAACCAGCTGCAATGCATCTTACACACACTGAAATACCCGAAGAATATACCGCACATATCGGCAGAAAGATAACGTTTGTGCTCGGCACCCTGGCACTGCTTGCACTTGTGCTTATTGCATCCGTGTGCATGGGTGCGGTAAGCATACCACCGGCAGAAGTACTGGCAAGTCTTTTTGGCAGGGGCTCTGCAGGCAAGTATGATATAATCATCTGGCAGATTCGGATGCCGCAGGCTCTCACCGCAATTGCAGCGGGTGCAGGCCTTGCCGCGGCAGGGGCCATGATGCAGTCGATCCTGCGAAATCCTCTGGGATCGCCATTTACTCTTGGAATTTCACATGCAGCCGCATTTGGTGCGGCCTTAAGCGTTATGGTCCTCGGGCCTGCAACATCAGGCGACTCCGCTCCGGCAGGGCTCGAAAACCTGGGCCTTTACGCGGTTACATTTTCAGCCTTTGCCTTTAGCCTGATCGCCACATTTGTAATAATCGCGATTTCCCGCATAAGGCGGGCCTCGCCTGAAGTAATGGTGCTGGCGGGCGTGGCCCTGGGTTCTCTTTTTACTGCGGGCACCATGTTTCTCCAGTATTTTGCAGATGATGTGGAACTTGCTGCAATGGTTTTCTGGACTTTCGGAGACGTGTCAAGGGCAAGCTGGGGCGAGCTCGGACTTATATCTGTGGTGCTGCTTTTGGTGGCTGCATACGGGTTTTTAAACCGCTGGAATTATAATGCGATTGACGCGGGCGATGAAACCGCCCGCGGCCTTGGTGTGCGCGTGGAAAAGGTTCGGCTTGCAGGCATGCTGGCAGCTTCTTTTATTACCGCGATCGTGGTCTCTTTTCTGGGAATCATAGGATTTGTGGGCCTTGTGTGCCCGCACATGGTAAGACGGCTTATAGGAGACGACCACAGGTTTCTGCTGCCCGGCACTTGTGTGACAGGAGCTCTTCTGCTGCTTGCCGCAGATACGGCAGCAAGACTTATTCTTGCCCCGCACGTGCTGCCGGTTTCCATTCTGACCTCGTTTCTTGGCGCGCCCGTGTTTATATATCTTATTATCCGGGGATACAACAGATGATGCTTACGGTGGACAAGGTTTCATTTCAGTATAAAAGTGCTGCAGTGCTTGATTCTGTTGGATTTGAAGTGCCGGCCCATCACGTGGTCTCCATTTTAGGGCCCAACGGGGTGGGAAAAACCACTCTGCTGCGATGTATAAACGCAATACTTCGTCCGGAATCCGGTATTATAAGCATCAACGGACAAAATATAACCGAGCTTGATTCAATGCAGATCGCCCGCAGGTTCGGATATGTTGCCCAGAAAGCCGAGGCTTCAAGGACCACTGTTTTTGACGCAGTGCTGCTCGGTAGACGGCCTCATATAACCTGGAAGGCGGCAGCCCATGATCTGGAACTTGCAAATGCTGCCATTCACCGGCTGGGGCTCGAAGCGCTTTCCCTGAGGTATGTAACAGAACTAAGCGGAGGCGAGCTGCAGAAGGTAAGCATTGCACGCGCCCTTGTACAGGAGCCCTCAGTTCTGCTGCTTGATGAACCCACAAGCAGCCTTGACCTTAAAAACCAGATCGAGATTTTAAAAACCATCCGCCGGGTTGCAGCCACCCACGAGGTGGCGGCAGTAATGACCATGCACAACCTGAACATGGCCCTTCGCTACTCGGACAGGTTTATCTTTCTGAAACAGGGGCGCATATTTGCGGCAGGCGGACCGGAAACCGTGACCCCGGATGTTATAGGGGCCGTATACGAAGTTCCGGTGGATATCACAACACACAGAGGCGCGCCCATGGTGGTCCCCCTGGCATAGAGGACTTCATCCCTTTTGCCCAAGCATTTTTCCTGCTTTTTCAAGATCCTTGTTTATGGCCTGGCTTTCTTCAGCCACGGATTCCAGGATCCTGGCGACATCTTCCAGCCCCGCATCCCGGGCACGCTGGGCCCACCTGCGGTAAGTCTCTGCATGGTCTGCATTATGCTTTAACCAGTGGGAGACCATTTTTTCAAGCTTCTCATGCATGGGCATTTCCTGCGACCCGTGTTCACTGCCCTTGTCATGATGGTTATGATCGTGATTGTGATGATTGTCTCCGTGATCATGCCCGGTCATACGGCTTTCTCCTCAACAAAAAAATTAAAAAGCCGGGAAGCTGTCCTCCCCGGCTTTTTTATTACGATCTTATGACACTTAACTTACTTCACAGGCATTCTTAGAAGTCCATCCTCCACTGTACGCCTGCGTAG
>JBKHES010000155.1:0-3945 GCA_046540695.1 Desulfobacterales bacterium
TGAGCGCTCTTGCGGTCAGGAGCGAAAAAACTGATCCCGGCCGCAGGGCTTCCTTTGTATTCTCCAACACTAGTCCTGCTGCAGGCCTGCGTCAAATGCTTCCGGGTTCCGGTAATCGGCCGGGCCGGGATTAAAGGTCCGCACCATTGCCCTAAGGCGTTTTGCATCTTCGGGATCCTGGTCTTTTTTGTATTTCAGCCTGATATAGGTCTCGGTTATTTCATGGATTTTGTCCTTGTGCAAGGGAAGACGGGCCGCGCAGAATTCTGCAAACTCCCGCGGACCCGTGTCCGGGCTTCTTGAAATACCCGCCCTGGCAAGCTTTGTACAGAATTTTTCGTATTGTTTTTTTACCGGGTCCCTTTTTCGCGGCACCGGGCCCTGAAGCTGGATCAGCCAGTATAAAGCAGTGATCACGGCTGCCAGCACCAGGCCGAGACCGAGTGCGGCAGCAGGAGTTTTCCAGGACTGCCAGTGGATGCCGATTTTCTTCAGCAGGGCCATTTGGCTGTCCCGGGAATATCCTGCAAAAAGAGCCTCCCACTGAAGGCTCACAGCATCCCAGCCCAGCTTGACCCTCTTGATAAGATAATTAACCGGGCTTAAATACCTCCCTGCGAGGCCTCCTTCTTTGCCTTCCCCGGAAAGCACTCCGCCCGCCCCCTGTTCCAGCCGCTGAGGTGCCACTGCCACAGTGGGGTCCACCCTTGTCCAGCCCTTATCAGGGTACCAAACCTCCACCCATGCGTGGGCATCAGACTGGCGGATTATAAGGTGCCCGGCAAACGGGTTGATTTCTCCTCCGAGATATCCGCCGACCACTCTTGCCGGAACGCCCGCCGCGCGCATTAGCACTGCAAATGCTGATGCAAAGTGTTCACAGAAACCCTGCCTTGATTCAAACAGAAACTCGTCCACCGGGTCCTGTCCCAGAAGAGCCGGTTCGAGTGTATATGAGAATTCTTTTTCCTTCAGGTATTCAAGTCCTTTTTCAACGATCTGTTCAGGTTCTTGTGAATCCTCTGCCAGGTTTTTTCCCAGCTTCCGGGTTTCGGGGTTCGTGTTTTCAGGCAGCCCGGATGCTTCTTCAACCCCCCGGGACCCGGCCCTGGCCTCGTATTTGGTGCGGGAAACCATTTCGTATCTGCGCTTTCTGGTTACTGCCCGGCCTGCCTGTACAGTGAAGTCGCGGCGGAGAGTATCGCTTTTCGAAGGCGCCTTTACGGGGATATCCAGGGCAAAAAGCCATCTGCTGTTGTGCGGTTCCAGGGATACCGTGTATTTTACCGTGTTTTCACCCCGGGGTTCATTTTTTAATTCAGGCACTCGTTTTGCCTTCTGCCAGTTTCTGCCGTCAAAGCCCACAAACACCACGCCGCGCCAGTAATGGGTATCCGGCGGAGGTATCGGGCCCTTGAACTGCGCCCGGAATGCTGTTTCGTCGTTTTGAGCCAGCTTCGATATGCTGCCCGGCGAGAGCTGATCCGAAAACCCGGTTTTTGCTTCTCCGCTGTGCTGCATACCTATCAGGCTTCCTTCAATCCTGGGGAAAAGAATGAAAAGTACAATCATCAGGGGAGCCGCCTGGGCAAGGATTATTCCCGCCTTTTTCATGCCTGACCGATACCCGCCGTACGGGTCGTTTATCCGTATCAGGGCTGCGGTGGTAACCAGCACTGAAAAAAACATGTAAATGGTGACTGCAAAAGTTTCAGACTGCAGAAGCTTGCTGATTATTATGAAGTAGGCTATAAAGACCGTTATCATCCGGTCCCTGTGGGTGCTTCCTTCAAAAGGCTTCAGCGCCGCCATGACAGCCAGCAGGCCCAAGTAGGACTCGGGGCCCAGCCGGGTGCTGTATGTGGCCAGAAGACCCGCAATCCCGGCAATCGACAGCAGAACCCTTGTTTTCCGGCCGGGCCGGGGCCATGCAAAACGAAGGGATGCCAGAAGGTATCCCCACATAAGTGCGCACCAGGTGGTAATCCACAGGGGAAGGGTTGCTGCGTGCGGAAGGATGGCAACAATTAGCGCGCCTGTCAGGGCGGGGATGTATTTTCGGTCGTCATTATTCATTTTTGCCGGTGTTTTTCCCGAAAAGGGCAAGCGCTTTTAAGCACCCGTGTTTGTGCTGTTCCCCCCTGCCGGGCCCGATTTTTTTCCCCGGCAGCCTCAGCCCGTATTCAAGGTTTTGAGCAGCTGCTGAAATTACAAGTCCGCAGAGGCGTGACAACTTTGCTTCCGCGTCCCTGCCAGGCACCGAGTCATAGTCGAACATGACTGTTTTTCTTTTGTGACCTGCAAAATCCTTGGTAAACAAGCCCTGGCCCCTGGAGTATGCCTTCCAGGAGATATGACGGACGGGATCTCCCGGCTGATATGCTTTTAACCCCATGAAATCGTCAACCCCCCGAAGGGTTTTTCCTTCTTGTTTTTTTGCGTTCTCAGCGCCCGCGGCTTTGTCTGCTTCCAGCGGCCCGTGGACCGGTCTGGGGTATACTATGCAGGAAAGCTCAGGCACGACATACGACCATGCGTAAAAAAGCCCCAGGGGATATCTGGTGGACACGGAAAGCGGGCCTGCACTCAATTCCCCCCTGTACGGTGCCGGGGCTTTGACAGCAATTCTTGCCTGTGTTTGCGCACTTGCGTCTTCAATGGTTTTGCGGGATTTATCAAGGCTGAATACAAGCGCCTTTCGCGATGTGGATTCAGGGTCCACCGTGAGATAGAAAACTGCAGTATCCCCTGCGAACACGGGCCTCGGTGTGGCTGAAAGAATCCTGAGTCCCACTATGTTGCGGTGGGTGTGGATTATGGAAACTGTTGCCATGCCTCCGAGTAAAAATACCAGCAGAAACCCCAGATTGTTGTTGTAGTTGATGGATCCCGCCAGCATTGCCGTCAGCAGGATTACAAAAAGCAGGCCGTAGCGGGTGGGCAGGATATAGGTGTTTTTGCGGGCTATGGTAAAAGCAGCGCTGGCAGCAGGTTGTTTGGCCCTTGTTGCGGATTGTTTTTTAAACCTCAAAGCGGCACCGCGATATTTGAAAAAATTTCCATGAGCTGTTTTTTCGGGATTTCGGTGCGGTCTTGCCTGGAGCGAAGCCTGTGACCGGTCACCCACGGCAGCACCTGCTGGAGATCCTCGGGTATGGCATAATCGCGTCCCTGCAGAAAGGCCCAGGCGCGTGCCGCCTGTGACATTGCCATGCCTGCCCGCGGTGAGAGGCCCACGTGGAAGTACTCGGATGTGCGTGAAAAGTTGAGGATGTCCTGCACGTATTCAATAAACGTGTCAGATGTGTGCACCCGCCTGACATTTTCCTGGATTTCGCAGACCTGCTGTCCTGTCATGTACGGCTCGATTTCATCAAGGGCTTCCTGCGCGCCTTCGCCCTGAAGTATCCTTTTTTCAGCGGACCTGCCGGGATATCCGATTTCGATACGCATGAGAAAGCGGTCGAGCTGGGATTCGGGAAGCGGGAAAGTGCCCGCGTATTCAAGCGGGTTCTGCGTGGCTATCACGAAAAAGGGGTTTTCCAGGATTCTTGTTTTTCCCTCGAATGTAACCTGGCCTTCTTCCATGGCCTCCAAAAGCGCGCTCTGGGTTTTGGGCGTGGCCCTGTTTATTTCGTCTGCCAGCAGGACCTGGGTAAACACAGGGCCCCTGTGAAAGTTAAACAGCCCGGTTTTCTGGTCGAATATTGACACTCCCAGGATGTCGCCTGGCAGCATGTCGCTTGTAAACTGCAGCCTCTGGAACTTAAGTCCCAGGCATTTGGCAAGCACCTTGGCAAGGGTGGTTTTTCCTATCCCCGGAAGGTCCTCTATTAAAAGATGTCCCCTTGCAAAAAGGCATGTAAGGGCAAGCCTTACCTGCTGCTGCTTTCCGAGCACCACCCTGCTGATCTGTTCTACAACCTGTTCAAACTGCTGATTCAT
>JBKHES010000156.1:0-3752 GCA_046540695.1 Desulfobacterales bacterium
CCGCCGATCAAGGGTTGATTATGAATTTCCTTTCTGCAAAAATAAGGACTTGGCGGGATGTTAGCCATACTTAAAACGGTATGCTGAAAAACAAAACAATTCAGCCGGACCCTGAATATGACAAAGACAACAAAAAAGCCTTAAGGAGATTACATCCATGCAGATCAAAACCACTGAACTGCCCGGAATAGGCAAACGCTATTCCTTCAAAACTGCAGAAGGCGAGCAGGTAACCGTTGTACTGCACCACAACGGCAGCAGGGAAATATATCATTTCAACAGGGACGAAGAAGACGACCCGGATTTCACGATGACGCTCACTGACGAGGAATCCCGACAGCTCGGCACCATTCTTCTGGGAGTAGATTATCAGCCTGTAACCGACGACCGGGTGGAGCTGTTTTTAAAAACAGTGCGGCTCGAATGGCTCCGGGTAAGCTCGGACAGCTGTATTGCAAACAAAAAAATAATAGACAGCCAGATCCGGACCCGTACCGGAACAACCATTGTAGGCATACAGCGCGGAGAGGCAATGATCGGAAGCCCTGATGTCAACGAGGTGATAATGCCCGGTGACGTGCTTATGGTCATAGGAAACCGGGAGCAGACCAAAAACCTGGACAACCTCTGCAAGAGTTAGGATAAAAATTGGAAAACATTCCTTTCATGCTGTTTGCAGGGCTGATTCTGTGCACTTTCTTCATTGTCAGCTTCACTTCCCAGAAATTCCGGCTTCCGTCAGTTCTTATCTACATAATACTCGGGGTGGCGGTTTCGTCTTTTTTCCATGATATCGAAGCCATCCATACCGTGGCCGAAGTGGGCATAGTGCTTTTGTTTTTCATCCTCGGCCTGGAATTTCCTTTAGCCAGGATGGTCAGCATCTCCAGGAAAATCTGGCCGGCCGGCCTGCTCGACGTGTTGCTGAACATGGGCGGGGCAATGATCATTGCCATGGTTTTCGGCCTGGACTTCGTCTCAGCCTTTATTATCGGATCAATGGCCTATGCCACAAGCTCGTCGATCACGGCCAAGATGCTGGAGGAAAAAAAGCGCCTGGCCAGTCCCGAAGCCGAGTTCATCCTTGCCCTGCTTATCTTTGAAGACCTTGTGGCACCTGTCCTGGTATCGTTTATAGCAGGAATGAATGCCGGGGAGGCCCTTTCCCCGATTTTTACGGGCACCCTTGTGGCAAAAATCCTTCTGCTGGTGGCCGGGGCAATCTTTATCGGCCATTTCGGGTTCAGGCGCCTCAACACGTTTGTTTCCAGATACATACAGCATGATTTCATGCCGCTTCTGGGCGTGGGGGTGGCTCTTGCCTATGCAGGCCTGGCCGTATCTCTGGGGCTGTCCGAGATTCTGGGCGCTTTTCTTGCCGGGGTCATGCTGTCTGAAACCGGAAAATCCTCGGAGATCGAACACCTTATACTTCCGGTCAGGGACCTTACACTGCCGTTTTTCTTCTTCTGGTTCGGGACAACCATATATTTCGGCGAAGGTGTTCCGTATGTGCCCATGATGGGGGTGATTGTTTTATGGGCGGTTGCCGGCAAGATTCTGACAGCTCTTGCCGGAAGCCGCATGTTCGGATTAAGCCCCAGGGCTTCCGTGCGTGCAGGGTTTTCCATGGTGCAAAGAGGCGAGTTTTCAGCCATCATTGCAAGCATGGCCATGCCCCAGCTGCGGGTCTTCAGCGGTATATATATCGTTATAACCGCCTTTGTCGGCGTCTTTCTGTTCGGACGGGCCGCAGATATTGCCTCCTGGTATAACAGGCGGCGTAAAAAGAGGCAGGCAATCCCGGATTAAAAAAAGACGGGCCTGTTTTTTATTCTTAAAACACCTCCGATTTAACCGTCTTGATGCTCGGGTGTTCCATGTATATTTTTAAAAAGACAAAATACTAAACCCGGACAATGCTTTTTCGAATACCCAAAAAGGAAGGAAGATATCCGGCCATGGAAAACAATCAAATACAGACAAACATGTTCGGGGCTGCCGATAAGGTGGTTACCCGCGTGGGACTGGGTGGAGAAGGCGTTTTAAGAACCACGGGCAGGTTCGAAGAGGCGCAGGCGGTAATCCGTGCCGCTGCCGAGCAGGGCATCACCTATTATGACAGTGCGCGCGTTTACTCAGACAGCGAGCTTTATTACGGCAGTATATGGAAGCAGGACCCGGGAAAAAGAAGCAGTATTTTCCAGACCAGCAAGTCTGCAAGCAGAGACAAAAAAGGCGCGCAAAAAGACCTGGAGCAAACCCTTCGGCGACTTGAAACAGATTACCTTGATCTCTGGCAGATCCATGATGTCCGCACTTTGCAGGACCTGGAAGACATTTCAGGGCCGGGCGGCGCACTTGAAGCATTTGTCAAGGCCAAAGAAGAAGGGAAAACAAGGTTTATAGGGGTTACAGGACACCATGACCCTGAAGTTCTTGCAAGGGCGGTGCGGCAGTGGCCGGTGGATTCCGTGATGATGCCGGTCAATCCCGTGGAGGAGGTTATAGGCGGTTTTCTCACCAGAACACTCACCACTGCCCTGGATAAAAAAATTGCAGTAATCGCCATGAAAATTTTCGGGGCCGGCAATTACGTTGCCCCGCATCTCGGGGTAACCCCTGAACTGCTGCTGCGCTATGCTCTTGGCAAGCCTGTAACCGTTGCAATCGCGGGATGCTCAAGCACCTCTGAAGTTCAAACCCTGGCTGAGGCAGGCCGGTCAGCAGAGCCACTTGAAAAACGTCAACTGGATAAGCTTTTGGCCCCTTTCAGGGAAAATGCCCGGCAGCTTGCGTTTTACCGCGGGGTTATTTAGCCTGTGGACAAAACGCCTCACTGAGTTCCGACGAAAAAGGGCCGGAAGCTTTTTTCCGGCCGCTTGAGGGCCTCATCTATCCGCCGCAGCATCCGGTCCCTGTCTTCTGGCAGCTCGCCTGAAATACTGATATAATTGGTGTAGTGATCGCTTCTTATGCTTGAGGCAATTTCCAGATTTTCAACCAGGAGCTTTGTTTCTTCCAGGACCTGGTGCGGGCCGCACATGTCAAACTCCCCTTTTTCCACCCTGCGCAGCAGGGGAGTTTCCTTTTTGGGCACAAACGTTCTTAACCGCACGTATTCGGGTGCGATTTCATTCAAGGCAGAGGCGGTGTCGGTTGCATGCGCGGTGCTCAAATTTTTCCCGCCGATGCCCAGCATGACATAGGAGCTGTTTTCAATGCCCGCGGCTTTCAGCATCTTTGCAGCCCGGATCTGGTCGGCGCGGGCGGCTCCTTTTTTGATATCAGCCAGCACCGCCTCATTTCCGCTTTCAAGGCCCACGTGGATCCGGGTCAGGCCGGCTGCTGAAAGGCGCCGCAGTCCGGCCTCGCCTTTTTCCAGGATATACCTCGAAGAGCCGTACACGGTGATACGCCTGAGTTCAGGGAAAATACTGCAGGCGGCCTTAAATACGGCCTCAAGGGTTTCAACGGGTGCGGCAATGGTGTTTCCCGCGGGAAAGAAAATCGTGCGGACACGGCTGCCGTATGCCGCCCTTGCTGCTTTCAAATCCTCGATCACTTCCTCTGCCGGCCTTACCCTGTATTTAGGGCCTTTTTTGTAGACCATGCAAAAGGTGCACTTGTTGTGCGGGCACCCCACTGTTGCCTGGATCAGAAGACTGTCGGCCTCTGATGGCGGCCGGTATATTGGTCCTTCATAGCGCATTACTCCCCTCCGATCAGGCAGATATCAAAATCAGAAGCAG
>JBKHES010000157.1:0-3752 GCA_046540695.1 Desulfobacterales bacterium
TCCGTATCAATGCCTTTGCCCGGTCCTATCATGTTGTCCCACCAGCCGGGCTTTTCATCGTTATCCGAATAGTAGCCCGCAGCATGGCTGTCACCTGTAAGTGCGTGGCATACCAGCACCACGTTGCTTTTATCCGCGTTTAAAGTGCCGTAGGTTTCATATGCAAGGGTGATGGGGCCCAGCTTTGCACCGCTGTCGAGCCTCATTTCATTGGGCGGCTCTGCAAAGGTGAAAAATTTCTTTTCCACTATTCCGACTGATTTTCCTGCCGGGTCATGTGTTATGTATTCACTCATGTCTTAAAAATGTAATTTAAAGTGTAAGATCCGTAATTTTTCACAGTTGCAGCCTGATCCCTTTTTGTAAAACCAAAGGAAAGGGGGGATCAGGGATCCCCCCTTTATACAACAGAATCCCTCGGGATTCAAACTAAACGATAATGCCGGCCTACTAAGCCATTTCTCTGCGCTCTGCCATGTCCACCAGCTTGCGCTCCCGGGCCTTGTCGATTCCAAGAGCCTTGCGCTTGGCATCGATATGGGCGATCATTTTCTGAGCCATTTCATAAGGATCAGCAGTGAATCCCCATTTGCCGAGGCCCTGTTTTTCAAGCCCGTTAAAGAGCAGGTCGTGGAACTTTGTCTTTTCAACTATCGGGAATGTGACACCGAAAATGGTGTAGACGCCCGAGGCTACAAAGTACTGGCCGATGCATATGGCCTTTTCGCTCATGTACTCGGGGGCTGCTCCTGCAACCGGCAGCTCCGCGATCGATTCGCCCAGCCCGCCGACTCTGACCATTTCGCTGGCTGCTATCAGAATGCGGCTGTTGTCCACGCAGGAGCCCAGGCCGAGCACAGGCGGCATGCCCACTGCCTCGCACACCTCGCTGAGTCCCTGGCCTGCAAGGTATGCAGCCTCGGGGGAGCAGAGCCCCTCCTTTGCAAGGGCTATCTGGGAGCATCCTGTCTGGAGCACGAGAACATCATTTTTAATCAGTTCCTTTACCAGCTCCACGTGCACCCAGTCCTGTTTTACCCGAGGGTTGGTGCATCCCACAACTCCTGCCACGCCCCGGATCCTGCCGTTTATGATATTGTCGTTCAAAGGCGTGTAGCTGCCCCGGAAGGTTCCTCCGAGCATGTAGTTGATGTATTCATAGGAAAACCCGTGAATGCCGGTATTGCGGATATTGGGTATCTGCACCGGAAATTTGCGGGACTTGAACCTGGAGATGGCCTTTACTACAATTTCATCAGTGCACTCGGTGGGTTTGTGTTCGTGGAATTCCACGTGATCAGCGCCTTCTATGTGGCACCTGGGATTGGTTGTAAACAAATAGGTGCCGTAACAGTCCGCAACCTTGGCAAGTGCCTGCTGGATGCACTGTACGTCAACCGCCATTGCGTCCACCGCGCCAGTTACCATGATTGCCTCTGTTGAGGTGAAGTTTCCTGCATGGGGTATTCCGTGCCTGGAAAGCATCTCCGCACCCGAGCAGCACATGCCCACGAGGTTTATCCCCTCTGCTCCCGCATCTTTTGCCGCCTGGATCAGGGCAGGGGAGTTCACCGATGCCATCATGGATTCAAACAGGTTCGGCTCGTGGCCGTGTATGATGATATTGACGTTGTTTTCCTTTAAAACGCCCATGTTTACTTCAGCAGCCACCGGCACGGGTGTTCCGAACAGTATGTCGGAGATTTCCGTGGCCACCATGGAGCCGCCCCAGCCGTCTGAAAGTGCGGTGCGGTTGCCCTGTTTCATGATGTTTTCATAATGCTGATCCACTCCCATGTGGGTGCGGTGCATCATTTCCATGATTTCCCGCATGGCTCCCCTGGGTACAATGCCCAGCTTGCGCCAGGTTTCCAGGGTTTTTGGAGGCACGCGCTTTGCGAAAGGAATTTCGCCTTCCACCTGTGTATAGGTTCTTTCCAGCTCCTTGTAAAGGGCCTGGGCCACTTCCTCTGTGGTTTTTTCCTCTGTTTCAATTCCTATTGATTCAGCCACGTCCACAAGCTTGATGGGATCTTTTACGGTATACTCCTGGATATTGCCGTTTACCACCTCCCGGAACAGGTCAAGCATTGCCATGCCGTGGTCCGTGTGAGCGGCGCCTCCTGCCGCTATCATCCTTCCGAAGTTCCTTGCCTGGATGGTGTCTATTGTGGCCCCGCATACCCCCACTTTGGCATAGGGGTCTTTTGAATTCAGGCGGCACGGGCCCATTGAGCAATGTTTGCAGCACGCGGAGTTTTCCCCGATGGGGCAGGCCTTCATTGTGGCCGCCCTGTCAAAGCACAGCTCAACTCCATCCTGCCTTGCCTTTGTCAGCATTTTGCCGGTTGACTCACAAATGGTTATGTCCTTGACATCCGGCAGTTTTTTCTCACTGGATTGCTTTTTTTCCATACTACCTCCGTAAGAGTTGTATTTGCTTTTCTCAAGCGCATGGGCCGGTTCGTCCGGCCTTTTATTCATGCCGTGGTCTAAATAATAACGCTTAAAAAAAAGCTTTCAAGAAATATGCCAGGAAAATTCGCAGCAGACCCTGTCAGCCGCGTCTCCCGATAGGCCTGATAACCTCCCTGAAAGCGGATACCGCGGATTTTGGATCCGGGCACGGTTTATGCAAATTCGGTCTATGAGTTAAGTAAACCAGTACAAGGGATTGCACGCCGGGAAACCGGCGCAAACCAATATCCATTGAAAATTAGTGAAAGGAGAGTGCGCATTATGATGAACCTTAAAGAACTCAGAAAAAACAGGGATCTGCTCGACAGGATAGACTGGGAAATGACCCCGGAGGAAGCAGTGCGGCTTTATCTTGAGTGGGGAAACAACTGGGCGCACAGCAATTACGTGATCCGGTCCAAAGACGATGTTTCCTATTATTTCGTGGTTTATAACTGGGACGGGCCGCCTGTTATTTATCTTATCCGGCGCAATTCCGAGCAAGCAGTCGAGCTTGCAAGAATTGATCTGCCGGACTGGTTAAGAAAAAGTTTCTGCAGGGAAGAAGGAGCCAACAGCGGTGTTTACCCGGTCAGCGGACAGGTCAGGCAGTGGCTGGAAAAACGCCTTGGCAGGGCGTGAGCCTGCTCCCTTTTTGTGTCAAGAAGATTAAAAAATGAGACAATAGTGTATCATTATAGATGACACAGAAAAAAGGAGTAATTTGCTGCAAATTGCTGGTAAACTTTTTCAGCACGATTATGATTTATGACTAAGGAATAATACCAGATAAGGAAGGTTGTAATGACACGCTCGGAAACCAGGGAATATAATCGGCTGATAGACGAGAAAAGCCCCTATCTGATCCAGCACGCGGATAACCCTGTGGACTGGTATCCCTGGGGAGATGAGGCCTTTGATAAGGCAAAGAAAGAAAACAAGCCGGTTCTGGTTTCCATAGGTTATGCAACATGCCACTGGTGCCATGTCATGGCGGATGAGTCGTTTTCTGATTCTGAAACCGCGGAACTCATGAACAGGGATCTTGTAAACATAAAACTGGACCGTGAAGAGCGCCCGGATCTTGATCAGATATACATAACTGCGGTTTCAGCCCTGACCGGGTCTGCGGGGTGGCCTTTGAATGTATTTCTTACCCCTGATGCAAAGCCGTTTTACGGAGGAACATATTTTCCCCCGCGCAACCGGGTCGGCATGCCCTCCTGGAAGGAAGTGGTGGCGGCAGTGGCAGCCGCATGGAAAGATGAAAATGAGCGAAAAAAACTCCTTGATTC
>JBKHES010000158.1:0-3747 GCA_046540695.1 Desulfobacterales bacterium
TTTTTGTTTTGGTTTGTTTGCCAAATATATGGTAAAAATATAAGGATACAACCACGGGTTGTTTGTGCTTTTCGAATCAGAACCGGGACAAATCCATGCTTGGCCGGCGGCCGGAAAATGATCAGAAATTTATCCTCTCTCACCTGGGAGTGTTTTATGCCCTGGTGGCAACCATTTTTGTCATTCCCCTTATGGCGGCAGTGGTGGTGGTACTCATCAAGGGGGTCTTTGATCTTCGCTATGTGATTTTGATCGGCGGGGCGGTTCTGGTGCTGGGTTTCTGCATCTGGATGGTAATATGGGGAATCCGGTTTTTCAGGAAAATAAGACAATCCGGGGATGCCACGGCAAGAGATTTTTATGAACAAAAAGCCGATGGTGAGGCGATGGAATTGTCTTTTTTCGGCGGCCTTTTCAAGGTGTCCTATAAGGGCCGGCCGGAGCCGGGTGAGGCGGGGGATCGTCTTATTGCCGCAGATCGCAGCCGTGAGGCGACCCCCTTGTTAAACAGTCCCGGACAGGCGGGCGGACAGCCGGATCTGGTATCCCGGCTCCAGGCATTGTCAGAACTCAAGGATGCCGGCCATATTGATGAGTACGAATACCAGCAGATCAAGCAAAGACTCATTGACGGCACGGAAAGTTGAATTTTTCCGTAACAGGCAGCAATCGCTTGCATATCAGAGGGGTTTATGCAGACAATCAAAGTCATTGATTATATAGTCGGATGGCTGCGGGAGTATGCTGCAGGCGCCGGTGTCAAAGGTTTTGTGGTGGGCATTTCCGGAGGCGTGGATTCTGCGGTGACATCCACCCTGTGCGCTCAAACCGGTCTTTCTGTGATGGTGCTAAACATGCCCATACGGCAGGCCCCGGATCAGAAAAGCCTTTCGGAAAAGCATCTTGCCTGGCTTGAGCAGCGCTATGAAAATGTTTCCGGACACACCACAGATCTCACCGCCGTGCTCGAAGCTTTTGAAACCTGTCTGCCCTCAGAGATTCAGGATCATCTGAGCATGGCAAACACCCGGGCCCGGATACGAATGACGACACTTTACGCATATTCAACCCATAACCGGATGCTTGTTGCAGGCACCGGCAACAAGGTGGAGGATTTCGGTGTGGGGTTTTTCACCAAGTACGGAGACGGGGGAGTGGATATAGCCCCGATTGCGGATCTCATGAAATCAGAGGTCTATGAGCTGGGCCGCGAGCTGGGAGTAATGGATGAAGTCCTCCGCGCCGCGCCCACCGACGGCCTGTGGCCTGACAGCAGAAGCGATGAGGACCAGATCGGGGCGAGCTATGATGAACTTGAATGGGCCATGCGGTTTGAAGAAAGGGGCGGAGACGAAAGCGCCCTGACAGAGCGGCAGAAGAAGGTCCTTGAAATTTTTAGGGAATTTAACCGCAAAAACCGTCACAAGATGGAGCCTATACCCGTGGCGGTAATTCCGGAGGAACTAAAATAACATCCCACCTGCCGGCAAAGTTAAAACCTGGATAAAACAAAGAATTAAAATATATGACGCACCTTGATGCTTTTTTTGAAATAGCGGTCATTTTGAGCCTTGCCACGGTGCTCGGCATAATCGGCCAGAAACTGCGCCAGCCCCTTTTAATAATGTTTCTGGCCGCAGGCATCCTGGCCGGGCCCGCCTGCCTGGGAATAATAGAGAGCTACGAGCAGATAGAGCTTCTGGCTCACATGGGAATAGCTCTGCTTCTTTTTATAGTGGGCCTGAAACTCGATTTAAACCTTATCAGAAACACAGGTCCGGTGGCTCTGGCCACGGGGCTCGGCCAGATCATATTTACTTGTGCCATAGGCTTTCTCATTGCAATGACAATGGGTATGGACCTAATAAACTCAGTCTACGTGGCAGTAGCCCTGACATTTTCCAGCACCATTATCATTGTCAAGCTTTTGTCGGACAAAAAAGAGATCGATTCACTGCACGGCCAGATTGCACTGGGGTTTCTGATTGTCCAGGACATTGCCGCCATACTGGCGCTTGTGGTGCTCACCACTTTTGCGGCCCCTGTTGCTCAGGATCAGTCCGCTCTGGCGGAAACCCTTTTTATAATTGCCAAAGGCCTGGGAATGCTCGTGTTTGTAGGCCTTTTAATCAAGTACGCAATACCCGCGCTGGTCCGTCATCTCGCCCATTCCCAGGAAATGCTTACGCTTTTTGCAATTGCCCTTGCGGTATGTTTCGGGGCAGGCAGTGAATGGCTGGGCTTCAGCAAGGAGCTGGGTGCGTTTCTTGCAGGGATTTCTCTTGCCTCCACAGAATACCGCGACGCCATTGGCGCCAGGCTCACCGGCCTGCGCGATTTTCTTCTTCTGTTTTTCTTCATTGATCTCGGGGCCCGCCTGGACTGGTCCACAGTGGGTGCCCAGGTAGGGGCTTCTGCCGTGTTTTCCGGGTTCGTGCTTATAGGCAATCCTCTTATCGTGCTGACGATAATGGGATACATGGGTTACCGCAGACGCACCTCATTTCTCGCGGGCCTTACAGTTGCACAGATAAGCGAGTTCTCCCTTATAGTTGCAGCACTGGGGCTGGGGATAGGACATATCACCCACGCCACAATGGGCCTGATAACCCTGGTGGGCGTGGTAACCATTTTTGCATCCACCTACATGATTCTTTATTCAGGTCAGCTTTACAGCTTTCTTTCCGCGCCACTGAAACTGTTTGAAAGAAAAAACCCTTATCGGGAAACTGCAGTTGATTCAATGAGCGCCACAGGTTCGGTGGACGTTATCCTGGTGGGCCTTGGCACTTACGGAAGCGGATTTGCAGAATACCTTCTGCGTAGGAAAAAAACGGTTCTGGGCGTGGATTTTGACCCCACGGCCCTGGACAAATGGAGCTCGCGCGGTATTTCAGTGCTCTACGGAGACATCGGAGACCCCGAGATCCACGAGCATCTTCCCCTTGGCAGGGCCCAGTGGGTGGTAAGCACGGTAAGGGACAGGGAGTTGAACCTTTCCCTTCTGCAAAATCTCAGGGGCAGGGGCTACAATGTAAGGGTTGCGCTGACAGCGGCAAATGAAAAGGAAGCAGAGGCTTTTGAAAAGGCCGGCGCCAGGGTGGTGTTCCGGCCGTTTACGGATGCCGCAGAACAGGCAGCAGATGCCCTGACCCAGGCAATGGACATGCTTCCTGAAAAGGTGGACTGGCCGGTTGCCTTCAGGGAGGTAAGGATCAGAACCGAGTCCTCTGCTGCCGGCAGAACCATAAGAAACATCCCCTTAAGATCGGTCACCGGGGTGTCGATTCTGGCTGTAAGCCGGGCAGGCCGGGTATATTATGATCCGGGCCCGGATTTCCAGGTATATCCCGGAGACAGGCTGGTGATAATGGGTACTCCCGGTGAGTTAAGGGAGGCTGAAAAAATGCTAAACGAGCTTGAGGCAGAAGAAAGCAGGGATTACTCGGATCAGTTCAAAGTGGATGAAGTCCGGCTGGCTGAGGATTCAAAACTTGCAGAAACCACGCTTTCGGAAGTTCAGTTCCGTCAGAATTATAATGTTACGGTTATAGGCATCCGCAGGAAAGAGCAGCAGATAACCACCGTAAATCCTCAAAAGAAGCTTCAGGCAGGAGATGTTCTTATTGTTATAGGGCCTGCAGACGCTGTTAAAACCCTAAAGAATCAAGAACCCCTGTAGCACTGCCATTACCGGTATCGGGATCGAAATCGACATCCAAACCGCAACTCCTGGCCGCAATACAG
>JBKHES010000159.1:0-3702 GCA_046540695.1 Desulfobacterales bacterium
AAGTCAAAACAAAATTTTTGACAACCCCGCAAATGTAGTGTATTCAAACAAAACGCCGCCATAAACATTACAGGGATCTACAACGAGGTGAATATGAAAACGTTTTCCAGGTTAAACCGCCTGCCGCCTTATGTGTTTGCCGCAGTCAACGAGTTGAAAATGGAACTCAGGCATGCCGGTGAAGACATAGTGGACCTGGGCATGGGAAATCCGGATCTCGGCACCCCCGAGCATATCGTGGACAAGCTCGTGGAGGCGGCACAAAAGCCGCACAACCATAGATACTCGGCTTCCATGGGAATCCGCAAGCTCAGGATGGCGATTGCGGACTGGTACAAGCGCCGATTTGACGTTGATATAGACTACGAGACCGAAGCCATTGCCACCATCGGCGCCAAGGAGGGTATTTCACACCTGATGCTTGTAACAGTCGGGCCCGGTGACGTGGTTTTTTCGCCGAATCCGACCTACCCCATCCACCCGTATTCCGCGATCATATCAGGCGCGGATGTCCGTTATGTGCCCCTGGGCCCTGACACAGACTTTTTTGAAAACCTGATAACCGCAACCAAGCACACCTGGCCAAAGCCCAAGGTCATGGTGTTGTGTTTTCCGCACAACCCGACCACCGAGACCGTTGACCTGGACTTTTTCCAGAAAATAGTGGATTTCGCCAAAGAACATGACATCTTTGTCATCCATGACCTTGCATATGCGGATATTGTGTTTGACGGCTACAGGCCGCCGAGCTTTCTTCAGGCCAAGGGTGCAAAGGAAGTGGGAGTGGAATTTTTCTCCCTGTCAAAAAGCTACAATATGCCCGGCTGGCGTGTGGGATTCTGCGTTGGCAACCCCGAGGCGATTGCCGCGTTAAAGCGCATCAAGAGCTACCTGGACTACGGCATATTCCAGCCCATACAGATTGCAAGCATAATCGCTTTAAACGGGCCTCAGGAATGCGTGGAGGAAACATGCAACGTGTACAAATCCAGGCGCGACGCCCTGATACAGGGTCTGTCACGGGCGGGCTGGGAAATTCCGCCGCCGAAGGCCACCATGTTCGTATGGGGAAAAATCCCTGAGCAATACAGGAAAATGGGCTCGCTTGAGTTTTCAAAAAAGCTGATCCGGGAAGCCAGGGTGGCGGTATCCCCGGGCGTGGGATTCGGCGAATACGGCGACGAATATGTACGCTTTGCCCTGATTGAAAACAACATGCGGATAAAACAGGCGGTCAGGGGCATCAAAAAGACTTTGTAACGGCAGCTGGGTGGATAAGATGAAGCAGATCAGCATAGGAGTTCTGGGCCTTGGCACGGTCGGAACCGGCATAGCCAAAATGATCGCGGAAAACGCGGATGTTATAAGCGCCCGCCTTGGGGGGGAACTGGTGCTTAAAAAGGCCGCGGACCTGGATATAGAGCGGGACCGGGGCCTGGATTTCGCCCCCGGGGTTCTCACCAGGGATCCTTACGAGGTTGTCGACAACCCGGAGATTCAGATCGTACTTGAGATGATCGGCGGCATGGATATCGCCAGGGACCTTATTACCAGGGGAATTGAAAACGGCAAGCATATAGTTACCGCAAACAAGGCGCTACTTGCCACCGCCGGAAACGACCTGGTTCGCCTGGCCTCGCAGAAAGGAGTCACACTTGCCTTTGAAGCAAGCGTGGGCGGCTGCATGCCCGTTATAAAAACGATCCGCGAATCCCTGGCGGGAAACAACATACATTCAGCCACCGGCATCCTGAACGGCACCTGCAACTATATTCTCACAAAGATCGGGGCAGAGGGCATAAGCTTTGAAAAAGCCCTGGAGCAGGCAAAGGCGGAAGGCTACGCAGAGGCTGACCCCTCCCTTGACGTGGACGGCTTTGACACCGCGCACAAGCTGGCAATTTTATCCGCCATAGCATTCGGCATGGAGATAAACTACGATGACGTCTACATGGAGGGTATTTCCGCAATCACCCCGATGGACATAGAGTTTGCCGCACAGTGCGGATACAGGATAAAACTGCTGGCAATCACCAAGTCTGACGGGCAGGCGGTCGAGGCCAGGGTCCATCCAACAATGATCCCGTTTTCAGACATGCTCTCCAATGTCAGCGGCTCCATGAACGCGGTGACCATAGCAGGCGACGCGGTCGGCGACATGATCCTTTACGGCCACGGCGCAGGCATGATGCCCACGGCAAGCGCGGTGATCGGAGACGTGATTGACATCTCCAGGAGCATACTTGCAGGGGGGTCCATGCGGATTCCCATTCTGTCCTATCAGGCAGACAGTATAAGGAAATTACCGGTGAAACCGATGGATGAAATCCTCACCCATTATTATTTCCGGTTTGCAGCCCTGGACAAGCCCGGCGTTCTTGCAAAAATCGCCGGCATACTTGGCGAACACGACATTTCAATCAAGTACGTCCACCAGACAGAACACCGGATAAACGGCGTGGTTCCGGTTTACATGCTCACCCACAGGGCAGGTGAGGCAAAAGTGAAAAAGGCGCTTGACCGGATCGCAGAACTCGACGTAATACCAGAGCGGCCGGTTCTGATCCGTATTGAATCGCCCGAGGAGGAAAAGGCGAGTCAGCAGTAAACAAAACCCCAAGCAGCGAGGACGCATGCAGCACATACTCTGCTCAGACCTAGAAGGAGTTTTTGTACCTGAAATCTGGATCAAAGTTGCCGAAAAAACCGGCATAGAGGACCTCAGGCTCACCACCCGCGATATCTCCGACTATAATGTATTAATGGACAAGCGCCTTTCAGTGCTCGATGCCCACGGCCTGACCCTTTCTGATATCCAGGCGGTGATAGCGGAAATCGATCCCCTGCCCGGGGCGCTTGAATTTCTCGACACAATAAGGGCCAGCCACCAGATAATAATCGTCTCTGACACCTTCATTGAATTTGCAGGCCCCCTGATGGAAAAGCTCAAACGCCCTACCCTTTTCTGCAACTGCCTGCAAGTCGGAAACGACGGCCGGATAAAGGGCTATGAACTGCGCCAGCCAGACGGCAAGAAAAAAACAACACTGGCCCTGCAGAGCCTGAACTACAAGGTTATAGCATTCGGAGACTCCTACAACGACATAAACATGCTCCAGTCCGCAGACAGTTCCTTTCTTTTCAGGCCCCCGGAAAACGTGGTAAAAGAATACCCTGCCATCCCGGCAACATACACTTATGACGAGCTCAAAGAATACATAGAAAAAGCAGTTACGAAATGCAGGGCCAATTAGTAACCCTACTGCATCGGCTGTTTGCAAATGATTGATGTTAAAACGACTAAAAAGGGGCTCGTATTCAAGGTATACGTGCAGCCCGGGGCATCTTCGGACCAGGTTTCAGGCTGCCGGGGAGATGCTCTCAAAATACGGGTGACAGCCCCGCCTGCCGACGGAAAAGCAAACAAGGCCTGCATCAAGCTTCTTGCATCAAAAATCGGGGTCCCCAAGTCGAACATGGAGATCGTCTCGGGATCATCAGGCCGGGAGAAAAAAATCATGGTCACCCCCCGGGACTCAGGCGGGCGGGAAAAGGGCCAGGAGGACATAAAAAAACTTCTTGAATCGCTTTGTCTCAAAAAAGGGTCTTGACACAGCCCGGACAAACATTTATATATATAAAATTACATATTGCGGGGTGGAGCAGTCTGGTAGCTCGTCGGGCTCATAACCCGAAGGTCAG
>JBKHES010000160.1:0-3595 GCA_046540695.1 Desulfobacterales bacterium
ATTGCGGCGGCAGGGCTCAAGCAGGGCGCAATTTCTTGACAGATCCGGCGCCCTGCATTAATAATGAATGTTTGTAAAATGCTTCTCACGTAGTCCCATGTTTTTGCAGGAAGGAAGCCCTGCGGCCGGGATCAGTTTTTTCGCTCCTGACCGCAGGAGCGCTCAATGTCGCTTCAAAAACCAATCCCGACCTTGGACTTACTTGGAAGAAGCCGGAGGAAATAAGAAGATGAAAAACAGCGCAAAACTCGGAAGAAACGACCCCTGCCCCTGCGGCAGCGGGAAAAAATACAAAAAATGCTGCATGGGCCGGGAAGGCGACAGGCCAGTGGATATAAAGAAGTGGTATAAGCAGAAATACGACATCCGTTTAAAGGAGCCCCAAGACATCGAGGGCATACGGGAAACCGGAAGGCTCGTGCTCGAAAGCCTGGAAATGGTTAAACAGGCCCTCAGGCCGGGAATGACCACTGAAGAGATAAATACCATGGTTCATGCGCACGCGGAAAAAAACGGTGCAGTGCCCGCGCCTCTTAATTACCGGGGGTTTCCCAAAAGCGTGTGCACCTCTGTAAATGACGTTATCTGCCACGGTATACCCGGGGAATACGAGCTTGCAGACGGAGATATAATAAACGTCGACGTGACACACATTTATAAGGGCTATTACGCGGATGCCAGCAAGACCTTTTTTGTTGGCACCCCCGGTCCTGATGCCAAAAAGATCGTGGAAGTGGCAGCTGGGAGCCTGAAGTCGGCAATGGAGATGCTTGCCCCTGACAATACCATAGGTGATATCGGCTGGGCCATTCAGCGGCATGCAGAAAGCAGGGGGTGCTCGGTGGTAAGGGAATTTGTGGGGCACGGAGTTGGCTTTGATTTCCACGAGCCTCCCCAGGTCCCCCACTACGGGAAAAAGGGCTCTGGAATAGCGATAGTCCCCGGTATGGTTTTTACAGTGGAGCCAATGATAAATCTTGGAAGATCAAGGCTTTTCATCAGGGACGACGGCTGGACCGCGGTAACAGCAGACCGGATGCTTTCAGCCCAGTTTGAGCAGACCTTTGTTATCACGGAAACAGGCTACGAAAGCCTTACTCCGTATCCTTTGTAGGCCCGGTTTCTGCGGGGAAAAAAACATCCACCCGGGTTCCGCCGCCTTGTGCCGGGTTTATGAAAATCACCCCCCCGTGGCTTTTTACAATTCCGTGCACCACTGCCAGTCCCAGCCCGTTTCCGTTGCCCAGGGTCCTGGTGGTGAAAAACGGTTCAAATATCCGCTCCCGGATTTCCTCTGCAATACCGCTGCCGCTGTCTGTGACCGTAAACCTGACGTATTTTCCCATTTGCAGATCAGGGCGGCCGGCTGCGGTTTGTTCGTCCATTTCAACATCAGCGGTTTCGGCAAAAAGTGTTCCTCCCTGATCCTGCATTGCCTGGACAGCGTTGTTGTACAAGTGCGTCACCGCCTGTCCCAGCCGGTCCGGATCGCCGCGCACCGGGGTTTTGGCTTTAAAATCCTTTTTAAGCATTATTTCCGGGCCAAGGGTTGGACGCAGGGATTCAAGGGCGTGCCCGGCAACCTGGGACAGGCTTACCTGCTGCAGGTAGTTGCCCGAATATCTGGAAAACAAAAGCAGCTGCCTTACCAGATCGCGGGCCCGCCAGGCTGACTTGAGAGCTTTTTGCAGATGCTTGTCAATTGAGGTACCCGGCCCGGCCTCATCAGCTGCAAGCTCTGTGTGCCCGATCGCAGCGTATAATATATTGTTGAAGTCATGGGCGACTCCGCCTGCAAGGGTGCCTATGGCTTCCATTTTTTCAGACTGGCGCAGCCGGTTTTCAAGTTCCACTTCCCGGGTGATCTCGCGGCACACCTGAACGAAGCTTGTTATACGGCCCGTTTTGTCACGAAGCGGCGAGATGGATGCGGCTGCTATTAACTGCCGGTCACTGCGGGTTTTTGTTATGAGCCTTCCCTTCCACGGCCTGCCTGATGAAATGGCATCGCGTACAGGGTCATTGCCTTCGTCATGGTTCTGCTTTTCCCAGAGCTCGGCAATTGAGGCGCCTATGAGCTCGCTTATCTCGCAGCCCGTCATCCTTACAAATGAAGCATTTACATAGTCGGTTCTGCCAGCGTGATCCGTTATTACAATTCCTTCCTCGGTCTGTTCCACTGCTGTTGCCAGCCGCACCCGTTCGGCTTCCGAGCGTTTCAGCTCAGTGATGTCCTGAATGGATCCGGCCATTCGAACAGCGGTTCCGTTTTCGTCCCACTGGGCCTGGCCCATGGCCCGGAACCACCTGTACTTGCCCGACCTGGTCCGCAGCCGGTGCTCGATATCATAAGGGGTCTGGTATTTCAAGTGATCGGCGATGGCATTTTTGACCCTTTGTGAATCCTCCGGATGAATGCATCCCACGTAGAATGAAAACGAAGGCGAGGTCTCTTCGGGATCATGGCCCAGCATCTCGTATATCTGGGGAGACCACCAAACACGGTCTTTTTGTATGTCGTCCCAGTTCCAGAGTCCTACCCCTGCGGCCTGCACTGCAAGCTGGAAACGGCTTTCAGTTATCTTGAGGGCCTCGGCTGTCTCGCGGTGTTTGGCTGTCTGCTCCTCAAGTTCCCTGGTGCGCGCGCTGACCTGTTTTTTCAGCGACCGGCTCCATAGCAGGCTTCCGCAAAGAAGCAGCAGGGCCGCGCCAAGGGCAAACACATAGTATTTCAGGGTCTCCCATGTATCCTTTTTTTCGTAAACCCCGAACCACTTGTTGTATATATCCCTGTATTCGCCCTTGGTTTTAAGTGCGAAAAGTCCTTCGTTAAGCCGGGCCAAAAGCCCGTCTTCTCCCTGCTTTACGGCAAAGCAGTATTTTGACTGTAAAATTGGGGGATCCAGGGCGGTGATGTTTTCGTGGCCGTGTTTTTCAATAAAGTAAAGGCCCTGGCGCAGGGGTAAAAGTGCGCAGTCATGGATTCCGCTTTCCAGCAGAAACAGGGCCTCTTCCGGGTTTTCAACCTGGTGGACCGATCGCCCGAGCCCGTGTTCAATCACGTAATCATGCATTATGTCGCCGCTTTGAACAATCAGGGCCTTGTCGGAAAGATCATCTTCAGGGTCTGTTCCTTTGTCGCTGTTTCTGACAAACACCGAGTGGGAAACCATGGTGTGGGGCACGGAAAAATCAACAAGCTTGTCCCTTTGCCCGGAGTAATACATACCAGTGATGATATCTATTTCCCGGTTTTCCAGCTCTGTGCGCACCTCGTTCCAGGGTCCCAGAGATATGCTGACATCCATGCCGGTTTCAGCCGCCGCGGCCCTTAGGATTTCCACTGTGAAGCCGCTGGGATTTCCGTCACGGTCATTGAATTCATAGGGAGGGTAATTGTTGTCTCCCCTGGCTGAAAACTGCCTGGATTCCCTTGTTTCAGCCGCTGAAACAAAACAGGCAAGGATGGCAGCCAGAATTGATATTGTTAAAAAACCGCGCATGGCTTACTTGTCCGGGACTAAGCGGATTGATTTTTAAGGGTTGAATCAGAAGACACTTACTGCAATACTTATGGCACCTAAAAAAGCCCAAT
>JBKHES010000161.1:0-3497 GCA_046540695.1 Desulfobacterales bacterium
CAGCCGCGGTGTTTAAGAGCAATACCGGCTCCGGCTAAAACAGCTCTTCCAGAAAAATCTTCATAGCTTGCAGGAGGGTTTGTCAGCGGACTCGTCGCAGGAGGTTGCATCCATTTCATTTACCCGTGCGTCCTTGATGTTAATTCCGTGTTTCTATATAAATATCATGGACATTTTTTCAATAATTGCGCAGGGTGTTTTCTCAATCCCAAAGGACCCTTCATGACATCGGCAACACGTTTTTTAAGAAAAGCATTGATTATTGCACTGCTTGTCTTTTTTGCAGGCGGCTGCGCCTCGGAAAGATTTCTTTTACAGAAAAAGGACCTGTCCGGGGCTAACGAAAGATTGGACCGCATCGAGGACAAGCTGGAGCGGCAGTCTGCAAAAACAGATGTGCTGGCTGAACAATACGCAGGGCACCAGCAGATGCTTGATGCTTCCATGGAACAAAACATGCTTTCCTTCAGGGCGCTGGAAAAGCAGATAAAGCAGGCGCATAAAGATACATGCCTGAGACTGGAAGCACTTCAACGCCCCACCGGCAGGGACGAGGAATCAAAAGACCCTCCCCTGCTGGAAAACCTCGGCACCGGCAAGCTTGTGGTCGGCAGGGCTGAAAACGTCCGCCTTACGCCGCCGGGCCATGTCTTTCCCGCCCGGATTGATACCGGAGCAACAACTTCCTCGCTTGACGCCCAGGACCTGGAGTCATTTGAAAGAGAAGGCGAACCCTGGGTCCGCTTTAACTTAAAAGACACGGAAGAAGAAAAATACTACGAAATTGAAAAGGCAGTGGTCCGTCACGTAAGAATTCTTCAGGCCTCAAGCCCTGAACCGGAGCGCCGGCCCGTGATTGAGCTGCAGTTTCAACTCGGGGAAATAAAAATGGTCGAGGAATTCACCCTCGAGGAAAGGGGACACCTGAGCCACAAGGTCCTTATAGGACGAAATATTTTACGCGATCTCATGGTCGTGGACGTGGCAAGGAAATTCACCGCTCCAATACCGGAGGAAGACAGCAACGGGAACGGGGACGAATGAAGTCAAAATTCGCCTTCTACACGGCAGTTCTGGTCCTGATCACCGCGGGCCTCGGCCTTGCCTGGCTAAGGCACGCGGAATTGAATATCCCCCTTATGCCCGGACAGGAAAAACCGGTCTGGCTCATAGAGGCAAGAATTGACTTTATCGCGCAAGGAGATCCTGTAAAGGTTAGCCTGGACCTTCCGGGAAATCCGCCCGGGTTCAGGCAGGTGTCCGAGCAGGCGGCGTCAACCGGCTACGGCTACTCAATCGTCGCCGGTCCCAACGGCAAAAGGGCTGAATGGACCAAACGCAATGCCTCGGGCAGACAAACCCTTTATTACAAGGTTCAGATGATACCCGACCCGGATGCCGGCGGCCGGAAGGAAGCCGGAGAAGAGCCTGAGCCGGAAACAGTTTACTGGGACCCCCTCCAAGGCACTGCAGCGAATCAGCTCGTGGAGGAGGCGCACGAAAAATCCAGCACACCCTCCAGTTTTGCACGCGAGCTGTCAAAGCAGCTCACTGCATCCAAACCCGACCAGAATGCTGAACTGCTTTTAGACGAATACTCTCTTTCCACCCTTTTCATGCGTCTTCTAAACCATGCAGGCATACCCGCCAGGGAATCCATGGGACTTGAGCTGGAAGACGCCAGGAGATACCAGTCCCTGAAACCGGTGCTCGAAATTTTTGACCGGGAGCGCTGGGTGACGCTCGATCCGGAAACCGGTGCACACGGTCTTGCGGAAAACATGCTTTTGTGGCACCGTGAGGGCAAATCCCTTATGGACGTCTCAGGCGGGCGTAACTCGGAAATCCGTTTTTCAATGATGCGCCAGACCATGCCCGCCATGGACCTGGCCAGGCTCAGCCTTGACAAAGACAGGCTTTCCCTGCTGAGCCTGTATTCCCTTCCGATCGAAGAGCAGGGCGTTTTCAAGCTTCTGCTGCTTTTACCTGTGGGAGCCCTTATAGTCACTTTTATGCGCATAATCATAGGGGTGCGCACATCAGGAACCTTCATGCCGGTTCTGATTGCACTTTCCTTTCTGCAGACCCAGCTTGTCCAGGGATTGACCGCCTTTATCGGAATTGTGGCCCTGGGCCTTGTGTTAAGGGGCTATCTTTCAAAGCTGAACCTGCTCATGGTTGCCCGTATATCCACCCTGATTGTACTGGTGATTTTTCTGACTTCCATGATAAGCGTTGTAGGCCACGAGCTTGGGTTCAACGTGGGGCTGACGGTCACTTTTTTCCCCATGATCATAATTGCCTGGACAATCGAGCGCATGAGCATCCTCTGGGAGGAGGAAGGAAGCGGGGAAGTGCTTATACAGGGTATCGGAAGCCTCTGTGTGGCAATAATCGCCTACATGTGCATGCAAAGCGGAATCATCCGGCACCTGACCTTTAATTTCCCTGAAATCCACCTTGTTCTTCTTGCGTTTATCCTGTTGATGGGACAGTACACAGGGTATAAATTAACCGAGCTCAAGCGCTTCGGGGTGATGAAAGGCAGCAGCTGATATGTGGATTTTTCCTTCAGCACTCAAAAAACAGGGGTTTCTCGGCATAAACCGCCGCAATTTCGCCTACATCAGCAGATACAACACCCGCAGCAGATACCCGCTTGTGGACGACAAGCTGAAAACAAAGCTCCAGGCTGAAAAATTCAGCGTAACCACCCCCAGGCTGAGGGGAGTAATACGCCGGCAGTATGAAATTGCTTCTTTTCCCGGTCTTGTTGAAAACCTGGACGGCTTTGCAGTCAAACCCTCCAAGGGTGCGGGAGGCAAGGGGATCCTTGTGATAACCGGCCGCCGCGGAGACCTGTTTGTAAAATCATCGGGCAAAACCATGGACGTGCATGACGTAACAAGGCATCTGTCCAACATCCTGGCAGGCCTGTATTCCCTTGCAGGCACGCCTGACGTGGCGATAATCGAGGACCTGATCCGCCCTGTTGAAATGCTTGAAAAACTCTCCTATGAAGGCGTGCCTGACATACGGATAATCGTGTTTATGGGGTATCCGGTAATGGCAATGCTGAGACTCTCCACGCGCGCCTCCGACGGCAAGGCCAACCTTCACAAGGGCGCCGTGGGCGTGGGGCTGGGCATAGCCACAGGCAAATGCCTGCACGCGGTTCAGCATTCAAACCGCGTAACCCTGCATCCTGATACCGGCATGGCACTGGACGACATAGCCGTGCCTGACTGGCAGAATCTGCTTGTACTTGCATCGCGCAGCCACGAAATCACCCGCCTTGGATACGTGGGCGCAGACCTGGTCGTGGACAGGGACCGCGGCCCCCTGCTCATTGAATTAAACGCCCGCCCCGGCCTTGCCATCCAGGTGGCAAACGGCACAGGCCTGCTTCCGCGCCTTAAAAAAATCGAAAAGCTTGACCCTGACCTGTTCCCCCCCGCGGAAAAACGCGTCAAATACTCCATGAATGCCTTCTAGCC
>JBKHES010000162.1:0-3462 GCA_046540695.1 Desulfobacterales bacterium
GAATCAGACCTCTGGTATAAAACGAATACACCTGATTCAACGTCTTGTGCCGGCGTGAAATCCCCCCTTACAACGAAGCTGTCAACGTCCTCGAGAAGATCATCATCGTCGTCGTCATTAAAAAATTCGTTGCCCCGCATCCAGGCAAGCTTGTAGTCGAACGCGTCAGCCTTGCCCTTGTACTGAACCCCCATTGCGGTTTCCTTCCACACGTAGTGGTTCACCTCAAAGGGCTGCAGGCCGATAAACACCCGGCCGTCAGTGTCAGGAACAGCAAAATCTGTGTATGCCCAGCGGGTCTCTACGTTGACACCGTCGCCTGAAAAGGCGCCTCCCTTGTCTCCGTCGCCGTAGCGCATTGCCCCGAGCTCAATTGCGTATGTCCCCTTTACGGCCCCGTCGTTTGTGGCTGCGGTGGTCCACAGGCGGTACTTGATATCCCCCCAGAGCTCGTCCACCCCGTCTTCCTGGATTGCCCTGTCCCCGGCAGCTTCGTTGTCTTGATTGCTCTGAACCCCCTCAACAAAATCATACATGTTTGCCTGGTCAGTGTATAAATTAAAACGATTGTTTAAGTCACCGTGAAATTCTATTTCCGCGGCGCCGGCCTGCACGCATATTCCTGCGGCGCACACTGCAGCCACGACAGCAAGAAGCTTTTTCATTGTTTTACCTCCTCTTATTGAAAATTGAAAGTAATGACGGAACCCGCACATTTTTATTCATTCTGCATCCAAGTGGTAAAACCCTAAATCACCTCCTTTCATGTAAGGTTGTCTTATCTGAAAACAGGCCGGCTGTGGATCCGGCCGGTATTGTTGGGTCAGTAAACATGGGCTTTTTGTTTTAACAAAGTTTAGCGTTTTCCTGTAAAATTTTCAATAATTTTTGTAATAATAAGATGTATCCTGTCATAAACATTGACAGGCTTCCGGTGCCTGATATCATGTGAACGATGATCATTTGAAACAGATGCGTTTTTGATGAAAACTCATGTAATTTAGGGGGGCGGCATGCAGAAAATGAATATCGGCGGATTCCTTGCCAAAAGAGCCAGTCTCAGGCCCGGTGACGAAGGCCTTGTACTGGGTGACGTGCGCCTGACATGGGACGGGCTGAACAGGCGGAGCAACAAGCTGGCAGATGCAATGGCCGGGCTGGGAGTGGGCCCGGGTGACCGCGTGGCGCTTCTTGCACTGAATGAACCTGAATTTTTCGACATGTATTTCGGGCTCGGAAAAACCGGGGCAGTACTGGTGCCGATCAACCACCGGCTGGCAGGCCCGGAAATAGAATACATAGTAAATGACTGCCAGGCAAAGGTCCTGGTGTTCGGACCGGAATTTTCCGAGGTCGTGGAACACATACGCCGCAGGATTCCCTGCGAACACATTATCTGCCTTGCGGATAATTCGCCTGAATACGCGCGGTCCTATAACAGCCTCACCTCCGGGGCATCTGATGCCGAACCGTGGATCACGGCCGGCGGCGACGATACATTGACCATACTTTATACCTCCGGCACCACCGGCCGGCCCAAGGGTGCGGAGCTGACCCACAACGGGTATTTCGGCACATCCATCACCCTCAGGGCCACGTTCGGTGATATCGGCCAGGTGCTTTTAATGCCCCTGCCGCTGTTTCACATAGGCGGGCTTGCCCCTGTGCCCATGTGCGTTCATTTCGGCATGAAAATGGTTGTCCAGAGAGCCTTTGACCCGAAAAATTTCCTGGAGCTCCTGGGCAAAGAAAAGATCACCTGGTTCGGATCCGTGCCCCAGATACTGATGTTTCTGCGCCAGGTGCCAGATTTTGACAAGTACGGTTGGGATACTGTGAAAATGGCACTTGTATATGCTGCGCCCGTGCCGGTTTCCCTGATAAAGGAATACGCGAAAGCCGGCATAGAGGTCCGCCAGCTTTACGGCATGACCGAGTGCACCGGCCCTGCAACAGTCATAGACAGTGAAAACGCAATCCAGAAGGCGGGATCCTGCGGTCCTCCGTTTTTCCATAACGAGATACGCGTGGTGGACATGGAAGGAAACGACGTGGGTTCAAATGAACTCGGCGAGGTTCTGATAGGCGGCATCAACCTCATGAAGGGTTACTGGAACAGGCCCGAGGCAACTGCGGAAACCATAAAGGACGGCTGGCTTTACTCTGGCGACATGGCCAGGATGGACGAGGACGGGTTCCTCTATATCATGGACCGCAAAAAAGACATGATCATCTCGGGCGGGGAAAATATCTATCCCGCGGAAATCGAGGACCTTCTCATGAGCCATCCGAAGATTGCAGACGCCGCGGTAATAGGTTCTCCTGACGAAAAATGGGAGGAAACCGTAAAGGCCATTGTTGTACCCCGCCAGGGCGGGTCCCTTGACGAGGACGAACTCATAGAGTGGTGCCGGGGAAGGATCGCAAAATTCAAGGTGCCCAAAAAAGTTGTATTTGCAGAAGAAGTCCCGCGAACGCCCACCGGCAAGATATTAAAACGCGTTCTGCGCGATCAGTTCAACTGATCTTAAAGTCCGGCCAGAAAATCAGCAAGGGCGGAATTAAAGGATCCGGCGGCTTCTGTGTTTGACAGGTGAAAAGCACCGGGAAGAACCTTTAGCACAGAGCCCCGGATCTTGTCCCTTATCTCTTGTGAGGCTTCTACCGGGGTGCCCGGATCGTTTTCTCCAACCATTACAAGCGTGGGCAGGGAAATACTTGACAGGCGGCCGCTGACGTCAAATCCGCTGATGGCACGGCAGCAGCCGGCAAAGCCGTCTACAGGGGTACGCTTGATAATCTCGCGGATTTTGCCGGTAACCTCAGGGTTGTTTTTCTGAAACTCCGGGCTCAGCCAGCGCTCCAGGGTGCCGTCTGCCAGGGCTTCCATTCCGTTTTTCCTTGCGGCTGAAATGCGTTCTTCCCATAGCGGCCCCGAATCTTTTGGTATGCTGCATGCTGTGTCGCAGAGAACAAGGCTCAAAAGCCTTTCCGGGTGTGAAAGGGCCAGGGTCTGGCCGATCATGCCTCCCAGGGATATCCCCATGAAATGCGCCTTTTCAATTTCCAGTGCATCCAGCAGGGCAGCCGCGTCATCTGCAAGCATCTCCATGGTATAGTCGCCTTCAGGCGCTGAGGTCTGGCCGTGTCCGCGCAGGTCATATCTTAGTATTCGATAGTCTTTTTCAAGAGCCTTTACCTGTGGATCCCAGATGTTAATGTTTCCAGCCAGGCAATGACTGCAGATAACAACCGGCCCTGACTCCCTGCCTGCAACTTCAAAATTCACATTGATATCCCTTACTTTCATCTGCATGGCAGCCTCCATGGATTTTCGCTTGAATTGCGTGAAAAATTCGGCGTTTTTTGTTGATGGCACCGTAAAAAGCTTTTCACATCGCCCTGTGTTTTTGCGGGAAGCAAGCCCTGCGGCCGGGATCAGTTTTTTCGCTCCTGACCGCA
>JBKHES010000163.1:0-3453 GCA_046540695.1 Desulfobacterales bacterium
CGTTTTGTTTGAATACACTACATTTGCGGGGTTGTCAAAAATTTTGTTTTGACTTTTGGTTGCAATTCTTATATCAATTCGTATTTTTATATTATGCGTTCTTCTGATTCAGGTATCTGCCCGCACCCGGGCTCCGGGCCCCCTCCCGGTAACGTATGTTAAATTCAATTATTTGATTTTACTTAGAACTTAACACTCAACAACAGGATAACACGATGTCGAGTTCGCAGGACACAAATTCTTCGACCTACGCAGATGCAGGTGTAAATATCGACAAAGCAGATGAATTTGTCAAGTCGGTCAAGAAAATTGCTGCCCGAACCCCGCGTGCAGGCGTTATGGGAGAAATCGGCGGGTTCGGCGGGCTTTACTCGCTGAAGGTCGCCAATTACAGGGATCCGGTGCTTGTCAGCTCCACTGACGGCGTGGGAACCAAGCTAAAGATCGCCTTCATGATGGACAAGCACGACACGGTGGGCATAGACCTTGTCGCCATGTGCGTCAACGACGTGATCGTCCAGGGCGCAAAACCCTTGTTCTTTCTTGATTATCTGTCCATGGGAAGCCTCAATGTCGGGGTGGCTGAAAAAATCGTGGAAGGGGTTGCAGAAGGCTGCCGCGAGGGTCAGTGCTCGCTGATCGCGGGTGAAACCGCCGAAATGCCCGGCATGTACAATGAAAACGAATACGACCTTGCAGGGTTTGCAGTGGGAGTTGTGGACAATGACAGGATTGTGGACGGCTCCTCGATACGGGGCGGCCACAAGTTAATCGGGCTTTCCTCCTCGGGGCTTCACAGCAACGGGTATTCCCTGGTAAGAAAAATTTGTTTCGAGGATCTCAAGCTGGGCGTGGACTCGCATGTGCCGGAGCTGGGAAAAACCCTGGGAGAAGAGCTGCTCACCCCTACCAAAATTTATACCGACACCGTGATGCGCCTTATAAAGAGCCTGCCCATCCACGGTCTGGCCCATATTACCGGGGGCGGAATCGTTGAAAATCTTCTGCGGGTTATTCCCGCCGCGTGCAGCATTGTTCTTTACAGGGACTCATGGGAGGTGCCGCCGGTTTTCGGGTTTCTGCAGGATGCCGGCAAAATCAGCAAACAGGAAATGATGCGCACCTTTAACAACGGCATTGGCATGATAGCCGTGGTGCCTGAAAAAAATGCCCAGGACGTAATTGAGCGTGTCACCGGAATGAAGGAAAAGGCCTGGATCATTGGCGAAGTGATCCGACGTCCGAAGTCTGATAAAACCCGTTTTCAGTGGTCCACCACCAAACCATAGCCCATTACTGAAGGCACCGTAAAAATTCAATATCTGCGTTACGCGCAATTTCTCAGAATTTCACGCACGGCTAATAACCAATAACCAGTAACCAATAACTAAACCCCCTTGAAAATACTCGGAATAGAAACTTCCTGCGATGAAACCGCTGCCGCGGTGGTAGAGGACGGAACAAGAATCATGTCCTCGGTTGTGGCTTCCCAGATCGAGGTGCACCGCGAATACGGCGGAGTCGTGCCTGAGCTTGCCTCGCGCAGGCATATAGAGGCAATAGCGCCCGTGGTGTACGGCGCCCTCCGCGAGGCCGGAATCACAGCAGAAGACCTGGCCGGGGTTGCGGTCACCAGGGGGCCGGGCCTTGTGGGAGCACTGCTGGTGGGGTTTTCCTTTGCCAGGGCTTATTCATACGCAAGGAAACTGCCCTGGGTGGGGGTTGATCATCTCCAGGGTCACCTTAATTCGGTGTTCCTGTCGGGTCCCCCGCCGGATTTTCCTTTTGTGGCGCTTCTTGCCTCGGGCGGTCATACCGCCGTCTACCTGGTAAACTCGCATACCAGCGCCCGGTGCCTCGGCCATACCCGGGATGACGCAGCAGGCGAGGCATTTGACAAGGTCTCCAAGATGCTGAAACTTGGATATCCGGGCGGGGGGGTTATATCGCGCCTTGCGGAATCAGGCGATCCTGAAAGGTTCCGCTTTCCCCGGGCCTATATTGACAAAAACTCCTTTGATTTCAGCTTCAGCGGCCTTAAGACCGCGGTGAAACGCCACATAGAAACCCACGCGGACTATGAGCGGCACCTTCCGGATATTGCGGCGGGATTCCAGGCGGCCGTGGTGGACGTGCTCGCAGGCAAGCTTGTTATTGCCGCCGAAAAACACGACTGCCTCAGAATCGCCCTTGTTGGAGGGGTGGCTGCAAACAGCGCATTGCGCACAAAAATACGGCAGGAGGCGGAAAACCGGGGCATGTCTTTTTTTGTACCGGATATAAGCCTTTGCGGTGATAATGCAGCCATGATAGCCTCAGCGGGCTACCACGGCCTGGCAGACCCTGACGGCCCGCGCGGCCGCCTGGACGACGACGTGTATTCACGCGCGATGAGTTTCTGATTTTACCTGTTTAGCTGATACTTTCTGACTGCCCGGTTGTGCTCCTTTAAGTTCGTGGAAAAATGGTGGCTCCTGTCGGGCCTGGCCACGAAAAAAAGAAAATCCGTGTCCGCCGGGTACAGCGCCGCTTCCAGGGATGCTTTTCCCGGGTTGGCAATGGGGCCGGGTGGAAGGCCGAAATTGGTGTAGGTGTTGTAAGGCGTCGGGGCTCTCAGGTCCTTTCGCGTAAGATTCCCGTCAAAATTCTTGATGCCGTAGATCACGGTGGGGTCGGTTTCAAGGCGCATTCCTTTTTCCAGCCTGTTGTGGAAAACCGAGGAGACAATTTTTCGCTCTCCTTCAACCCCGGTTTCCTTTTCTATTATCGAGGCAAGGATGACTGTTTCGTGAACTGAAAATCCCAACTCACTGGCCCTTTGTTCCCAGGAATCGGAAAAAACGCTTTGGAACCGGCCTACCATGGTCCGTATTATGGTTTCAGGAGACACAGGCCTTTCAAAGAAATAGGTTTCAGGAAAAAGATATCCCTCCACTGTTTTTCCGGGGATGCCCATGCTTTCCGAAAGCTCAGGGTCGGCGGCCGCATCAGTGAATTCTTCTGCAGTGCATAAGTCGGCCTTTTCGGCATTTTCAGCAACCTGGTACATGTTAAGACCCTCTGCCACTGTAAGGGGCTGAAGAACGACCCTGCCTTCGCTCAGTTGGCCGAGAATCTGCTCTGGTGTCATTGTGCCCGAAATGCGATATTCTCCGGCCTTGATTTTTGTGGTGGCTTTGTGGTAAGCTGCAAGAATCCGGAATTTAAGGGGATGCTTGATAAGCTCTTCTTCCAGGAGTTTGTCCGCAACGGCGCGGAAGCTCTGGCCGGGCTCCACGTTTATTTCCACGGACCGGCCGGTTTCCTCCCTCACGGGGGTTTTTGCATAGTCAGCCATGTGACTGACAAAAAATCCGCCAGCAGCAGCCCCCGCGACCAGCATAAAAACTACAAATATGATAAACTTTTTAAACATTGACTAAACCATATAAAAATTTAACGATGATGGCACCG
>JBKHES010000164.1:0-3442 GCA_046540695.1 Desulfobacterales bacterium
AAGAAGAAGTTCCCGAAAAACTCGGCAGGATCACAATAACTGAAAACGACAGGCTCTGGGACGTTCTAAAAAGGATCTACGGCGCAGGAAACCACGGCGATGTCATGCAAAAAGTGCAGGCGGCCAATGCAGAACTGCAAAGCCCGCACATGATACGGCCCGGCCAGGAAATAACCCTGCCTGCGGCAGAGGACCTCCCTGTCGGCGAAAACCGGCGCTACTGGATAGCCCTGGATAAATCCAAAGACCTAAACACAACATACCGGTTTGCAGCCTCGGCCTCCGACGGGCAGGTGCGGGTAATAAGTTACTGGCACCCTGATACCGGGATTGAACATGCAGCAGTAAAGAAAGGGTCCTTTCAGAAAAAATCAGAAGCCAAACAGGCGATTGATTCAATGGAAAAGAGCTCTGAAAAAACCCCTTTTGTTCTGGATTTAAGCAGAAAGGCAACAAGGCTGCTCACAGGTGCCGGCAGGGGTTAAAAAACTGAAAGGACAGGGTTTTGCGCAAAAAAAAACGCCTCGGTGAAATGCTTATAGAAGAAGGACTGCTTGACGAAGACCAGCTTCAGACCGCCTTGCAGGAGCAAAAGGCGGCCGGCCAGAAGCTGGGCCAGTTCCTGGTGCACAGAAACATATGCCGCGAAGAAGACATTGTAAACATGCTCAGCCGCCAGCTGCGCATTGACAGGTACAAACCCTCGAACTACCCGCTTGATCTCAGCCTGGCTGAAATTATTGATGCCGAGACATCAAAAAACAAGGGAGTACTCCCTGTTGAAAAACTGGGAAACGTACTGCGCGTTGCCACTACAGACCCTCTTGACATAGACACCCTGGATTCACTTGAGGTAATAACAAACCTGGAAATAGAGCCCGTGGTCTGCACCGAGGGGGATTTCGAACAGGCCTACAACTCGCTGTACGGTCTTTACCGCGGCATGGACGATGTCATGAAAAGCGTGGACGAAGACATCACCGCAGTCAGAGACGATGAAGAACAAACCCCGGGATCTGCTGCCGACCAGGATATCCACGTACTGGAAAGCCAGGCCGACCAAGCCCCTGTAATAAAGCTGGTCAATTCCATTATAGCCCAGGCGGTAAACCAGAAGGCAAGCGACGTGCATATCAGCCCGGAAAAAAACCGCGTACAGGTGCGTTTCAGGGTGGACGGAAGACTGCGCGAGGTCCCCGCCCCTCCCAAAAAGCTCATGCCGGCTCTTGTCTCCAGGGTCAAGATCCTTGCAAACATGGACATATCAGTAACACGCATCCCCCAGGACGGAAGGTTCACCGTGACCATGAACCGCAGGGAGATAAATATCAGGGCTTCCTGCATACCGACCATTTACGGGGAAAATGTTGTACTGCGGCTGCTTGACATGAGCGCGGGCGCTTTCACCCTTGATGACCTGGGCATGGTTGCAGACGACATGGAAAAAATGGAAGACTCGATTGTCAAGCCCTACGGAATGATCCTGTCCACCGGCCCCACGGGAAGCGGCAAGAGCACGAGCCTGTACGCAATTTTGCGCCGCATCAACCGCCAGGACATAAACATCATAACCCTTGAGGACCCGGTGGAATACCGGGTGGCGGGAATAAGGCAGGTACAGCTAAACACCCGCGCCGGCATGACTTTTGCTTCGGGTCTCCGATCCATTCTGCGCCAGGACCCTGACGTGATAATGGTCGGGGAAATGCGCGACGCGGAAACCGCAAGAATCGGAGTGCAATCGGCAATGACCGGCCACAGGGTTCTTTCCACTGTGCACACGAATGACGCTGCAGGTGCCATAGCCCGGCTCATTGACATGGGAATCGAGCCCTTTCTTATTTCCTCCACGCTTCTGGTCGCTTTTGCACAGCGGCTTTTGCGCAGGGTATGCGCCCACTGCGCAGAACCGTATACTCCCTCCGAACGGGGCCTGCGATCCCTGGGCCTGGAGCAGGAACATGGATGCCGGTTTCTTCAGGGCAAGGGCTGCCACATGTGCCTGAACACCGGATACCGCGGGCGCACCGCTGTTTTCGAGGTTTTGCGCGTGGACGACGAGGTACGGGCGCTTATCATGGAAAGGGCTTCAGCCTCCAGGATAAACCAGGCCATGATCAGCGCCGGGAAATTAAGAACCCTGCGCGAGGACGCGGCGCAAAAGGTATGCCGGGGCGAAACCACAGCGGAAGAAGCAATCTCAGTGGTCATGGTATAGGAGAAACCAGAGGATGCACTATGCCTACAAGGCAATAAACGAAGAAGGAAAACACACCTCGGGAATGGTTGAGGCAGAGTCGCCTCATGAGGCAATGGAAAGGATCGCAGGACTGGGCCTGATACCAGTTAGCGTGGCAGACGGCACAACAGCTTCCCGTGCAAACCTTAAAGACAGGATCAACCTGAGGCTTGCAAGAGTAAAACTGCCTGACCTCATAATTTTCAGCAAGCAGTTTAAAACCCTGTTCGAGGCGGGCATACCCATGACCAGGCTCATGGAAGTCCTGGAACAGCAGACGGAAAACCCCAGGCTTAAAAAAACAGCCTCGAAAATAAGCGAAGACATCCGGTCAGGAATGTCTCTGACAGAGGCCTTCCGGGAACACCCCAAGATATTTTCCACCCTTTACTGCAGCATGATCCAGGCAGGCGAGGCTAGCGGCAGGCTCGGAGAAGTGATAGAACGGCTTATATACCTGCTCCAGCACGAGCACAAGGTAAAATCAGACATAAAAAGCGCAATGCAGTACCCGGTAATAGTTCTGGTGGCGCTTTCCGCCGCCTTTTTGTTTCTTTTAACCTTCGTGGTGCCGAGATTCGTGGACATATTCCGCCAGGCCGGAATTGCCCTACCCCTTCCCACCAGGATCTGCCTGGTGCTGCACCAGTGGATAGTTGTCTACTGGCCCGTAACCCTGGCGGTTGTTGCCGCGATTATAACCGGGCTTTATTTTTACATAAGAACAGAGCACGGCCGCTACTACAAGGATTACCTTATGCTGAAGCTGCCCATACTCGGGCCGGTGTTTGAAAAGGGTGCAATGGCAAGGTTTGCAGCCATTTTTGCAATACTGCAGACATCCGGGGTCTCAATTCTTCAGGCCATAGAGGTGCTTTCTGGAACCATAGGCAACAGCGCAATCTCAAAGGAATTCGAAGAAATCCAGGAACAGCTAAAGGAAGGCAGGGGGATATCCGATCCGTTAAACAGGGCAAGGTTTTTTACCCCCCTGGTGGTTCACATGGTTTCAATAGGAGAGGAATCGGGAAATCTCGATGACATGTTAAAAGAGGTATCAGTGCATTACGACGACGAGGTGGAATACGCGGTCAGCCGCATGTCAGAGGCAATAGGCCCGGTGCTCATACTTGCACTGGCCGCGGTGGTCGGTTTTTTCGCCCTGGCCATATTTCTACCCATGTGGGATCTTACGCAAATGGT
>JBKHES010000165.1:0-3365 GCA_046540695.1 Desulfobacterales bacterium
TCCTCATCCAGTTCCACTGATACGGACTGGGCAATGGCGGTGACGGACAGCACAAGCCTGAAATGCCGGTCCTTGCGCACGATCACGCCTTCGACGTCTTTCATGGGGCCTTTTTTGACCCGCACGCGCTGGCCCACTGACAGGAAGTCAACTGGATAGACCGGCATGTCCCCGGTGAGGGCGGCTCGGATCTGTTTTAGCTCGTGCACAAGGGTGTCTGGATCCGGCACTTCTATTATGGTGGCGATTTGATTGGTGCGAAAAACCGTGTGGCGGTCGCTGTCATCCGCCCTTAAAAAGATGTAGCCCGGAAATACCGGCACCAGGCTGTAGCGGACGCGGTTTGTCCTGGAGCTCTGCTTGCGGGTGACCATGGGCAGGTAATAACCGATGCCCTTTTTTGCAAGGAATCCGGCAAGGGCCTTTTCCCGGCGGCTTTTTACATGCGCTATGCGCCAGGGCTTTTGCGGGTTATCCGTCTCAAGCAGGTCCGGCGGGAACAGGGCTTCCGGGTTTTCGCTGGGTGAAATGGTCATATTCAGCTATTTTCTCTTCTTTTAAAGGGGCGAATTGCCCTGAAATTTTGCCTTCTTGTTTAATATCGTTTTTTCCCGGCGGGTGTCAAGAAATCGCGGAGCACCGGGTGTTTGTTTTCAGGCGTTTTTCTGGTATGGTAGGCTTTTGATAAAAAACAAAAAAAACAGGAGGCTGCTGCGCGATGGCAATTGAGGTATCCGGGCTTCAAAAGGCCCATACCAGGGGGCTTAAGATAAATACCTATGCTGCGGGCCAGGATTCGGCGATTGTCGAGGGAATTTTAAAAGACGAATGCTTTGTGACCCGCTACCTGGTAAACGGTGAGAAAAGGCAGCCCGGGACCATACATCACATGAAGGTGCGAATGAAAATAAGGTCTCCCGGGCTGGAAATACAGGAAATCGAGGCTGAAATGCCGACCGTGCCCAGGCAGGAATGCAGGGAGACAATGGATACCATAAAGGCCCTTGAGGGCATGCGCATAGCCTCGGGTTTTACCGTGAAGGTAAAGCAGATGCTGGGTGGGCCCAAAAGTTGCGCCCATCTTGTCTCCCTGGTGCTTGCCATGGCGCCCGCCGCAGTGCAGGGGACGTGGTCTGCTGCGTCGCAGAAGCCTCTTGATCCGTCCGTGTATGCAGAGCGCGCCATGGGATTTTTAACCGATACCTGCCGGGTGTGGCGCAAGGGCGGCCCAATGGAGCAGGCTCACCGCGAACAGTTAAAGGATTACCTGGAAAGCACATGAAAAAGCAGGCAAGGGACTATATAGTTTTTCCGCTGGACGTGTCTTCGCTAAAAGAGGCTGAAGATCTGGTGAGGGTGCTTTCTGGCCGTGTGGGCATGTTCAAGGTCGGCCTGGAGCTTTTCATAGCAGCCGGGCAGAGCATTCTAAAGACCATCCGTGCCGAAGGGGATGCAAAAATCTTTCTTGACTTAAAGCTCCATGACATACCAGCCACTGTGGGGCGCTCAATGCAGCGCATTGCAGCCCTGAAGGCGGCCTATGCAACAGTTCACTGCGGGGAAAGCCGCGCCATGCTCGAGGCCGCTGTAAAGGGAGCAGGAAAAAAAACGGGCGTGCTGGGTGTAACTGTGCTGACAAGCGTTTCCGGCAATGATCTCAGGGAGGCCGGGTTTGACCGGGCTTACGCATCTGATCCTGCGGGCCTGGTAATGAAGCGGGCCCAGGGTGCATACGAGGCAGGATGCGCGGGAGTTGTCTGTTCCGGCCGCGAGGCTGCATCAATAAAGCAGCGGTTCGGTACCGCATTTGTAACAATGGTGCCCGGCATCAGGCCGGGCTGGGCCGTGGAAGATGACGATCAAAAGCGAGTGGTCACCCCTTCTGAGGCGATCAGAAACGGCGCGGATTATCTTGTCATCGGAAGACCCATAAGGGATGCGGGAGACCCGGCTGACGCCGCTGACATGATTGCAGGGGAAATAGAGGGGGCGGTTTAAGCCCCCCGGTTTTCTGCCTGCAGTTTCTTGATTGTCCGGTGGATTCAGATTCCGAAAAACATCCGCTTCAGGACAAACGACAGGATAACAAGGGCAACCACGATCACGAAGATGAGCTGATTCGGACCGAAGCGTTTCATTTTCTTCATGTTAACTGTCCAGCTCGAATGCCGTGTGCAGGGCGCGGACCGCGAGCTCTGTGTATTTTTCCTCGATTACGCAGGAAATCCTGATCTCAGAGGTGCTGATCATCAGTATGTTGATGTTTTCTGCTGCAAGGGTTTCAAACATTTTCGATGCCACCCCTGAGTGGCTGCGCATTCCCACGCCGATCACCGAGATCTTGGCTATGTTTTCATCTCCGAGCACCTCCGCCGCGCCTATTTCTTCGGCCACCTTCCGCTCGATTTCAAGGGCCGCCTCATAGTCGGGTTTTGGCACGGTGAAGGTCAAGTCCGTCATGTTGCTCAGGCGGGTGTTCTGTATGATCATGTCCACGCTGATGCCCGCCTTTGCCACTGGTGTAAGGATTCTTGTCGCAATACCCGGCCTGTCAGGGACTTTTCTCAGGGTTATGCGGGCCTCGTCTTTGCTGTGGGTTACCCCGGATACCACCACTTGTTCCATATTGGCATCTTCATGGACCACCATGGTTCCTTCCTCCTCGTTAAACGATGATCTGACGTGCAGCGGTACGTCGTATTTTTTTGCAAATTCAACAGACCGGATCTGCAGGACCTTTGCGCCCAGGCTCGACATCTCAAGCATCTCGTCGTATGAAATGCGCGCAAGCTTCCTGGCTTTGCTGCATATGCCCGGATCGGCCGTGTATATACCGTCAACATCGGTGTAGATTTCGCACCTGTCGGCTTTCAGGGCTGCAGCCACTGCCACGGCTGAAGTGTCCGAGCCTCCCCTGCCCAGGGTAGTGATGTCTCCGCAGGAGTCCACTCCCTGGAACCCGGCTACTATAACTATGTCCCCCTCTGACAGCAGCGTGCTTATCCGTTCTGCGCCAATATCCAGTATGCGGGCCCTGCAGTACTTGCTGTCAGTGAGGATCTCCGCCTGGTGTCCCAGCATGGACCTGGCCTTGTAGCCCATGGCCTGAAGCGTCATTGCCATGAGCGAAACAGTGGTCTGCTCCCCTGTTGAGAGCAGAACGTCCATTTCCCTTTTGTCAGGATTATCAGATACCTTCCCTGCCATGGAGATAAGCTCGTCTGTTACCCCGCTCATGGCAGAAAGTATTACCACCACGTCGTTTCCGGCATCACGGGTGCGTGCGATCCGCCGGGCCACGTTTCTGATCCGGTCAGTGTCGCCCACTGATGTGCCGCCGTATTTCTGTACGATAAGAGCCATAA
>JBKHES010000166.1:0-3332 GCA_046540695.1 Desulfobacterales bacterium
AGAGGCGGAATACTACCTGTGCGGCCCTCCCATGATGCTCAGGGCCTGTCTGCAGACCCTGGACAACTACGGAGTCGAGCCTGAAATGATAGACTACGACGAATTCTGACAGGCATTTTCATCGCGAATCGATTCCAGTGCATCCTTCAGCCTGGCGGTCAGCGCCGGGGCGTATCCTCGGTATGCCATTTCTCTTGCAAGCGCCATGCCCATACCTGTACCGGCTCCCGTGGTAATAATGTATCTGCGCTTTGAGATCTGCTTTCACGAACATTTACAAACCCCGGAATCGCACAAAAATATTGACATATCCTGCGCCAGTGTCTTAATTAACACGACAATGCCGTTTTTTTGAATTTTTTTCAAACTTTTTAGCTTTAACCGCCACAAGGGGGTTTTGCCGGCGAAATTTCGTGTATTATTATCGTGCTGGCAGACTGCGGAGAATTGAGTATTGGCCACAGAAAAGGAAATTTCATCCACAGACAAGCTTCTGAATGTTATCCGCGGCAGCCATGACCCCACCGCCCCTGCTCCGGGCAATACATCAAATGAAAATTTCTGGGGATACATAAAACAAAACTGGCTTCCCTCCGGGTCCCGCGGGATTACCGGTGTTGAAATTTTCCGCGACACGCTTAACATCGTACGGATGAACAGGGAAAAATCCGGATGGAGGGCTGTATACGCTGCCAGGACCGTTCTGCCCGAAGGCATTTCCCCTGATCACACCGATTTCCCCCTGTTTCTTAAAACCCAGCTCAGAAACGCAGACCCCGCCGGCAGAACTGAAATCTGGGCATGCCTGCCTCCTTCCAGGGGAGATACCTGGAACGTGCTCGTTCCAAAGGTTAAAAAGGGGCTTACCAATGCCGTGTACTGGACTGCGAGAAAGGAAAGGGCCTTTGATGAACAGGAATACTATTTTGATTACCGCGTAAGAGAAGAGGTAAATGACAAGGGCATATGGAAACTTTCCGTGCAGGTATGCATAGCCTCAGCCCGGCATATAGACCTTTACAGGAAAGTATTTTCTGAAGCCGGCTACCCGTTAAGCGGAATAACCCTGCCCGCGTTTTCCCTGGAAAACCTTTTTGCCAGGCAATGGATTGATCCGGGCGAGGAATCATATGCAGCACTTTATATCGGGGAGGACTCTTCTTATATAGAGATTCACGGCCGCCGCACAACCCTGTTCAGCCGGGTAATCAAGACCGGCAGAGACAGCATACTCGATTCCCTGGCCATGAGATACAGCCAGAACGAAGCCGGGCCCGAACTCCAGGAGGCAGAGTCCGCCCGCGACCGGCAGAAAGCAGCTCAGCTCCTAAAACAAAAGGCAGGCCTTTCCGGGGAAAACCTGTTTGAAATGATACAGCCGGCCATGGAAAGGATTGCCCGGCAACTGGAAAGGACAATAGACCATTCAGTAAACGTTCTTGAAAACCCTGCCCCGGAGCGCATCTACATCTGCGGCGGAATCTCCTTTCTGCCGGGTATTGCCGATTTTTTCAGCGAGCAGCTGGGAATCGGGGCAGTGATAATGGATGTTCCCTTTGAGGAAACAGACACCGGCAAAATTTTCCCGGACCGCGACCAGCGCCTCTGCCTTGTATCCACAGCAGGGCTGGCAATGGTTTCAAAAGACACGGTTAATTTTTTGCACACGGCAGTCGATATGGAAAGGGAGAAAAAGGCCCTGCGCAATACCAACATCGTGGCTGCAGCGTGTGCTCTTTTGTTTGTGGCAACTGCTGTGTGGTGGTGGAATGCAAAACACGAGCTGGAACAGGTCCGCAAAGAGACCGCGGCCCTTGAAAAACAGCTTGAAGAGTTTTCCCCCAGGCTAACAGCAGATGACTTAGGGGAAATGGCGGGTAAACTGCAGAAAAAAAAGAAGGAACTCCGCGGCTACAGCCGCAATCTTCTCCCTGTTGCGGTGTTCACGGAGATAAACCGGCTGACGCCGGAGGGCGTCGAACTGCTGTCAGTTCGCCTGGAAAACACGAAACCCGGGTCAGGACGGGACGGTCAAGCTCCACCGGCACTCATCCTGGAGGGTTTTATAAGAAGCGATCCGTCCATGCAGGAAACCCGGCTGACCGGATATCTATTGCAACTCAGGAGATCGCCGATTTTAAGGAATCCGTCAATAGCCGACAGCAGCCCTGACACTCTTGACAAGGGTGAAAACGTATACAGGTTTACCCTGAACCTGGAAATACAGCAGGTATGAAATGAGCGGATGGTTTGAAATAAGCGCCAACCGGCGTGCCATAGCATATATTCTGTTCAGCGCGATTATGCTCGGGGCAATGATAGCCGTTGGCATCCTTCCCACCCGGAGCCGGATAGCTGAAACCGAGCAACAAATTCAGCAGCTCAAAACAAGTATCGAAAAACAGGAAATATTTCATCCATTATACCAAAGCCTTAAAAAAAAGACAGAAGAAACCAGGCAGCCGGATGCCTTCACAGGCGCCAATACGATTGGCCGGCAAGGGCCCGTGACCCTTGACAACTCAGCCGGGGTACTTGAATCCATGGCAGAATCCGCAGGCATGGAAAGTTATTCTTTTTCCCCTGCACCCGGATCCATGGAAAAACATGACAAACGGCTGCTCGTACACGGCCGGCTGGGGGGCGGCTACATTGATTTCAGGGAATTTCTCATCAATATGGTTACAGCCAAGGGGTTTGACAGGCTTGAGATGCTTGAGGCAAAAAGCGGTACAAGTCACCCGGAGTACAGGCTGCGCATATGGCTCCGAATCGAGTAAAGGCGGGTTAACCCGATGTCGAGAAGGGAAAAAATAATTGTCGGGCTTATGATCGCAGCCATTTTATACGGGGCATTTGAGCTGCTTGTCCCGGCGCGCGAACAAAAAGAGTCTCAAAGCCCGGAAGCTGAACTGCAGTCAGCAGAACAGGTGGCTGAAGACATTTCCGGTGAAATGCAGGATTCAGAACTCGGTCCCGGAGAACTCCATGTACTTAAACTTGCAGGCAGTAAATGGGAACGGGACCCATTCTACCGCCTTTCTGAAAATCCGGGCAGCGGCACGGACAAGGCAGCAGACAACGACGGGGCTGAAGGACTGAGCTACACCGGTTACCTGGATGTGGGCGGCAATAAAATGGCCATTATAAACGGGGTTGAATACAGGCCGGGACAGCAGATAGAAAATACAGACGCCGTGATTCAATCCGTTTCAGCCGAAAGGGTTGTTCTAAGATCCAACGATACAGGCGAGCAGATCACCCTGGAATATAAAAAATGATGGAATCGTAAAAAGTAAGTTTTTAGATGGCGCCGTAAAAAGTTTAAGATC
>JBKHES010000167.1:0-3324 GCA_046540695.1 Desulfobacterales bacterium
ATCTTTACTGAAAAAATCGAGTTTCCCATTGATGATATTCTTGAATGGGCCAGGATCGGGGAGGAAAACCATGCAGATGCATTAAACATAATGATCACGGGCACGTATTCTTTCACAAGGCTGCTGGAGGTTGGAAAGCTTTTGAAAAACACCGTGTCTGTCCCGCTTGTGGCCAACACGCGCGACATTACGCATAAAGAAGGCGAGCAGCTTCTGGATGCCGGATTTGTGGGCGCCTACCATGCCGTCCGCCTGGGCGAAGGAAAAGACACCCCGCTTAAAGTTCAAAAACGGATACACACAGTAAAGGTGCTCAAGGATGTGGGGCTGCGCTGGATGAATTGCGTGGAACCGGTCGGGCCCGAGCACGAAATCACCGAGATTGTAGACAGGATGTTTCTGGCCCGCAGGTACGAAGCAACGTATAGCGGAGTTATGCGCCGGATCAATTTCCCGGGCTCTCCCATGGAAAAATTCGGCATGATCACGGAGCGTGAAATGGCAAGGATGGTTGCTGTCAGCCGCCTGGTGATGGGTGATGTCGCAAGGGCCCACTGCACCCATGAACCCCATACCGCTTCGCTTATGGCAGGGGCAAACCTTTTTTTCCCTGAGGTCGGTTCAAATCCCAGGGACGGGGCAGGGCAGGTTGAAGGCGGACGCGGCAAACTGATACGGATCACCCAGCAAATTCAAAAGGAAATGGATATGGATCCGCTGCTGCCTTCCAACTGTTTTACCCGGGCCCGGCAAGCCGAAGGCAGTGAATCGAAGAAACGCTCGCAGGACGTTGGATAAAGATATGCGGCTTGAGTATATGATCAAAGCCATGATCATCACTGCCGTTGCCCTGGTAATGGCCGGAACCGCTCCTGTTTCTGCAGATGAATTCAGGATCGGAACATGGAAGACCGCCCAGACCCTTGCGCCGTTTTACTACCCGGATTTTATCCCGGATACGCACGAGGTGGACGTTTACCCTTTTACCAATCCGGCTGACCAGAAAAACGCGCTGCTGGCAGGAAGCCTGGATATGTGCGGCACAACCATCGCCCACGCAATCCACTCCGCATCCATGGGGCAACCGGTGGTGATTGTGGCCGCCCTGTGCAACAAGAGCTCGGCACTTGTTGTCAAAAAAGATGCCGGCATTGAAAGCGTACAGGACTTAAAAGGCAAGAGGATCGGCTATGTCCCCGGCACCATGCATGAAATCCTGCTGCGCGAAACCCTCGGCCGCAGCGGGCTTTCCGCGCACAACGATGTATCCCTGGTGCGCGTTGATTTCTTCGACATGGGCACAGCCCTTTCACGCGGAAACATTGACGCTTTTCTGTCCGGGGAGCCCTTTCCCAGTATCGCAGTAAAAAACGGGTACGGAGAAATACTGGCCTATCCTTACTACGACGAGTCAATCGGCGACATTAATGCCGGAATGCTGGTCACCAGGGATTTCATACAAAAACATCCGGGAAAGGTTCGCGAACTGGTCATGGCCCATGCCCGGGCAACCAGGTATCTGGAGCGCCATCCGGATCAATGGCTTAACCGGGCATCGGATTTCGGCACTGCATTACCCTTTCTTCAGGAGGCTGCCCCGAACATGGAACTTGTCTGGGATATGGATGAAGTGTTTGTAAGTCAGGTCAAAGCCCTGGGCGAGCGTATGCAATCGCTGGGAATAATTCGCAGGCAGCCGGATTACGAAGAATTGATTGACTTGTCTTTCGTTCAACAGGTCCGAAGAAAGATAAGTGATGGTGAATGACGGCCATAAATCGACCCCCTGGGTAAACCAGATGCTTCCATGGATTCTCCCGGCCGGTTTCATCCTGGTATGGCTGGCAGCGTCTGAACTTGGCCTGGTCCCGCCTTACGTGCTGCCCCATCCCAGGGAGATCATCGACAGCGGTTACGTCTATATTCTTAGCGGTTCTGATACAGGCATGTATGCCGGCAGATTTTTTGCCGATGCAAAGGCCAGCCTGATCCGGGTAATCGCGGGATTTACGATTGCCGCCGCAGCAGGCATACCCCTGGGTGTTATGCCAGTACGTCTGCCGGTTGTCGAGCGGCTGTTGAGTACCTCTGTAAACGGCATACGCGCGGTTCCGGGAATCAGCTGGCTGCCCCTGGCATTGATCTGGTTCGGCATAGGGATGAAAACAACCGTGTTTCTTGTTGCCCTTGCTGCATTTTTCCCGATCTACATCAATTCCGCCAGCGGGGTTCGCCAGGTGAGCCCTGTTCTGCTCAGGGCCGGGGCCATGATGGGGGTCCGCCGCCTGCGGGGAACCTTCGCAATTCTTTTGCCGGGAGCCATGCCCTCCCTTATCTCGGGCCTCCGCCTGGGACTTGGAATTTCCTGGGCATATCTGGTCCTGGGAGAGCTCACCGGAGTTCAGAACGGGCTCGGGGCAGTGATCATGGACGCCCGCATGGTCGGGAGAACAGACGTCATTATCGTCGGCATTGTCATCATTGCCGTGATAGGCCGCGTATCCGATCAAGTCCTTACAGCATGTCTGCGGCTTTGTTTTAAAAGCGCCAGGAGATCAGCATGAAAACGCAATTAAAGGTTATTTCTGCCGGGAAGTCGTCGGCTGCCGAAAAACCCCCGATTCTTGAAATCAATAACCTGGGACTGCATTTCAGGGTCAACGGTTCTGTATTGCAGATACTTGAGGGGATAGAACTTGCAGTTCAGCCAGGGGAGATGGTGTGTGTGCTGGGGTCCAGCGGATGCGGCAAGACCACCTTGTTAAATGTGCTGGCCGGTTTTTTGAAACCTGTCACCGGCAAGGTTATGGCCCGCGGCCGACCGGTGACTGCACCGGCCCCTGACCGGTGCGTTGTTTTTCAGGAGGATGCGCTTTTCCCCTGGCTGACAGTGGCGGAAAATATCGGCTTCGGATTAAAAGGCAGGGGGCTTTCCCGCAGCCGGAAAAGGGAAATGGTTGATCGCTACCTCTCCCTGTTGGGTCTTTTGCCGTTTGGCGATTACCTTCCGGCTGAAATTTCCGGAGGAATGAAGCAGCGAGTGTCCCTGGCCAGGGTGCTCATACTGGAGCCTGAAATCCTGCTCATGGACGAGCCGTTTGTGGCCCTGGACTCCCAGACCCGGCAGGAGATGCAGCATCTGCTTCTGCAGCTCTGGGAGCGGTTTTCCCGGACTGTGGTGTTTGTCACCCATGATGTCAGGGAAGCTGTAACCCTTGCAGACCGGGTGGTAATGATGGACAAGAACCCGGGACGGGTAAAAGATGTGGTGGATATCGGACTTCAAAGACCGCGGGATCCGGGCGGAGATCTTTTCCACAGGCA
>JBKHES010000168.1:0-3259 GCA_046540695.1 Desulfobacterales bacterium
GCGTCCAGCCACTCGTAGGCGCGCATTTTCGAAAACCCGTTATTGGTTTGCCCGGCTGTTGACGTATAGCCGTGAAGGCTTGTGATCATGGGAATTTTGCGCAATGAGCGTGGAATGAGCCCGAACAGGATGTTGCCCTTGTAGCCGTGTGAGTGCAGTATGCTGAATTTTTCTTTATGGGCGAATTTTAAAATTCTTGCAGCACCCAAATAGTTGGGGCCCGGGCGCATGCGGAAAGCTTCAACCCTTGCGCCTATGCCTGAGGCTGCCTTTTCAACCGCCTTCTGCCCGGTTTTTTTGTCGCCGATGCTTGCAAGGAGCGGTGTCAGTCCCATTTTCTGCTGTTCTGCCATGAGGTTTATGAGCATGGTTTCCGCGCCGTACATGCCGCCGCTGTCTATTACGTGGAGAATCTTCACCGAAACTTTCGCCTCAGCCCTTCCTGGGTGTCCACAGCACCTGCTTTTTGCCCATGAGGAACTTGGCGAACGCATGGGCGGATGCCAGGTTTAAAAGAAAAAAATAGCGGGGTATGGCAACCAGGGATGATGCGGCCCGGTTTCGCCTGAGCGCAGGGGCTGACAGGGCGGCAGCGTAGCACAGCCCCTGGCACAGAAATGTGAACTGGTAAAACAGCCCCGTGCCCAGAAGCATGAAGTTGGACAGCAGTGCTGATACCAGGAATATGAAGCAGAGGTATCTGAGCACCTTGTGCGACCAGAGCTGCCAGGCAAATACCGGATCTGGGCCAAACAGGAGGCGGCGCATTTCAAAAAGCGCCCACAGGGACCTGAGAGATACCCGGACGCGCATGCGGTATTCGTCTTCTGCCTCGTTTAAAGACGGCTCGCGCAGTATGGCATCAGGCTCGTAGACTACCCGGCAGCCCTGCTCCACCACTTTAAGGGGAAGGACAAAATCAGGTATCTGGTCAGGGTCCATGGGTTGGTAGAGCTCCTTTCGGACCGCGTCTATGCCGCCGTCCACCCCGACAATGGAACCGATGCGGGTCTCTGCCCTGCGAAGGGCGTTTTCATACTTCATATACAAGGTGCACCCGTCGCCGATGGGACTGCCGTCCGGGTTCGTGTATACCATGGACCCGGTTGCGTATCCCACTTTTGGATCCGAAAAATTGGATACCAGTCTGCTTATGGCATCAGAGGCGTATATGGAGTTGGCATCTGAAAAAACGATGATCTCGCCCCGGCATTCGGGAACAGCCATGTTAAGCGCGCTTGTTTTGCCGGCGCGCGGCTCCTGCCGAAGGAGCTTTACCCGGGGGTCGGTAAAGCCGCGGACGATCTCGTCTGTGCCGTCTGTTGAGCCGTCTGAAACCACGACCACTTCAAGCAGGTCTGCAGGATAGTCCTGGGCCAGCTTGTTTGACACGGTATCCGCGATGCCGTCCTTTTCGTTGTAGGCCGCGATCAGCACTGTTACAAAGGGCTCAAAAGGGCCTTTGTTTACTTTCCGGCGCAGAATCCCGCCCAGGATAAAAACGGCTGCCGGGTAACCTGCATAAACATAGACAACAACAAGGATTGAAAGGAAAAAAACAATTTCCATGCTTATCTGTACCCGTTCTTTTTTAGGGGCATACAATTCAACCCTAAATTGAGGTTCAAGTAAAAGCCGGTACTACATGCTTGACAAATAATTGTCCACGGCTTGCACCAGTTCGGGCAGGAAGGGATTGAGTTCTTCCCGGCTGTGGGGAGTCGAAATAACAATTACCGCTGCATTGTTGGTTCTTGTGAAAAATGCGTTTAAAAAGGTCATGGCCTTGCCGACATACTGGTTTCTTATGATCCTGCCGTTCATTGAATACCAGAAATATACGTTCCTGGATTCCCCCTGCCGCCGGAGATGGGTTTTGTTTATTTTGAATGTTTTGCCGCCGCCTGATACCGCAACCTGTGATAATTCCTCGTGCATCCAGGCGCGGCGGTAGTCGATGATCTTTTTGCTCCGGTCCTGGATCCTGAAATAGCCTATATAAAGTGTTGCGGTTTTGCCGCTTCCGTCTTCATAGCGGCGGAAAAGCTCATTATGGGCAGGGAAAGGACGAAGCGCTTCATCCACACCGTCAATTTCGGTTCCTGTAAATCCGGCGATGCGAACCGGGATACTGTCAAGCGGGGTTGCAAGGGCAACAGCCTTCGGCGTGTAGAAATGCGCCAGAGACAGGGTAATACCGAAAATCACAGCTCCTATGACAAATGAAAGGACGATCCTTGAACCCGGCGGATTTTTTACCGGGTGATCCGCCGAGCTGGAAGAAGAAGGTGAAAAATCCCCGCTATCGCCATTCTCATGAGGATTGCCGGGGTTGTCTTTTTCCGCTTTCCCCGCAAGAATACCGCTCAGCACGAGAAGAAGAATGAGTCCTAAAAAGAAAATAACCGCCACCTGGAAGGTTTCATACGGGCCGTGCACCCCGGCTTCCGGGAAAAACATGGTAAAAAAACCAATCATAACTATGCGGAGGCCGTTTGCAAGAACCCCTATTACAAAAGCCGCGGCTACAAGGATTATCTTCCTGGTCCAGGTTTTCTGGGTCAGGTGCGCAAGGGGGACGGCCAGGGCAAACAGTGCCACGAGATGGCCCACGCCGCTGCAGGCCCGGGCGACTTCAAGGGTTATGTGGGGAAGCTCTAGTATGATGTAATCATGAAAAACCGGAACACCCGAAAGCCTGAAAAAAACAGCGGCAAACCAGGCGGCAAACTGCTGGAAATAAATCGCGAAACCGCCCAGGATCTGTTCCACAAAACCCGTCAGAAATACCAGGTATGAAACGGGCACCAGCAGAATCCTGAAATAGCCGAACCCGCCGAAAAGAAGGGTCGCGCCCAGAAGCACCGGAACCATTGAAATCATAACAACAAGTATGGTGCTGCTGATAACCCCGGCAAAATAGACAAAGCAGCCTGCAGCCAGAAGCAGGCCCCCGTAAACAAGGGCCGGTTCCGGCCGGATTTCAAGGAGTTCCTTTCTTCTGATCCAGATGAGGTAGATGCTCACGCCAAGGATCAGCAGACCGTGCGAGCCGTCCGGAGTGGTCCAGTCCCTTACCATGTGGAAAACAGCCGATTGGTAAAGAACCGCAAAGGCAGCGGCAAATGCAGCCAGAACAGCCATGTAATAAAGATAAACCGGAATTCGAAAATTGATATGCCTGGCTGTCATAGTATTATTTTCCCGCGTGTCAGCATTAAAGCCTTTCGCCTCCGGACGCACTCCGTCCCTTTCGGGG
>JBKHES010000169.1:0-3228 GCA_046540695.1 Desulfobacterales bacterium
CCTGACCGCAGGAGCGCTCAATGTCGCTTCAAAAACCGATCCCGGCCTTGGACTTTCCTGGAAGTATCCCCCCGGGCCGGGGCCCGGGCCCGGGATATAACAGGAACTTTTTTGAAGTTTCTCAGGAGTCTGATTTTAGATGGCACGGATATTGTAAAGTAGTCGGCGGGATATTTCAAAAGCAATAAAAGGAGGATAAAATGGGCAAGTGCGTAAACCATCCCGAAAGAGAAACCAGCTACAAATGCATGAAGCACAACATATATTTCTGCGATGAATGCCTGGAATGCCTGGATCCTGAACTTTACTGCAAATACAGAAGTTCATGCCCTATCTGGTTTCTGAGCAAAGGCACAAAAAACCTTGAAAAAAACGAAAAGGCAGCAGAGGAAAGCGGGGGCGAATTCCTTGTCGAATTTTCACCTGACGAAAAATCGGTTTCCGTGCCTGCCGGATCAACCCTTCTTGATGCGGCAAAAAAGGCTGACGTTTATATCAACGCCTCGTGTAACGGAAAAGGGGCATGCGGCAAATGCAAACTTATCGTGACCTCGGGTGAGGTTGAAAAAATAGAAACCGCTTTGCTTTCTGACAATGAAAAGCAGAAGGGATATGTACTTGCCTGCCAGAGCCGGGTCAGGGGACCGGTTTCCGCGAAGGTGCCCGAGGAAACCATAGAAAGAAAACTCAAGGTCGCAGGCATGGGCAGGGAAGTCACCGAAAAGCTCCAGGGGCTTGTAACCGAAATCTCACCCATGCTTGAAAAAATCCCCATGGAATTGTCCCCGCCCACCCTGGATGACGCAGTAAGCGATCTTGACCGCCTCAAAAGGGGTTTAAAGCAGCAGGGCATAGACACCGAACGGCTTAATGCCAGGCTTTCAGTTCTTCGCCAGCTTGCGGCGGCCCTAAGGGATGAAAGATGGAAAACCACGGCCTCGGTGCTGCACAGGGACTGTTCAAGCGAGGTGGTCGCAGTGGAACCGGGCAATTTGAAGGCAGATTCTCTGGGCCTGGCGGTTGATATCGGCACCACCTCAATAGTGGTTTATCTTGTGGACATGACAGACGGGCGGGTTATTGCCGCAACCTCGGGTCATAACCGGCAGGCTTCGTGCGGAGACGACATTATAAACCGCATCGTGTGCGCTGAAAAAGAAGGGGTCAAAAAGCTGAGCAAACTGGTCCTGTCCACCATAAACACCCTGATCCAGGAGGCAGTCGAGGGTGCGGGAGCGGACTACAGGGATATCAAAAACATTGCCATCGCAGGCAATACCACCATGACTCACCTTCTGCTGAAAATCGAGCCCAGGTATATCAGGCGGGAGCCTTATATACCGTCGATTTCCGAATTCCCGATCCTAAAGGCCGGAGAAATAGGGCTCAAAACCAACCCTGACGCAGGGGTTTTCATCATGCCCGGCCCTGCAAGCTACGTGGGCGGAGATATCGTATCAGGGGTGCTCTACACCGGACTTCATCAATCAGAGGAACTTACCCTTTTTATAGATGTAGGAACAAACGGCGAGATAGTCCTTGGTAACAGGGACTGGATGATTTGCGCATCCTGTTCCGCAGGCCCCGCGTTTGAAGGCGGTGGAATCCGCTGGGGCATGAGGGCCGAAGAAGGAGCAATCGAGAGCGTTGAAATCGACCGGCAGACCTGCGACGCAAATGTCCATACCGTGGCAGACGCTCCTGCCCGTGGAATCTGCGGCACCGGAATGATCGACCTGATATCCGAAATGATGTTTGCAGGCATAATAGACCAGCGGGGCAAATTCCAGCTCGGGGCCGACCACCCCCGCATGGGGTCTGTAGGGGATGAACCTGCATATATACTGACTTTTGCGGATCAGACACCAATGGACGAAGATATTGTGTTCACGGAATCGGACATCGACAACCTGATCCGGAGCAAGGGGGCGGTATACGCGGGTTTTACCGTGCTTTTAAACGAAGTCGGGGTGAGTTTCGACATGATCGACCATGTCATAATCACGGGAGGTTTCGGCCAGGTTCTCGATATTGAAAAATCAGTGTCCATAGGCCTGCTGCCGGACATGGACCGCAGCAGGTTCCACTATTACGGCAACAGCAGCATTGCAGGGGCATACATGGGACTGCTTTCAGAAACCAGAAGGAAAGAAGCGGGAAAAATCTGCAACGCCATGACATACCTGGATTTTTCAACCAACACGGCTTTTATGGACCAGTTCACTTCAGCCCTGTTTCTGCCCCACACCAACATGGAGGAATTTCCGAGCGTGGCAGCGGAAACAAAAAAGCTGTCAAACTAGCCGGGCCGGGCCTGGAAAAAGGGGCGGTCTCAATGGTTTTTTTCAAGAAGGTCTGCTGCTTTTTCCAGGTCCTTGTTTACCGCAAGGTTTTGTTCCGCCACTGATTCAAGGATTTCAGCCACCTCATTCATGCCTTCATCTGCGGCCCGCCGGGCCCACTGGCGATAGGTGGCCGCATGATCGTCATTGTGCCTGATCCAGTGCGAGACCATTTTTTTGAGCTTTTCCGGCACGGGCATTTCTTTTGCACCGTGATCATTTCCTTCGCCGTGATGATGGTGGTGATGGTGACCGTGATCGTTTTCATGGCTATGATCGTTCATTTCTGACCTCCGGAGCGGTTTTCGGCTACTCACTGATAAATATGATGGTTTTTGAATTTATCGCACATACAAGGTCTTTTCAAACAAAAAAGGCCCGGCGGAACCGGGCCTTTTTTGTACGGCAGTTGTTTTTCTGACCACTGGGGTTAAAAATCAACCTGGAAACGCGCCTGCAGGATGTTTGCGCTGTCATCGTCCACGTCGGCGCGGTCCTCGAGATCTGCATAAACATAGTTTATCATCGTGCGCACATTGGGATTGAGGTGCCAGTTTACACCCAGTGTTAAATCATTTAATTCGCCGCCCTCGATTGATTCATCGTTCAGGTCCAGGCTTGAATAGCGAACCCCGAGCTCCCATGCACCTGCGCCCTGCTTATGAAAGCTGAAGTCCCTGTTGGGCTTAACCCTGCCGAAAGAGCCTGAACCCGGCTTGTAATTGCGGCTTTCACCCGTGAGAAAATAGCTTCCGTAAACATAATACCCGCTGAAATCCGGGTCATTTGCGGCATCCGAGCCCACAAAGCTCTGCATGTATTCGCCCTGCGCAGAAAACGGCCCCATGACCATGGCGGCTTCCAGGCTCATGATATCCGCGTCGTC
>JBKHES010000170.1:0-3192 GCA_046540695.1 Desulfobacterales bacterium
AAGCCAGAACACCGCATGTTCTTTCGGTATTACCACCGTCTTTTTCCGGGGTTTTTCAGTCAATTTGCCGCTCCCTGATGTATTATGTATCTTTGCACGGGTAAATAAACTGCGTTAGATTATATAATAAAAACAGCACTGAGAAAAGAGGGGGCCATGGAAGGTAAAGCTGCGGCAATTTATATTGGCACTTCCGGGTGGAACTACAAGCACTGGAAGGGGCCTTTTTATCCGGAAGACCTGGCGGCCAGGGATTGGTTCGCCTATTACGCCGAGAGGTTTCACACCGTGGAGATTAATAATTCATTCTACAAACTTCCGGAAAAAAAGACATTCGAGCAGTGGGCGGACAGTGCTCCCGAGGGGTTCTTGTTTTCCGTGAAGGCAAGCAGGTATATCACGCACACAAAGAAGTTAAAAGACCCGCAGGAGCCGGTGGGCAGGTTTATGGAAAACGCCCGCGGCCTGGGAGAAAAACTCGGGCCGGTGCTTTTCCAGCTGCCTCCGCGCTGGAAATGCAACCCCAAACGGCTTGACGGGTTCCTTGAAGCACTTCCCGAAGACTGCCGCTGCGCGGTGGAATTCCGCGACGAGTCCTGGTGGGACCCCAGGATATATGAGGTTTTGCGTGCCAAAAACGCTGCTTTCTGTATTTTCGAGCTGGAAGGCAGGCAAAGCCCCATGGAGGTTACGGCTGATTTTGTCTACATAAGGCTTCACGGGCCTGAAGAGGCCTACCAGGGTCTTTACGACGATGACGTCCTTTCAGAGTGGGCCTCTGCAATCCTGCAGCGGGCAGGTGAAGGCATTGACGTGTACTGCTATTTTGACAATGATGAAAACGGTTATGCAGCCAGAAACGCGCTAAGGCTCCAGCAGCTTGCAGGCGTCCTGTAAGCAGCAGGAACTGCCGAAGCACAAAAAACCGGCTGCCTGGGCCGTATTTCCGGCCCCGGCAGCCGTCGGGGGAGTGGGGGATTATATAAATGTAAAACAGCTGCGGGCTGTTTTGCTAGCAGCATCCGCTCGAAGAGCAGTCGCAGCCGGTGCCGCAGTCAGCCTGGGGCTGGGTCGGGATGTCGTTTATTCCCACCACTTCTATTTCAAAGTTCAGCTTTTCACCCGCCAGGGGATGATTTAAATCCACAACCACCTTTTCGGAGTCCGCTTCCTTGATTGTTGCCGGGATCTGCTGGCCGTCCGGGGTCTGAAGCCCGATGACGTCACCGACTTCCGGGTTCATCTCAGGGGGGACTTCCTGCCTGGAAAAGGTATGAAGCTGGTTTTCATCCCTGTGGCCGTAAGCTTCATTGGGTTCCAGGGTGAAGTTTTTCTTCTCGTTTAATTCCATTCCCATGAGAGCATCTTCAAAGCCCTCTATCACCTGCCCCGCTCCGATCCTGACTTCCATGGGGTGGCCGCCTTCGCTGCTGTCAAATACGTCGCCGTTTTCCAGGGTGCCTTTGTAATTGACGCTTACAAACTTGCCCTTATCGACTTTTTCCATAAAAAAACTCCTTTGGTTAAATTTACGTTCCCCTATACCCTATGCACGAAAAACTGCAAGTCAAGTTTTTTCTGATCCTCTCTTCGGCTTTTTCAGTTCCTGAGAACCGGCTGACGGGACAGCTCCCTGCTGCCGCCCTTGGTTCTCCGGGGAGGAGGTTCAAAAACGGCCCCGGCGGTTTCATGGGCATGATCCTTGTCCGCGGCCTGCGCATCGAACCTGTAGCCCAGCATGGAAACAACTTTTTGGTATTTTTTCATGATTTCTTCGTGGCTGTTTCCGGGCACATCCAGCACGCAGTAGCGGAAGCTTTCCGGGTTGTGCTTGAAATCAGAAAGCCTAGCGTTTTCGTGAATAAGGTTGCGTATACGGACTTCCGGGTGTTTCATTTTTATCTCGGCATGGGCGCTCTGCGTCGGGGTTTCCAGGATCAGGGCGTCATGGAACATGTGAAGCTCGAAATTGTAGCAGAAATCATATGTTTGAAAATCGGCGGGCCTTTGTCCCGGCCGCCTGCCTACTGCCATGTCGCAGAGCATGCGCAGGGGGTCCGCTCCGGTTACGGATTCTATGGTTTTTGCGAACTGAAACGCTATCCTGCAGTTGACCTCTATTATTTTAAAAGTGTTCGTGTCCTCGTCCGTCCTGAGTTCAACATTGAAAAAACTGTTGTCAATTCCGAGAGCCGGCATCAGCTTCTGCAGGGCGGTTTTTATTTTCGCGGTAAGCTCCGGTGAAAACCTGTGGGGAAAGGCATGATAGAAAAAGCTGTTGGTCTCGGGATGATAAACTGCCCTGGTGATTCCGAAAAAATCTATTTCCCCTTCGAAAATATAGCCGTCCACGGTAACCTGGGTGCCGTGAATCAGGTCCTCGCATAGAAAGGTGTTGCATGTGGCGACGTTCAAGGCGTTGTGATAGGCAGGATCGATTGCCAGGGCATCCAGGTAATACTGGTTGAATCGTGCGATATCTATGCTTTCCCGGGCTATGTAGTTTTCCAGTTCCCCGGGTTCGCTGACCTTGTGCGTGCCGAATGAAATATTTGAGCGCACCGGCTTGATGAAAAAAGGCAGAGACACCCTTGACGGGTTTCTCAGGTAATCCAGCGCCAGTGCATAGGCAGGGGTGTGCTCGGGTACAACCGAGCGCTGTATGCGCCTGCACAGGTACTTGTTCTGGCAGTTGATCACCGCGTTGACAGGCGCGAACCTGTGGCCTGTCTGCTGGGCTATTATGGCTGCAAAAACTGCAGATGAATCGTGGGTACCCACAATTCCGTCATACATACCCGGATTGTTTCTTATGCGCTCTATGGTCTGCTCAAGATACTGACGGACTCCGAACTGAAGAATTTTCTCCGAGGTTTCAATTGTCAGTTCATATTCAGGGTCGTCTGCAAAGCTTTGCTCAACCACCTCTATATCGCTTGCATCACAGAGAAACAGGATCTTTTCTTTCATCTCCACCTCCGAATCACCTGTTTTGTTCACTGCACGCGGAATCAAAACCTTCTCAGTTTCCTGGTTTTTTTAAAATTTTTTTCAAGAAGGGATTAAATGCACGGCAAGGGGCGGCCCCGTGCATCACGGAAACGGGCCGGCCCCGGGCAGCAGGCCCGGCCGCCGGCCGGCGGGTTCAGATGCGGCGGGTTATGCGGGTTTGACCCTGATTTTCCTGCGTTC
>JBKHES010000171.1:0-3128 GCA_046540695.1 Desulfobacterales bacterium
AAACGGAGCCTGGGCATTTTTTTGAGGGACGCCCTGATCGTCGATGGCATTGATCCGTACAGAGGCGCTAAGTTCCTGCCTTTCAGAAATGTCGTACTTCGTGCGCAAATCAACGCTTTGGCTTTCAAACTGGGAGTTATTGACTTCATTTCCTCTCCCGTCTTCATAGTTCTCCGAATTCCGCCCGGATATCCCCAGATTGAATCCAAAGCCGTTTCCTCCGGCCGCCAGCTCGTAGCGTCCGTATAAAGCATTGTCAGTGGTTGAATAACGAGTATTGACGGTGCTTTGGGTCTGCCATTGGTCTTGATCGGCAAAGGCCGCGTCCTTGGTGATAATATTGATAACCCCGCCCAGGGCATCGGTGCCGTACAAGGCGGATGCTGGGCCTTTGACCACCTCCACCCTCTCAATATTGCCAACGTCCGCGAACGGATTAAGAGGAGAACGGCCAGCCCACAAATTGGTTTCCCGATCTCCATCGATTAACACCAGGACCCGATTACTGCCCAGGCCGCGTATTATGGGACTTGCCTCCCAGGATCCAGCCCGCTCCATTTCCACTCCGGGCACATCCTGAAGAATATCAGCCATTGAGGCCGGAGCAGTTTGTGAGATACGCTGGCTATCCACAACCGAGACTGGCGCAGGAAGATCAAAGCTTTTCTGCTCTGAACGCGTTGATGTGACCACGACTTCCTCAAGCGTTTGCGAAGCGTTTTCAGCCCGGACCTGCCCGGTCTGAAAAGCCGCCAAGCAAATGAGCAGTGCGCATTTGCCCAGCCATGGCTTCCTTATTTGCATACTCCCTCCTGAAAATGGTTATCACCAGGCCAAAGGGAAAGCTGTTTACATAGATGCCTCCATGGCCTCTTCAAGCCCATGCTTTAGGCCGGTGGTTAATTCCTGGCATTTAATGCAAAAAATCTGCCATCTGCAGAATTGATTCCCGCTGTGCAGGATCGATTCCGTTTCTTTTTGGGGCTTGGCATCATAGCCTGCATTGAAAATGAACACTTCAGGTATCAAGGTTGCGTTACCAGGGTGTTATATCGGTACCTGTAACGGGCTTGCCCGGGCCTCACCTTCCGGCCCCTGCTGCTTTCAGCCGGCGCCGCGGGCCGGCATTCCCCTTTGTGCTGCCTTGTTTCTTATCTTGGCACAATTTTTGATTGTCAGTTCAAAAACATAAAGGAGCAATAGACCCTGCCGATCAGAAAGATTGAAGACAGCAGGGAGTTTAAGGGTGAAATTTCGGGCGGGAGGTCAAGCGGTTTATGGGCCTCCAGGCCGGGAAAGTGCTGGCAGGCGCCATAAACGCGGCCTTGCGGTCCTGAGAGGCAGGCCGGAAAGCATTCCAGAGAAAAGCAAATTTTAAAGAAAGCGGCAGAAAACCTGCAGGGGGTTGATCTGTTGCATGATGGAGGTATTATGCACGCAACAATCCAGAAGCCCATAGAGGAAATAGCCGGCTACATAAGGCCCGGGGAAAGCGTTTTCGTGGTTGGCTGCAACAACTGCGCCTGGAAATGCCGCTCCGGCGGCGAGGAAGAAACCCGGGAAATGGCCCGCCGCCTGGAAAAAAGGGGTATAAAAGTCGCGGGGCACACGGTGCCGGGCCCGCCGGGCATGTCGCTGTGCAAGCTCGACAACACTAGGCAGGTCCTTCAGGAGGAATGCGCCGAGCAAACCGGGGCTGCTGACAGCTTCCTGGTGCTGGCATGCGGACAGGGGGTTCACACGGTTATAGACGCCACTGATGGGGCGATGGTTCACCCGGGATGCGACACCCTTTTCGGGGGCGAGACCGTGTCATCCGAGGACATAGAGGAGTACTGCTCGCTTTGCGGTGAGTGCATAACCGAATACACCGGCGGGCTCTGTCCCCTTACCCTGTGTTCAAAGCAGCTCTTAAACGGCCCCTGTGGGGGTGCTGAAAACGGGATGTGCGAAACCGATCCGGGACGCCCCTGCGGATGGGTGCTCATATACGAGCGCCTGGAGCGCCTGGGCAGGCTGGATCTAATCGGGGAATACAGAAACCCGAAGAATCATGCGAAATGGAGCCGTCCCAGGAAGCTGGTGCTAGGCGGAGACAGGGCAACCTTTTATTCAAATGAGGCGCCGGTTACGGTAAGCAGCAGGGAATAGCCGGGCGGCACCTGCCCTGCGGGCCTGATCGGTCAGGTGGATATAACGGGGAGAAATGATTTATGAAGATTACAGAGTTGTTTGAAAACGGCGAATTTGTTGTTACCGGCGAAGTCGGTCCCATAAAGGGGGCGGTATCCAGGGACAGGAGCATTGAGCCGTCCTGTTACAAGGAAGCCGCGTTTCTCCAGGAATACGTCCATGCAGTAAACGTCACCGACAACCAGTCCGCGGTCATGCGGCTGGGGTCCCTTGCAGCCAGCGTCAGGCTGAAGGCCGGCGGCATTGAGCCGGTATACCAGATGACCTGCCGGGACAGAAACAGGATAGCCCTGCAGAGCGATCTGCTCACCGCGTATTCCCTGGGGATAGACAACGTCCTGCTGCTTACGGGCGACCACATACAGCTCGGAGACCACAGGGAGGCAAAACCGGTTTTTGACCTTGACTCGGTACAGCTTATAAAAATGGCCAGGGAACTAGGAGAAGGATTTGACACCACAGGCAACACCGTTGAAAACCCCCCGGACATGGCGCTGGGGGCCGTGGTTAACCCGAATTTTGAGCCCCTGGGGCTCCAGTTGATGAAAATGAAGAAAAAGATAGATGTAGGCGCGCAGTTTTTCCAGACCCAGGCGGTGTACGATCACGCGGTTTTTGAACGTTTCATTGAAAGGGCGGGAGCCGGATGTCCCCCTGTTCAGCTCGGGGTTGTGGTACTGAAGTCCCCGGCAATGGGTAGGTTCATGAATGAAAAGGTCTCGGGGATTCAGGTCCCGCAGTCATGGATAGATGAAATCGGAAGCGTGGACAAGGCGGACCGGAAGAAAAAGGCCGCAGAAATGACAGGCCGCCTGATACGGCACTTAAAGCCCATGGTTCAGGGGGTACACATAATGCCCCTTGGGTGGACCGACATAGTGCCCGACATACTGGAGCATGCTGGAATTGAGACCAGTCGGGCGGCCTGAACAGGC
>JBKHES010000172.1:0-3124 GCA_046540695.1 Desulfobacterales bacterium
CAGGCGGGCTGCAGGCCCTGGCTGAAGCGCTTGACGCGGGCAGGGATGATTTTTCCGCAAAAGCCCCCGAGCGGCCCGAGCCTCCCACAGGCCCTCTCACGGATGAAACAGCAGGAGCGGCTATAGGAGCCCTGCTCTGCGAAAATGCCATAGTGTCAGATGAGTCAGGCACCTCAGGCCTGCACGCATACTTGCTAACAGCCGGTGCCCCGCCCCATGACTGGCTTTGCCTTACAGGGGGGTCCATAGGCCAGGGCATGCCGGTTGCCACGGGAGCCGCGCTTGCATGCCCGGAGAGGCCGGTAATCAGCCTGCAGGGCGACGGCGGGGCCATGTACACAATCCAGGCGCTGTGGACCCAGGCGCGCGAGGGCCTGAATGTTACCACCGTGATTTTTTCCAACAGGAAATACCTGATCCTGCATGTTGAACTCAATCGACTGGGGCTTGCAGAGGCGGGCTCAAAAGTGCTCGATACCATGAACCTGGACAGGCCTGAGCCCGACTGGGTAAAACTGGCCGAGGCAATGGGGGTATCGGCATCCAGGGCTAAAACAGCAGACGAGTTTTACGAACAGCTTGCAAAAGCAATCCGGGAGCCCGGCCCCCACCTGATCGAGGCGGTGCTTTGAAAACCGGGACGGATCTGTTTTTTGCAGATACCCGCTGCCCCTTGTGCGGCGGCCCAGACATTGCCGGTTATACCCGGGACCGGTTCAGAAAATACCTGGTCTGCAGCACCTGCGCCCTGGTTTTTGTGCCGGAAAAATACCATGTCTGCCGGGAAGACGAGAAAAAAAGATACGATCTTCACAACAACCACCCGGATGATCCGGGATACAGGAAATTTTTAAGCCGCCTTTTCCATCCCCTCTGCGAAAGGATCCCCTGCGGGGCAGAAGGCCTTGATTTCGGCTGCGGCCCTGGCCCCGCCCTTGCTGCCATGTTCCGGGAATCAGGGTATTTAATCGAGCTTTACGACAAGTTCTACGCCCCGGATAACAGCGTGCTTGAAAAAACCTACGACTTTATCGCCGCCGCAGAGGTGGCAGAGCACCTGGAAAAGCCGGGCCGTGAACTGGCCCGGCTCATGGAAATGCTCAGGCCCGGCGGAATCCTGGGGATAATGACAAAACTGGTAATTGACAGGGAAGCATTTGACAGGTGGCATTACAAAAACGACCTGACACACGTCTGCTTTTTTTCAGGGCAAACCTTTCAGTGGCTTGCAGGCACCTGGCAGGTAAAGGTCGAATTCATGGGAAACGACGTTATACTGCTTTACAAGGACCCCCCCCTGAGCCCGTTCTAGAAAAACTCCGGCTGCATCCGGACTGTCAGCCTGTCGTCTGCCATCAGGCGGCGGGCCAGGCCGTCGGTTTTCGGAAGCTCGTAGCCGAAAAAATACCCGAGTGCAAACATCTTGCCCTGGTAAAAATTCTGATCCTTTTTCTTTGCACCGCCTGCAAGGCAGTCCTGCACGGCAACGCCCTGGGCAAGCCACTGCCAGGCTATGGTGACAATGCCGAAGTATTCCAGGTACAGGACCGCATCCGCAAGGAAATCTTCCGCACCACGGCTCTGTGCAACACAGGCCTGGCGCGCGGTTACCTCCTGCAGGCGATCCAGTGCGTGTCCGAGTTCTTTTGCGTATTTTTCAAGCTTTTCGTAATTTTTTGCGGATTCAATGGTTTCCTGCAGTTCGTTTACGTAAAGTTCAAATGCCCTGCCGTTTTGCATCATCACTTTTCTCCCCAGAAGGTCCATGCCCTGGATTCCGGTTGTTCCCTCGTGGATCGGGTGGATGCGGCAGTCGCGGTAATACTGCTCCAGGGGATAGTCCTCGCAGTAGCCTGATCCTCCCAGGCACTGCAGGCCCTGGCTTATCGAAACAATGCCTGTTTCCGACGGGTAACTCTTTGCCACCGGGGTCAGGATTTCAAGCAGAAGGTGGTATTTTTCCTTCATGTCCTTATCTTCCGCAACATTCATGAAATCAACGTACTTGCTGCACTGCATGAGAAGGCTTAGCGCGCCTTCAACCACTGACTTCTGGAAAAGAAGCATCCGTTTTACATCAGCGTGCTCTATAATCGGCACCGGGGGCGAGGCAGGGTCCTTCTGCCCTGCCTTTCTTCCCTGGGTACGCGTTTTGCTGTATTCAAGCGAGGCGTAATACGCCGCGCTTGCCATGGACGCGGCTCCCATGCCCACACCTATGCGGGCCTCGTTCATCATCTGGAACATGTATTTTAACCCCTGGTGGGGCTCTCCCACCAGCCAGCCCCGGCAGTCGTTTTTATCCCCCATGCTGAGCTGGGCAATGGGGCATCCCCGGTATCCAAGCTTGTGATAAATACCTGAGGTGGTGACATCGTTTGCCGCAAGGCTGCCGTCTGCCTCAGGGCGCTTTTTCGGCACCACGAAAAGCGATATTCCCTTGACTCCGGGCGGTCCGCCGGGGATTTTCGCCAGCATCAGGTGCACCACGTTTTCCACTGCATCGTGGTCGCCTGCTGATATGAATACCTTCTGGCCGTTTATCAGGTAATAGCCACTGTCCGTGGGTTCGGCGGTGGTGGCAACATCGGTGAGGCTCGATCCCGCCTCCGGTTCCGTAAGGGCCATGGTTCCCTGCCATTTGCCGGACCGCATGGCTGGCACGTAAGTGTCGCAGAGCTCTTTGCTTCCAAACGAGGCGATCAGGTTGGAAGAGCCCTTTGTCAGCCCCGCATATGCATTTGCAGAATAGTTGGCAGCCGAAAATATGAACTCGCACACGTCTGCCACCATGTGGGGCAGCTGCTCTCCGTCCTGCTCCAGGGGCACGGTGCTGGTCAGCCAACCTCCGTCCGCGTATTCTTTCAGGATCTTTTTCATGGACGGATGCACCTTCACCTCGCCGTCTTTTAACTCCGGCGGGTTGCGGTCCATTTCCCCGAAAAGCGGAAACAGCATGTCCTTTGCCAGTTTGACCGCGGCGTCGAGCACCATGTCGAACATCTTTTTGCTGTGCTGGCTGTAATACTCATAGCGGGTCAGTGACTCCGCATCAAATACTTCATAGAGCAGAAACCTTACATTTCTTTCGCTTACAAACTTTGCTGCCACGTTAACCTCCGTT
>JBKHES010000173.1:0-3070 GCA_046540695.1 Desulfobacterales bacterium
TTTTCCTGCAATAATTTGCCGTATGACCTGCGAACAGCATGATTTTTTTACTGCGAATAATTTTCTTGACAGCTTATTGAATCTAATTTTAGTATCTGAATCAGATTCAGTAAATGAATTCAGTTTAAGTTTATAACCGAGGGCGCCGCCTTCCAATCCCGCACAGGAGAAACCATGGACTTTGCCTTCACCAGAGAACAGCAGATGTTTAAAAAAGAAATCATAAGGTTTGCCAAAAAAGAGATCGTTCCCAGGGTTCAGGAGCATGATTTAAAGGAGGAGTTTGACTTTGAATCCTTTCGCAAGCTGGGGGATTTCGGAATCCTGGGGCTTCATTTCCCGGAAGAATACGGCGGTTCAGGCGCAGACGTTGTCACCACGGTCATGGCAGGAGAAGCACTGGGGGAGGCGGGAGTGGACGGCGGCCTGACGCTTGCCTACGGGGCCCATTCGTTTCTGTGCGCGGACACCATATTCCGGCACGCAGGTGAAAAGCATCGGAAAAAATATGTTCCGAAGCTGTCGAGCGGCGAATACATCGGCTGCATGGGCCTTACAGAGCCTGATGCCGGCTCTGATGTCGCATCCATGAAAACCACCGCGGAGAAAAAAGGCGACACCTACGTATTAAACGGCAGCAAGATATTTATAACCAACGGTCCGATCGCGGATGTGGCGGTTATATACGCCAAAACCGATCCGCAGCAGCAGCACGGGGGTATTTCCGCTTTTATCGTGGAAAAGGGAACCCCGGGTTTTTCCGCAGGAGCGCCGCTTATAAAGATGGGGGTGCGCACCTCCCAGACATCCGAGCTGTTTTTAGACAATTGTGAAATCCCTGCTGAAAACCTGCTGGGAGAAGAAGGCCAGGGTTTTAACATGTCGCTGCAAACCGTGGAATGGGACAGAAGCGCGCTTCTGTCCCCGTTCGTGGGAGCGGCAAAATACATGCTAAATGCGTGCTCGGATTATGCCAAAAAGCGGGAGCAGTTCGGCCGGCCCATAGGAAAATTCCAGGCAACAAAGCACAAGCTTGCAAACATCAGGATATTTTATGAGGCAGCCAAGGGCCTTGTCTACAAGATAGCCTGGTGCAAGGACCAGGGCCGTCCTTTAAATCATCTTGAAGCCGCCGTGGCCAAGCTGTTTGTGGGAGACTGGTGCATGGGGCCGGCCAATGACGCCATGGTTCTGTTCGGAGGCTACGGGTACTGCCATGAATACAACATGGAGCGCATATTCAGAGACAGCCGCCTGGCCCCCATAGGCGGAGGAACTTCGGATATTCAAAAGCTTATTATTTCCAGGCTGATTTAGCAGCGCGGATATAACCGCAGCCTTATCCATCAGGTAAATCCGGGAGGCAACATATGGATTATGATTTTACAGAAGCAGAATTCGCTTTTTTTGCAGATATCGAAGAACGGATAAAAGGAAACGGAAGCCTTGATGCCCTTGAGTGCAAAGGCGCCTCGGGTGATGCAGGGCATATCCGCCGGCTGCTGGGTGCGCTGGCTGATACCGAATACCTTAAACTCGGGGTTGAGCCTGTTGAAGGATTAAGCGGCCATCTTGCCCTGATGGGCGCCATGGAGGTATTTGCAGATATTTCGCCTTCCGCGTACCTGTCAGTTGAGGCATCCGCGCGCCTTTTCGGCCGCGCCGTCAGCAGGTGGGCGGGCCCGGAGCAGAAAAAAAGATACCTTGAACCTGTTCTTGCGGGAAATGCCCTGGGCGCGCTGGCCCTGTCAGAGGCCTCCATGAACATTGAAAACGACCCTTTGGCCACGACCGGTGAAAAACACGGGGATTCGGTGATTGTAAACGGTGCCAAGCAATACGTGATAAACGCGCCTGTTGCGGACTGGATTGCCGCAGCAGGAGTATGCCGGGGGCATCATGCGCTTTTTGTCATTGAAAAGGAAACCCCCGGCCTGATGATAGATCCGTGGCTTGAAACCATGGGATACCAGGGGACGCCGATTTCCGGGGTTACCCTTGATAACTGCGAGATTCCCGCAGACCGGGTGATATATCCTGAACAAGACCTTAACATGCCTGCGGCGGTCCGGATGTGGGAAAACCAGGTTCTTCTGGGCGCAAGCCTGGGCCTTGCAAAAACCGCTTTTGATTCAGCCAGGGATTACGCAAAGCACCACAAAAGCGGAGGCAGGCCGGTTATTGCCTACCAGGAGGTGGGATTCAAGCTCGCTGAAATGCTTACCATGATGCAGACCTCCAGACTCCTTGCATACAGGGCCGCATGGTCGCTCGAATCTGAACCTGCAGAGTCAGACGGGCTCATTATGTGCGCCAAGGTTTTTTGCACCGAGTCATGCGAGCGGATATGCAGTGAAGCCTTAAAGATTTTGAGCGCATCGGGCTATATCCACGGAAGTCCCGCCGAGCGTGCATACAGGTGCGCCAAGTTCGGCCAGATTGCAGGCACTTCAACTGAAATTGCAAGGATGAAAATAGGCGATGCCGCGCTCGGCTACCGGAATTAGAAAGGATGCAAATGTCCGCCGGAAAAGATAAAAGCAAACAGGAAACCATGTCCAGGTCGGCACTGCGCAGGCAGAGGGAGCGTGAGCAGCGCTACAGAACCATTCTTGAGGCCGCTGAAAGGCTTTTTGCCGAAGAGGGCTATCAAAGGGCAAGCATGGAGCATATCGCAGCCGCCGCCGAGGTATCAGTTGGCGCGGTTTATTTTTATTTTAAAAACAAGGAGGATCTGCTTGTCCAGATGATGGATGAGATAGGATATCTCATGCGATCCATACTCGGGGATGAATTCAAGTCACGCGGGGCAACCATGGAGGGCTTCAGGCAGGCGGGGTACTCGTTTTTCGAAAAATTCTGCGCCCGGTACCCGGCGCGGGCGGCCATAATGTTCAGGGAATCGGTGGGCAAAAGCGCATATGTGGAGCAGCACAGAAAGGAGCTTTTCGATAAGTGCACAAATGACGTGTTAAACGCGCTAAACACCGTGTGTGAAAACCAGGGGGTTGCATTCAAGGGCAGGTTTTCCGCGGAAGTGATAGCCGTGAGCATAATGGGGATTTATGAA
>JBKHES010000174.1:0-3011 GCA_046540695.1 Desulfobacterales bacterium
GATAAGACTGAAACAGCATAACAACAACCTGATAATTCTTCACCGGGAATTGCTGAGAGTTTGGATTCCTGCTTGACTTCTGCAGGGACATCTTTTATGGTTTGTCCGGTGTGCGCCCGTAGCTCAGGGGATAGAGCGTCAGCCTCCGGAGCTGAAAGTCGCAGGTTCGAATCCTGCCGGGCGTACCAACCTCCCCCCTGGCAATTTCAAAACACGTGTTTCTGATTTTTGCGTTTTTATTTCCTCAATATCCACATGATAGCAGACACAATGATACTCACCAGGATCATTGTGGTAATCGGTATATAGACCTTCATTCCGGGCCGATCTATGATGATGTCTCCTGGCAGCCGTCCTATGGGAAGCCTGGCGACCCACGGCCAGAAAAGCCCGATTAACAGGATGGCGATTCCTATGAAAACAAGAGTCTTCTGCATTTCAGCTTTTATGCTTTTTTAAGGATACGGCCCCCCATCAAGCCCCGTAATAATCCATGTACCATTCAACGAATCTTCTTATACCTGTGTCGATGGGGGTTACGGGCTTAAACCCGACTGCATTGTAAAGGTCGTCTATATCCGCGCATGTTGCAGGAACGTCGCCTGGCTGAAGGTCGAGAAACTCTTTTTTCGCCTCCCTGCCCAGCACTTTTTCGAGTACGCTGATAAAGTGCATAAGCTGTTCAGGCCTGTTGTTTCCTATGTTATAGACCCTGTACGGGGCATAAGACGTGCCCGGATCAGGATCCTGTCCGCTCCAGTCAGGGTCGGGTTCGGGTTTTTTTGCCATGACCCGGACCACTCCCTCGATTATGTCATCGATATAGGTAAAATCGCGCCTCATCTCGCCGTGGTTAAAGACCTTGATCGGCTCTCCGTTTAAAATGGCTTTTGTAAACAGGAAAAGGGCCATGTCGGGTCTTCCCCACGGCCCGTATACCGTGAAAAACCTCAAACCGGTGGCAGGCAGGCCATAGAGATGGCTGTAGGTGTGGGCCATGAGCTCGTTTGCCTTTTTTGAGGCGGCATAAAGCGAAACAGGGTGATCCACGTTGTCATGAACCGAAAACGGCATCCTGGTGTTTGCCCCGTACACGGAACTCGAGGATGCAAAAACCAGGTGGGAAACATCGTAATGCCTGCAGCACTCCAGAAGGTTTACAAAACCGGCAAGGTTTGCATCCACGTATGCATGGGGATTTTCAAGCGAGTAGCGCACACCTGCCTGGGCTGCCATGTTTACAACCACGTCAAACCGGTTTTTTTCAAACAGGTCCTTTAATGAGTCCAGGTCTCCAAGGTCAACTCTGTGAAAGCAAAACCCCTTCCTTTTTCCAAGCTCTGCAAGCCTGGCTTTTTTCAATTCCACGTCATAATAGGGGTTCAGGTTGTCAATCCCTGTAACGCTTTTTCCCTCGTCTGCAAGACGGGCTGCCAGGTGGTAGCCGATAAAACCGGCGGCACCTGTTACAAGTATCCGTTCCATGAAAATATATCCTGTCTTAAGCTATAGTTTTTCAATTAAGTCCATGAGAAGCCGAACCCCGAAACCCGTACCTCCCGGCGGACAGTAATCGCCTGAGCTTCCGGCATAAGCCGGGCCTGCAATGTCTATGTGCGCCCATATGGAGCCCCCTGTAAATTCAGACAAAAACAGGGCTGCTGCAATGGCTCCGCCCCACCGGTTTTGGCCCACGTTTTTGATGTCAGCAAAATCGCTTTTAAGCATTTCCCTGTAATCATCGGGCATGGGCATGGACCAGCACCGTTCATGGGTTTTCCGCCCGGATTCTGCTATAAGACCGGAAAGTTTTGAATCCGGGGAAAACACCCCTGCTATTTTCTCCCCCAGCGCCACTTTACAGGCCCCTGTAAGGGTTGCAAGATCTATTAGCGCGTCCGGGCTGTACTGCCTGACAGCATAATCAAGTGCATCCGCCAGGATCATGCGGCCTTCCGCATCAGTATTGCCGATTTCAACAGTTTTGCCCGATGCGGTCTTTACGATATCTCCCGGCCGGTAAGCAGTGCCTGACGGCATGTTTTCCACCAGGGGGATCACGCCCACCAACCTGTTGGAAAAACACGTGTCAGCCGCGGAAATAAGGGCTGCGGCCACAGCAGCCGCCCCTGCCATGTCCTGTTTCATGGTCTCCAGGCCCGAGGCAGGCTTGATGTTTATGCCGCCGGAATCAAAAGTCACTCCCTTGCCCACAAGGGCTATTGTTTTTTCCCATGACTCCGGCCTGTAATCAAGAATTACCATCTGGGGCCGGCTGCTGCTGCCGGAGGCTACTGAAAGAAGAGCACGCATCCGGTTTTTTTTAAGATCGCCGGTGTCAAGAACCACGGTGTCCATGGATTGTTTTTGCGCAGCCTTGACAATGGAGCGGGCAAAACGCGAGGGGCGTTTTTCATTAGGCGGCATATTCACCCAGTCCCTTGCCAGAAGAGTGCCCCGGCAAACGGCTCCGGTTTTTTCAGCAATGCGGCCGGCTCTTTTTTCAAAACCGGCTTCAGCGTAAAACTCTATTGTATTTACAGGCTTGTGCTTTTTATCCTTCTTGTAGAGATCAAACCTGTAGTTTGCCAGCACCGCGCCTTCCATGACCGCCTCTGCCGCAGCATTGCGGTCAGTCGGGCCGGTTTCAGGTTCCGGGGCGCAGATGAGCAGAGAGGACTGATCCAGGCCTATGGCCCGGTTTACAGCCCTGCCTGCGGCCCTGCGCAGGGTTTCGGCATCTGAGTCTGCCGCCTTGCCAACACCCAGCACCAGTGTTCTTTTGGCCTTAACTCCCTGGATATCGTAGAACATCAGCTCATCCGCCGTCTTTCCGGAAAATTCCGGCCAGTCCAGCGCCCTGTCCGCCAGTTCCTGAAGCTGCGGGTCTTTGTACGCCGCACCGTCTTCAAATACCATCAGAACCAGTATATCTGTTTTGACCACCGCGGGGTGGTCGGTGCGAATCCTGATCAAATCAAACCCCCTGGAAGTAAATTCGAAATTCGAAT
>JBKHES010000175.1:0-2941 GCA_046540695.1 Desulfobacterales bacterium
AAAGGGGGCTTGTCTCCTGCAGGTTCCGGACGGGACCTGCAGGGACAAGCCCCTTTTTTAATGTAAGCTTTCTTTTAACAGTTCCGCGCCCAGGTCCAGGGCACGCAGATTTATCTCGTGGAATGACGGATTAAAGCGCTGGCGGATAAGCTCTTTTACGGAATCCGCCTGAACCAGTCCCGTTAGCTCAACAATTGCGCCCAGCAGGCATATGTTTAAAACAACCGGCTTTCCGATCTTTTCCATTACTGTTTTGTGAAAAGAAAGCTCCACGCGTCTTGCATCCACGAATGCCGGCTTTTTTACAAGATCCGAATCGGTTATCAGGTAGCCTCCGGGCCGGATGGTTGAATGATATGACTCAAACGCCTCCTGGGTCAGGCAGATAAGAATGTTGGGCTGGATCACCTTCGGGAAATATATGGGTTTGTCCCAGATTATAACATCGCTTCTTGCCGCGCCTCCCCTGGCAGCCGCCCCGTAGGACTGGCTCTGGACGGCATTGAGGTCCCCGAAGCGTACAGCCGCCTCTGCAAGAAGAATGGCAGCCGTGATCACACCCTGCCCGCCTGAGCCTGAAAAAAGAAACCTTTGCTTTTCCATTACCTATTTCCCCTGAGCCTTTTCAATCACACGGCTGTATTCACTGCAGTATTCAGGAATCTCCTTTTTCACGAAAACACCGCGCTGGATTAATTCCGGATTATCCTGGATTTTTTTCGATCCCGCCCGGGCGGTGCCCTTTTTATAGATTTCCAGCATTTCAGGCGCATCCCCGGCCTTGTTCCGCCTGCCGAACTGCGTGGGGCACTGGCTCATAACCTCGAGCACTGAAAACCCCTTGTGGGTTAAGGCCTCTTTTATCAGGCCGGCAAGCTCGCGCACGTGATAGGCGGTGGTCCTTGCAACAAAAGTTGCCCCGGCTGACACCGACAGGTCCGCAATATTGAATTCATTGTCAATGTTGCCGTAGGGAACAGTTGTTCCCATGGTTCCGCAGCCTGAAAGCGGAGAAACCTGCCCGCCGGTCATGCCGTATATCCGATTGTTCATAACGATCGCTGTCATGTCTATGTTTCGCCTTGCAGCATGTATGAAATGGTTGCCGCCTATGGCAAGCGCATCCCCGTCTCCCATGGGAACGATCACGTTTAACTCAGGCTTGCTCATCTTTATGCCCGTGGCAAAGGCAAGCGCCCTTCCGTGCAGGGTGTGCATGGAATGAAAATCCACGTACCCGGAAATCCTGGCCGAACACCCTATTCCGGAGACCATTACAAGGTCCTGCTTTTTTATACCCAGCTCCTCCACCGCCCTTAAAAGGGCGTTTAACACTGTGCCGTGGCCGCAGCCCGGGCACCACATGTGAGGGAAAAACCTCTCCCTTATGTAATCTCTGGCAGCCATTGCTCAGACTCCTTTCCCCTGGATGACGCGAAGGATGTTTCTGATATCAGTGGGCGTGATAAGCTCGCCGTCGATACGGTTTGCCAGAAACACCTTGTCCGGCTCTTCAACTGCAAGCTTTACCTCGCGCATTATCTGCCCGATGTTCATTTCCACCACAAGCACGAAGTTCACCTTCCTGGAAGCCTCGCGTACAATATCAGCGGGAAACGGCCACAAGGTGTTTAATTCCAGCAGGCCGATGCGCTCGCCTCTTTTTCTGCGGTTTTCCACCAGGTGAAGGGCGGATCTGGCCGCGGCCCCGTAGGATATAAAAAGCGTCTCCGCGTCCTTTGTATGGTATTTGCGGAAACGGGTCATTTTCTCGCTGTTGTTTTCAATCTTGTCCACCAGGTGCCTGATCAGGCCGTAGACAACCTCGGGCTTTTCAGTGGGGAACCCCCACATGTCGTGATAAAGCCCTGTGACGTTGTAGCGGTGAACATCTCCGAAATCAGACATGGGAAGCCTGCCGTCCTCCCTTGGAAGATACGGGTGATAGTCCACCCCGTGCTCCACCGCGGTACGCAGGCGCCCCACAAGGGGTATCTCTCCGGGCTCCGGGATAAGGATCTTTTCCCTCAGGTGCCCGATTACCTCGTCCAAAAGAAGGATCACCGGGGTGCGGTAGGTTTCCGCAAAGTTGAACGCCTCCACTGTCATGCGGAAAATATCCGCGTGGTTGGAGGCTGTAAGTGCGATAATTGCATGATCGCCGTGCACTCCCCACCGCGACTGCATGACATCACCCTGCCCCACGTGCGTGGGAAGCCCGGTGGAGGGCCCGCCGCGCATGACATCAACTATAACGCACGGGATCTCCGTCATGACGGCATAACCCAGAGCCTCCTGCATCAGGGAAAAGCCGGGGCCGCTGGTTGCGGTCATGGTCTTTTTCCCTGTAAGCGAAGCCCCGATAACTGAGCACAGCGAGGAAATCTCGTCTTCCATCTGGATGAACTTTCCTCCTGTCTGCGGCAGGCGGACCGCAAGGTGCTCTGCTATCTCAGTGGAAGGCGTGATAGGATATCCGGCAAAAAGCCCCAGCCCCGCATACAGGGCGGCTTCTGCGCATACCTGGTTTCCCTGGATAAACTCTGCGTTCTCACTGCTCATTTCCGCCCTCCTGCTTGTCGCGGGAATCCCCGGTTAAAACCTCGATGGCCAGATCCGGGCACCGAAGCTGGCAAAGCCTGCATCCAATACAGTCTTCCGGGCGCACGGCCCGCACCCTGCCCTGTTCGTCAAGTTCCAGGACTTTCTTCGGGCAGAAGTGAACGCAAATTCCGCATCCCTTGCACCATGAATCCTGAATGATGTGTTTTGCTGATCCCTGTTTCACCATATTCGCTTTCCTGTTTCAACAATCCCGGAATCGCCCCCGGCAGGCACGCACTTGCATATCAATACAAAACATATATCTTTTAAACCCTTATTCGGCAAAACTGAAAATAAATATACACCAAAGCTGAATACCCGGCAAGCAGGAAAAACA
>JBKHES010000176.1:0-2903 GCA_046540695.1 Desulfobacterales bacterium
GTTACCTCTTTTACGGTAAAGGGATAATCCTTTCCGGGAATGATTTCCACTTCAGCCGCCAGGGGCTTGCCTGGCGGTCCTACCAGGCGGACCCGTCTGGGACGGATATCAACAAATTTTTTCACCCTTCCGGTGACAGTCACCTGTATCCACGGCTGATCAGGATCGTTGGTCTGAATCCTTACGGTTTCCCGGATCTTTCTTCCGCCGTATCCGTCTGTTCTGACCTCTACTTTAATGTCTCCTTTCTGCCCGGGAAGGATCTGCCGCACGCTGGTTGCGGCAGTACAGCCTCAGCCGGATTTGATTTTTTCAATTTTCAAGGGTTTTTCCCCCTGATTTTGAATGACAAATTCATGGGTCACCACGGTGCCTTCGGCCACCGGGTCAAATTCATATACGTTTTGCGGAAGAAACACCGCCGGCCCCGGGGCACTGTCATCTGCCGGCCACCCGGCCGCCGGCGCAAGAAACAGGCATAGGGCAATTGCAATCAATGATTTTTTCAGTAAAATACATCCTCCTTTCACGGCAATGGGGGACAGTCGGGATAGTTTGTTTAATTTTCCTGAACAGCAAATGTCTTTTATTTTTTATGGCTAATCAGATTATACCGGCAAACGGGCCAACGACAAAATAGATACCCAGCAGGCCGATGACCACCCCGGCGCCCTTGCGAAACCAGGTGCCGGCCCCCTGCCAGGCAGCGCTTTCGGTTAATCTGCGCACCGCCGCAGCGGAGCTTCCGGCAAAAACAATGGGCAGGCAGTGGCCCAGGGCAAAGAGCAGCATTAACAGGGATCCGGCAAAAATTTCCTGCTGTACGGTTACAATGGCCAGAATCGGGGCGATAAAGCCGAATGTGCAGGATCCTGACAAAATCCCGTAGGCCAGACCCAGAGCAAAGGCCCCGTGGATGCCCCGCAAATTGAGCCTGTAGAGCAGGCCTCCGGACATGGTGCAGGCCTGTACGCCCATCATGCCCAGGGCCACCCAGATCAGGACCGCGCCTACTGCCATCTGGAGCCATATCCCCACATCGCCCAGCATGCGGCCCAGCATGGCGCACACAATGCCCACCAAGGCAATAGTTATAAAAAGACCAAGGGAAAACGCCCCTGCATACCACCCGGCCCGTTTCGGATTCACTGCGGTCTGCTGTCCGCCCACATAGGCCACGATCAGGGGAATGGATGCCAGGTGGCAGGGGGAAAACAGCACGCTTATCATGCCCCAGGCAAATGCTCCCAGGGCAGCCACAGCCAGGCCGCCGGTCATCATTTGGTTTACGGTGATTAAAAACTGGTCCAACATCTCTTTCTCAGCTCCTTTTTCAGATCCGATTCTGAAGTTTTGCGTATAAAAACAAAAAGCTTTTCCAGGGCGGGAATAAAACACACCACCCATTGATCCGGAAAAAGAGAAAGCGATTAACAGATATAGACGCAGTAAAGGCAAAACAAGGGCGGGGGGTGAAATGAAAAAGGTTGTTCCAGCAAAAACCTGCCGGCCTGAAAATGACCCGGGGCCGAAGCCATCTGCGTGCCTGTGTTTATGGCCGGCAATAACACAGAACTTTGATCTTCGTTAGGAAGTCGCCGAAAGGAGCTTTCCGGCAGCACAAACATGCGCCCATTCTGGACCGCACAGGATGTCATATGGCAGTTGCCCGTGGCGGGTGTAATGATAACTTGTTCTAAAGCTGGTTTGTTTTCGCAGCTTTTTTTTCCGGCCTTTGCGGGCAGTGAGCTGCACACCCCCGCAGGAACCATTGTCATGGCGATGACAACGGAAATAAAAAGAATGTAAACTCTATGTTTAATAAGAGATTGCATATTCAGGTCCGGTTAGGATTCATCGCCTTTTATGCAGGATCAGGGCAAAAAATGCAAGCGGTTTTCATGGAAGCCCGGCGAGCTGTTCAGGGGAATGGAAGTGTGCCATGGCAAAGAGCCTTTTTGCCGGGATTTGACAATAACAGGGCTGCGTGCTTAATCTTAAAGACAATTCAAAAAAACGGCAAAAAAACTGCTTAATTCGCGCCAATCTGGAATTTATTCCCCGATATGACCAGGTGCTTGAATACGGGGACGTGATGGTGGCTGTGGGTTCTCCCTACCAGCTTGACCAGCTGGAAATGTTTTTAGGCCATGAGCACCAGGCGGTACAAAGGCGGGTTGATATCCGCTCCCTGGCAGCTGCCTTGTTTCTGGCCTTTTTCATCGGCGGTCTAATCATCCCCTTTCCTGCCATTGGAAATTTTTCCCTGGGCCTTGCAGGGGGAGGATTGGTGGGTGGTTTGATATTCGGGCATTTCGGACAGATCGGCAACTTTATCGGCCGGTTTCCGTGCAATGCAACCGAGGTGCTCAAGGAACTTGGACTGGCGCTTTTTTTCGTGCAGGTTGGGTTTGAAACCGGCCAAAGCTTTGTTGAATTTCTCGATTATGATGTGATCTACTATGCCCTTTATGCTGTTCTTTTTGCCACAGTCCCCATGGCAGCCAGTTTCATGGTCGGACATTACATAATGAAAATTCCCATCAGCAAATGCTTTGGCGTCATCTGCGGCGGAATGACCTTCACCCCGGGCCTGGACATCATCCGGGAAGTGGATAAATCCGAAAGACCGGTTGTCGCCTATTCTTCGGTTTACCCGGTCTCGCTGATCATGGTGATCCTCCTGGTTCAGGGGATGTACCTGTCCTTGATGCTGCTTGGCGGATAACCTCTTTTATTTTTAATCCTTTCCAGCCGCTACATGACAGGGGCTTTTTCCGGTTCCCGGGGAAACCAGCTCCGTGTTCGCAGGCAGAACCGCACCAGGGCCAGCATGATGGGCACTTCTATCAATACGCCCACCACGGTTGCAAGCGCGGCCCCTGATCCGGTACCGTAAAGCG
>JBKHES010000177.1:0-2816 GCA_046540695.1 Desulfobacterales bacterium
GGCCATGAAAATGCTGCTCATGGCCTTTCCGCAGCCAAGATCAAGCACCCGCATCCCGGGCGCAAGGGGTAGATCCTGCAGCAGCCATTCCGCCAGCCACAGCGCATTTGGCCCCATCTGGTTGTCCAGTATCCAGTCCGGGTCGTATTTGGCAGACAGCGGAAATTCGGGTTTGACAAGCAGTTCTTTTATATCGGTCATATTGCAGCTCCGGAATTTAAAGGGGGTTTTTCAGGAAACGCTATATTTTTTTCATTTCGATGTCTTCCCCGGGGTCGATCCGTTTTCCCCGTTTTCCGGGAAATCCAGGGCCCCCTGAAGCGAGCCGTTTAACTGCAGATCGCCGTAAAACCCGTAATGGTTGACATGCAGGCGGTTGATCCGCGGTGATGCCACAGAGATGTCCGCCTTGATCCAGGGCGGCACAGCCAGTTCTTCAATCAAATCATTGACCGCATTGTCGGCCTTTTCAATTTCCCGGTCCAGGGAAAAGACCAGACGGGTCCGGGCCTGGTGCCGCACATACGGCTCGGCCGCCCAGTGCGCCAGGGCGGCCCACCAGCGGGAAAAGGCCGCGTCATAGGTCACGTCATACAGCCGGACTGTCCCGGCCGAGGCATCGTAGTCCACCCTGCCTGTTAGATAAAGCCTGACCGTTGTATCCAGGCCCAGCCGCTCATGGCTGCAGTTGGCAAAGGCCACACCTGTCAGCCTGTTGCCTTCAAATGTAAGCACCTGGACCCGGTCAGCCGTGACGGTTATATCATTTGCTAAGGTCCGGGAGCCGCCGGCTGCTTTTTCTGCAAGATAAGCGTTGACTGCAGCGGTTTCAATTATAAAGGGCACCCGGATTTCAAACCGGTCGGAGACCCTTTCAAGTATCTTTGCATCAGGCAGGGGCGTCACAGGAGTAGCGGGCATTTTATCTGAAACTCCCATGTCTGTTTTAAGCACCACCCGCAGCCCCATCTCCATGCTGTTGTCATCCGCAGCAACAGGCGGCATAAGCCCCGCTTCCTGCGGTATTACCCGCACCCACACCAGGGGAGAGTCGTTTACCTGTTCCACCCGGTGCATCTTCTCCCATGCCCGTTTCACCTCTTTTCGCACCCGGTCTTTGGCCAGAACTTTTCGGGCCAACTTGTGGCGCTGCTTTTTAATTTTTTTGGTCAGTTTTTCTTCAAGAAGGGTGCGAACGCTGATTTTGCCGAAGTTTTTTACTGGTATCAGGGCTTCATCCATTTTGACCCGGAAGTTTAAATCCGGTTCAACCTGCCAGTCCGGTTTTATATTTAAGCCGATCCGTCCCGATATGCGCCCGTCCACCTTGGCATGGGAGCTGAAGGGGATCTCGGCCACGGCAAGGTTGATATTTCCCCGGATTCTAATCACGCCTGATACCCGGAACGAGAAGTCAAACCCGTTTTCAGTGATTGAAATATTAATGGGGCCGCGCTCCAGGTCATAGGTGAGCTCGTCTTCGATCAGCAGATCGGTGGGGTCCTCGTCCGCATCCTGGTAGGTCTCCGGCACATGCTCTGCCAGAGCCCGCCGCAGATCATCTGAAGAGATGGACAAAGGGATGTTGATTACTGTTTCAGCCACGACCTGGTCCGGCGGGGCCTTCACCGCAGATGCCGCGTCGTCTGCCGGATACCAGGCCTCCAGGCAGAGCCGCGTGGTGACAAGCCCGGCAGCCAGAAGGGCGCAGACAACCAAAAGACCGATTATAAACAGTTTGACCAGGCGCATGATTTATTGACCTAGGCCGCAATAACGTCATTGGGCGGCAGGAGATTGCTCAGCACGTGCGCGCGATGAATCCGGGCGGCCTGGTAGAACCGGTAGACAGGAAGTTTATCCATGTCCTCCGGGATCTTTTCCGGCTCCAGGTCATCGATGCTCGCCGACCACTTGGCCCCCTTGTATTGCGGCACCCTGGTGCTTCCCCCGAATAACCGGTTATCCCGCATAGCCTTTTTCCAGGCCCTGACGCGGGCCTGCTTGTCTCCTTCAAGTTCGATGATTTTCTTCAGGGGATTACGAATGTCTTTCCACTTTCTTCCAACCCCGCCTTCTGCCTGCCCGGGCGCTTTTTCCAGGTATGCCTGAAACATATCATGCATGGCCCTGCAGGCCTCCAGATAATCTTTCGGGTTGTCCCGTTCAACTTTTTTCCCGTCCGAAGCCCTGACGTAGCTCCAGCGCAGGTATGGCCGGTCCGGATAGGTGCTTGCCGCTCCGTGGCCCAGGGGAAAAGTCTGGCTCAGACCGTATGAGACCAGCCTGTTTACAAAACCCTTTGCCTTTTTTTGAATATAGTCGAGAATACCATCATCTGACACCTGCAGATCAATGCTGCCGGACTTTATGGCGTTATACCCGTGATTTGCACCCATGAACCCGTAATGGGCGAACGTGTCAGCATATACGTGGGCGGTTATCCCCATCAGGTAAAGCCCGTAAGGCGCTTCCGCCGCAATCGCAGTGCTCCGCCTTACCATGGTCCTGGCAACCCGGCTGTTTTTCCGGCACAAAAGCTTGTCCGTCGGCGTTTTTCCCTCTGCCCCGGGAAGAAAATGAAACGGCAGCCAGACCTTTCTCTGATCCTCGCGGTCTGCATTCCTGAAATCCAACATTTTATGTGCGGTCATTTCTGCAAGAATGCTTCTTCCGTCCTCCAGGAACACTTCCTTGTCCCAGATAGCATCGTCAACGTATTCACTTGCAATGGCAACAATTTCCGCCGGCCCGACACGCATCCCGGCAGCCCGCGCCAGTGCATAAACGCCGAAATAATGCATATCCGTTTTCAT
>JBKHES010000178.1:0-2727 GCA_046540695.1 Desulfobacterales bacterium
TCATTGAAATTAACAATTTGACATATAAAAAAAATAAATCTTAGATATCTCCCAAAATAGAGGATAAATATTGCAACCAAGAGAAGAATTTGGGCTGATGGTTTACAGAAAGGCTGGATTTGATGAGAAATATTTTTGCAACAAGATGGGGGATTGTGGCTGTGGGAGCGGCAATCGGCATCATTGCCGCTTTGCTTCAGTACCTGGGAAATCCCGGCAACATGGGAATATGCGTGGCCTGCTTTGAAAGGGACATCGCCGGGGCCGTAGGCCTGCACCGGGCGGCCGTGGTGCAATACCTGAGGCCTGAAATTATTGGATTTGTCCTCGGGTCCCTATCAGCCGCGCTTGTTTTCAGGGAGTTTAAGCCCCGGGGAGGATCTGCACCCATTGTGCGGTTTGTCCTGGGCATGTTTGCCATGATCGGGGCGCTTGTTTTTCTGGGATGCCCGTGGCGGGCCATGCTTCGGCTGGCAGGGGGCGACGGAAACGCGGTCTTGGGAATCATCGGCCTTGTCGCAGGTATATGGATCGGCACGCTGTTTTTGAAAAAAGGCTACAGCCTGGGCCGGACCCAGAGATTTTCCTCTGCTGCGGGCTGGGTGCTGCCAGCCATATTTGCAGGGCTTTTTGTGCTGATGCTGATCTTTCCCAGGCCGGAGGCGGCAGGAAAAAGCGGGGTTCTTTTCTACAGCGCCAAAGGTCCGGGGGCTGCGTATGCGCCGGTTGCGGTTTCCCTTGTAATCGGGCTGTTTATCGGGTTTATAGCCCAGAGAAGCAGATTCTGCACCATGGGGGCGTTCCGGGACCTTATTTTGTTCCGCCAGATGCACCTGCTCTCAGGGGTATTGGCCCTAGTGATGACCGCCTGGCTGGCCAACCTAGTGCTGGGACAGTTTTCGCTGGGATTTGAAAATCAGCCCGTGGCCCATACGCAGCATGTCTGGAATGCTCTGGGCATGGTCCTGGCAGGGCTTGCATTCGCCCTTGCAGGCGGGTGTCCGGGCAGACAGCTTTTTCTTTCCGGAGAAGGCGACGGGGATGCAGCAATTTTTGTGCTGGGCATGATTGTGGGTGCTGCTGTTTCGCATAATTTCGGGCTTGCAAGCTCGCCCGCAGGAGTCGGCCCGCACGGAATCGCCGCGGTTGTTGTCGGCCTGGCAGTATGTCTGGTCATAGGTTTTACAATGAAACAGATAAAAACCGGAGAAGCAAGATGAGCAATACCGTGGATGCAAGAGGGTTGTCCTGCCCCCAGCCGGTACTGATGACCCTGGATGAAATAAAAAAGACAAAGGACGTCGAGATGGTCGTACTCGTTGATAACGAGGCTTCCAGGGAAAATGTGGGCAGGGCCGTGGAAAGCCAGGGATGGCACGTGGAAAAGGTTTCAGGGGAAGGCGAAGTCTTCCGGATACAAATCCGCAAAAGCGCAGACAAGGGATAAAAACATTGGGTCTGCTTGCCTTTTTAAAGAAAAACAAAAAGCCGGCAGGTGTTTCGGGCCGGGACCGGGGTATACTCGTGTTTGAAAACACAAGCGAGGTCATCGCCGCGGAAAACATCCTTAAAAACAAGGACTGGCAGATCCGGGTAATGGGACCTCCCCCTGAGATCCGCACAGGATGCGACCTGATCATTGAATTTCCGCTTATCTCAGAACTGGAGATCATAAGGGCACTGGAGGAAGGATCAATACACCCCTTAAAGTCGGTGCCTGTATCAGACGGCCTGCTTGAGCCGGTAAGCATTTTTTTTGCAAGGAATTACGGAGAGTTCCTCATGATCCAGGCCGCGAACATGAAAATTACGGTGAAAAAGGCCGACCTGACAGTGGTCAATATTTCAGGCGGGGGATGCCCTGACGTGCCGTATCTGGCGGCACAAATGGTGGGATGCCGGCTCGGTGAGACCCCTGAGCCGAGAAACATCGGCCACACCCTGTGCGGATACGCGTTGCAGCTTGCCCTGGAAGAAACGAGGCGCAGATGTTTGCAGTAGTCGGGACCGTGCCTGACGAATCCTTCCCGCTGGTTTATGAACCTGTCTTTGTTTCCGGACGGGAATTGCTTGTGGAAAAACACTTGGTGCCGGTAAACCGGGGCACCCCTGCCTTGCTGGCAAGCGCGGCAAAAGTGTGTGAATTTTTCGGGTCTGATATGCCTGTTGCCTGCCTTGCAGGCGATATAGGCAGGGGCGGTGGCAGTAGAAAGGTATATGCACATCTGGAGCAAACGCTTTCTGAAAGCCAATTCAATAGTCTGACCTTTCATTACCTCCAGCCTGATGTCGACTGGCACAACAGAGTGGTGTTTGCAATTGAGGAGATGGTAACAAAACCGTTTCTTATAGCTGATGCAGGATTTATGTATGCAGCAAAGATGAGCGATCAGGCGGGTTTCTATGATGTTTTTACCCCCGATATAGGCGAACTGGCATTTCTGGCAGACCCGTCAGCACCGCATCCTTTTTATACCAGGGGATTTATATTTCACGAACCGGAACGCACCGGCGAACTAATTGCTGCGGCCTATAGATATCATAATGCTTCTTCCTGGCTTCTGGTAAAGGGCGAAAAAGATATCATCGCGGATTCAGAAGGGATACTGGAAACCGTAAGCAGCCCTGTCGTCCCTGCCATGGAGGCCATAGGTGGCACAGGCGATATTATCACCGGCCTGGTTGCAGCCCTGAGCGGACTCGGATACGAGCCGGCAACAGCATGCG
>JBKHES010000179.1:0-2697 GCA_046540695.1 Desulfobacterales bacterium
GGTTTGCTGCCGGTTCGTTTTGAAAATTCGGTATTCGGATTTGTTTCGAATTTCGTGCTTCGAATTTCGGATTTCAAATTTTCGGTTTTTCTTTTTCGCCATCAAGCTCGTATTTTCCTTCGTATCCCCTTGGAGTCACCATATTCCCCCCGTATACGAATGTTTGACTGTTTCCTATAAACACGGTGGTCTGCATCCCGACGCCGTTGGTGTCCATGTCCTGAAGGGTTGTCAGGTCGATGTTTTCGTTTTCCCGCATGGCGGAAGTCACAAGCCCCACAGGAGTATCTGCGGCCCGGTAGCCGAGAAGGATTTTTCTTGCTGAATCAAGCTGCCAGGTGCGCTTTTTGCTTTTCGGGTTGTATATTACTGTAACAAAATCAGCCGAGCCTGCCGCATGGAGACGCTTTTCAATCACCTCCCAGGGAGTGAGAAGATCGCTTAGGCTCACGGTGCAGAAATCGTGCATCAGGGGCGCGCCCAGAAGTGCAGCCCCGGCGCTCAGTGCCGGGATTCCAGGCACCACCGTGACGGTAATACCCTCCGGGCCTGATCCCACTTCTATGCCGTTTTCAGAACAAATCTGGAATACCAGCCCTGCCATTGCGTAAATGCCGGGATCCCCGCTGCAGATAAGAGCGCAGGCCCTTCCTTGCCGCACTGTTTCAACAGCCTGCCTCACCCGGTCCACTTCTTTTGTCATGCCCGTGGAAATCACGGCCTTGTCTTCTATAAGTGGCCTGATAAGATCCAGGTAGGTAAAATACCCGCAGATCACTTGCGATCGTTCTATGGCCTTTACCGCCGCCCCTGACATGTGGGATAAGGATCCCGGGCCTATGCCAACTATAAAAAGGGCAGCACTGCCACGGCCACTGTCGTGTTCGCGGTCTTCTGCTTGGCCGCTGAAATCGGGCCGTTTTGTGCTGCTTTTATGGCTGCTGCTTCGCATACGTTTTTGACTCCCATGTGTTTTTCCACCATTTCAGAAGGGGTGGGCACGTTTTTTATCTCTGCAAGCTCCTGTCTGCTGAAGCCGGTGAGCGGGCGTGCAAAATGTCCGGCGGTTTCCTGCATTGCCGGCTCTGATGTTTTCTGTGTGATTGTTGCAAACAGCCTGATGCTTTTTACTGAAAGGCGGTTTTCAGCAAACACCCTGTAAACTGCACTGCAAAGCTCTTCTGCGGAGGTGCCGCTGTTGCATCCCATTCCCACCGCAAGCGAGGCGGGCCGAAGCACAAGCACGTTTTCAGGAAGCTCTTTTGTTTCGTGATATATGTATATGCCGGGGCTGCTTTGAAATAAGGGTTCACTTAAGGCTTCGGTGTATTTTTCAAGCCGGCTGTCCAGTACCTTGTAAGGATCAAAGCGCGGCACTTTTTTCCCCTCGATAAAAGCAGTGCTCACTGCCTTGACCGCCCCGGGGTTTTCGATTTCCAGGCCGTGTTCTCCGGCCAGGACGTCTATTGCCGGGACCCCGGCCCGGTCCGTGGCTGTTGTAATAACCGGGCACGCACCCGTGATCCCGGCAATCTTTTCGGCAAGAGCGTTTGCCCCTCCCAGATGCCCTGAAAGCAGGCTGATACAGAATTTACCGGAGTCATCAATGGCAACAACACCGGGGTCAGTGTGCTTGGAGCTGATCAACGGCGCGATCATTCGCACCGCGATCCCTGCAGACATTACAAAAACATGCCCGCCATGGTCTGCAAACCGCTTTTCAACTTCCCGGGCCAGGCTGTCAAAGCTCTGCGCGCCCTGCACATATCCTGCGCTTTTTCCTGCATAAACCGTTACGCCGGGAAGATGCCCTGAAACAAGGTCTGCAATTTCCGCCCCTCTCCGGGTTACAGCCCAGACTGCCACGGAAGTTTTTTTGTTATTCTGATTCACTGCCGTGCCTGTATCCGTGGGTAAAGGTCTTGTCATACAGTTTGGAGGCTGCAAACTCGCTCTTTTTCTGGGCTTTAATTCCGGAGCCTGCAATTACCAATGCCTGGCGGGTGATATCTGCTTTTTTCATGCTTTGTGCAAGGTTTCCCGCCTCTGTCCACAGTATTTTTTCATCCCTGTGTGATGCCTTGTACACCACCGCCACCGGGGCGCTGGGCCCGTAGTTTTCAGCAAGCACCTCCTGGAGTTTTTCAGCCATGCCCGCAGACAGGTAAATTGCCATGCTCGCTCCGTGGGCTGCAAGAGATGCCAGGTTTTCGCGCTCCGGCACCGGGGTTCGTCCCTCCAGGCGGGTCAGAATGAGGCTCTGGGTGACTTCCGGCAAAGTGTATTCCATTTTAAGCGCGGCTGCGGCGGCAAACGCGGCTGTTACCCCGGGAATAATTTCGCATGAAACTCCTTTTTGCTCCAGGGCTCTTATTTGTTCCGCAATTGCCCCGTACAGGGACGGATCCCCTGAATGAAGCCGAACCACTTTTTTACCTTCAAAATGAGCCTGTGCCATCAGGTCCACTATTGTTTCCAGGTCTATTTTTGCGCTGTTTTCCAGCCGAACCGACTGATTCGTCCATGCCAGGACCGCATCCGGCACAAGCGAGCCTGCATATACCACAAGATCGGCTTTTTCCAGCGCCCGCATGCCCTTTACCGTTATAAGCTCCGGATCCCCTGGCCCGGCGCCCACAAATTGCAATGGATAAATATCCATATTACATCCTCTCCTTACACCCATCACCCATCACC
>JBKHES010000180.1:0-2649 GCA_046540695.1 Desulfobacterales bacterium
TGGTCAGCCCGCACGGATGTTTTTCCGGCAGATGCGTTTTCCTTTTTTTCGGGACCGTTTTCCGAGGTAAAACGGGGATATGCCGCCATTGCCGCCAGGACAATCACGGCCGCTGCAAATACGATTCCTGCGGCTTTAAGCCGGTTTCCGGCCGGGGGTGTTTTTTTAACATCCGGAAGCCCGGCCGCGGCCCGTCTTACAACCCCGGGCGTCACCGTGCCGGAGCCTTTAACAAGCAAAAGCAGCAAAATGTTGTGTGCCAGGTGAATTGTGCTCCTCGGGTATCCCCTGCTTATCCTGTAAATCGCGGATATCGCCCTCCGTGTAAAACGCGGGCCCCCGGGGGCTTTTCCGCTGCCGCCGGCCTTTTCCAGGCGGTGTTCTATGAGCCTGGCGGTTTCCTTTCGGTCCAGGGGCTCCAGCAGGTGATACAAAGCCGCGCGGTCTGCAAATCCGGGGTGTGCTAAAAGAAGTTCGCGGATTTCGTTCTGGGCGAAAATAACGATCTGGAGCAGCTTGTGCGTGTTTGTTTCGTAATTGAGAAGTTCACGGAGAAATTCGGCGCATCCGCCGGTAAGTTTCTGGCCCTCGTCTATAATCAGCACAATTGTTTTGCCACTGTCCACCCCGGTGTCAAACAGCTGGTTTTTTATCATCTCCTTGAAGTCAGCAACCGTGCTACATTCATCAGCCTTCTGCCGGCCTGCAATCATCCGGCCCACTGCTGCTGCGAATTCTTGCGTGGAGTCATAGCCAGGATCCAGCACAAGGTGCACATCCATGGTTTCATCATCTGACAGGGTGCGGATCAGCTGCCTGCAAAGGGTGGTCTTGCCGGTTCCCACCTCGCCTCGGACAATGCACAGGCCCCGGCGGAGCCGGATTGCGAGTTCCACGTTCTGCATGCACCGGGCGTGCCTTGTTGAACGGTAGAAAAACTCCGGGTCAGGAGTGTTTGCAAAAGGTTCTTTTTCCAGGTTGAAAAGCCTGAAGTAATCCATGGATGATCCGCGGGCGGTGAAGCCTTATTGGGTTTTTGTCCCCAGTATTGACGGGGTGATAAAGATCATGAACTCTTCCATTTCGTTGCTTTTGTCCAGCCCCTTGAAAAGCCAGCCCAGGCCTGGCACATCCTTTAAAACAGGCGTGCCCCGTTGCATGTCTGTTACGGTCTGCTTGGACAGCCCGGAGATAACTATGGTTTCGCCGTCTTTGACCACAAGGTTGGTTTCCGTGTCCTTTGCCCTGATCACAGGGTTGCCGTCCACGTCCTCGGTGAAGTCCACCTCGTCGTTTTTGACCTTTATCTGCATTCTCATGTGCTTTCCGTCTATGATATGCGGGATTACTTCCAGCCGCAGAACAGCGTCCTCGAATTCCACCTCCGGGCTCCCCTCTTCATCTGTGGTTTCGTAAGGCACCCTTTCGCCGTGCTCGGTGAAGGCTGCCTGGTTGTCCATGGTGGTAATCGAGGGGCTGGACAGGATGTTTAATTTCCCATCCTCCTGCAGTGCCTGCAGGTTTGCGTAAAGCACGTTGCCTGCCATCTGTCCGCCCGCGAGTCCGAGGGAAAGGCCCTGCTCGGGATCGATAAAGGATTCTTCGGGCGCCTGCGGTTCTCCAACTATTCCGAAGTCGTCGAGCGAGCCGCTGGATGTCAGGTACCTGCCGCTCCAGCGCATGCCGAGCTGCTTTGCTGTCTCCTGGGTGGCCTCCACTATGTTGGCCTCGATTAAGATCTGGGACCTGGGCTTGTCAAGTCTGCGTATTACCTGCTGCATGCGGTTTATCTCGTATCTGCTCGCCTGCAGCACAAGGGAGTTGGTACCGGTGTCTACGGATATCTCCCCGCGCTGTTCATCCCCGTTTGAGCCTGCGAGAAAACGCGTGAGAAGCTCTTTTAAATCCTCTGCATCCGCGTAATTTATCTTGACTATCCTGCTGACTATGGGGCCGGATTTTTTCTCAGACTCCTTTTTGTCGTTTACCCGGCTCATCAGATCCGACATCTCAAGTTCCTGTTTAAGGTCATCCATGCTTTTGATCCGGATTATATCTCCCTGCCACTCCCAGCTAAGCCCCCGGGAGTCCAGGATGCCCCTGAAGGCGTGGTTCCAGGGGATGTTTTCTATGTTTACGCTCATGGTTCCGCCGACGGTGTCGTTTATCAGGATATTGACATCCGCGGCACTTGCCATGGCCCGCAGCACTGCGGGCACGGACGCATCTCGCAGCTGCAGGGTGACTGCTTCATCGGGCAGGGGCTTTTCAGGATCGGTTTCAGGGCCTTTGTCAACGTCTTCCGCCTGGCCGTCTATTTCCAGCATTTCCCGTTTTTCGGGCTTATGTGAATAACCCTTTGATTGCTCGGCCCTTTCAAGCCATTTTTCAACATTTTCGTTTTCCCCGGTTTTGTCGCCGTCAGCCGGAGAAGAGGCACACCCCTGCAGGCAAAGGGTCAAAACAGCAGCCAGGAAAAAAGCCATGAAAAAGGCGCGCTTTATCTGCCTGAAAGGAAAATGTGCGGTTCTGTTTTGACGCATAAAAGGAAATCTCCTCTGGTATCCGGCCGCCGCCGGAGCTTTTGATTATTTTTGATGGCACCGTAAAAGTCCAATATCTGCGTTACGCGCGATTCCTCAGAATTTC
>JBKHES010000181.1:0-2615 GCA_046540695.1 Desulfobacterales bacterium
GTCAGGTTTTGTTCTGAAATACTGAAATGCCCTGTTTCTGCAGATAGGTCTTTAGCTCGCCGATATCTATTATTCCGAAATGAAATACTGAGGCAGCCAGCAGGATCGTGGCGCCGGATTCCGCTGCTTCAAGGAAATGCGAAAGCTCCCCGGCACCGCCTGAGGCAACGATTTCCGCTGATACGGCCTGTTTCATGGCCCGGATTACAGGCAGATCGTAGCCGGTGCGCGCGCCGTCTCCCGCCTTGCTGGTGGGAAGAATAACCGGCACCCCGTATCCGTCCACGCGCTTTGCCCATTCAATGGCATCCTCGCCCGTGGCTGTTCTCCCACCGTCTACGTATACTTCGTAGCCCGAGTCCATGGACGGGTTTCTGTCCACGTCAATTGCAACTGTCACCTTGTCTGCCCCGAAGGCTTTTACCATGTCCGGGATCAGATCGGGCTTGCGGAAGGCCGCACTGCTGGTGGAAACCTTGTCCGCGCCGGCTTCCAGTATCAGTTCTGCGGACTTGACATCCGAGACTCCTCCGCCCACGGTGAACGGAACGGTGGAAGCATCAGCCACCCGCCTTACCACATCCAGCATGGTGGCTCTCTTTTCCACGGTGGCCGTAATATCTAAAAGCGCGAGTTCATCGGCGCCGGCTTTGCAATAGGCCTTTGCGCATTCCACCGGGTCGCCGGCATCCCGGATATCCACAAAGTGCACGCCCTTTACAACACGGCCGTTCTGCATGTCCAGGCACGGCATGATTCGAATCGGCTTGTCCATATTCATTTTCACTTTCCGTTGCTTTAAATTGGCTTTGTTCAGGGGAAACGGAATCCTCATGATAAAATTATAAAACCAGAAACGCTTTGATTTTCGAAATGTAGCACAATTTACAAAGTCTTCACAAGAAATGCCTGATATTTTCTCCTGAGCCGTTTGCCCGTTGGCCCGGATCTTTGATGCCGTCGGAACCGGTTGTTACGACCTCCAGAGCAATGCCTGCATGGCCGTTGAAACCCGAAAACACCGGCTGCCTGTCATACTCAAACGTATCACGCACAGGGGCAATATCTCCGGGCAGGATCTTGCTGCCGGGATGCATTTGCTGCTCCTGCTTTACTAAAGACCGTGGCCGTAATCCTTTGCAGCTTGACACGTATTTGAAATGCTTGACATATTTCGAAAAAACGGTCAAAAACACGGACAGGAACAGGAAAAGCGAAAGCAGGGCAGCAAAATGGACAGCATGGATGAGAAAATCAAGGATTATTTTCAGCACAGACAAGAGGCGGCTTCGGTTTACCTGTTCGGCTCCCGGGTCTCTGGCAGCCAGAGCAAAGAAAGCGATGTGGACATCGCCGTTCTTCTGCGCCGTCAATATCTCGACTCTGCAAGCGCCCTTCAGGACAAATACCTGGTTGAACTCGGCAGAATCCTGAAAAAGGATATTCACCCGACAGTGATGAATCATGCAGGAGAAGTTCTGCTCAAGCAGATTCTGTCCAAAGGAAGGCGCATCCTGGTGCGGGATTCATATTTTGACGCTTATTTTACAATGATTGCCGTCTCCAGAATTGTCGATTTCAATTATCACCTGAAACAGATGCAGGAAGGCATGAAGCAAAAGATTCTGGAGTCGTGAAAATGGTTGATAAAGATGTTTTGCTGGCAAAGATCAGTGCGGCCAAAAAGCACCTCACCCGTTTGCAGAACCTGTCTCTCGGATCCTTCCGGGTTTTTTCAGAGGACCTGAATACGCAGGACATCGCCCTTTTTAACCTGCAGCTTGCCGTCCAGAACTGCATTGACATTGCATCCCATATCATAAGCACCCAGGGCCTGCCTGTTGCCGGCAGCACCAATGAGATGTTTTACTGCCTTGAGGAAAACGGGTATATCGACAGGCACCTTTCAGAAAAAATGGTTAAAGCAGCGGGGCTGCGAAATCTCATCGTGCATGAATACGGCAAGCTGGATCTTGAAAGGATTTACGGCATTCTCCAGGATGACATCAGGGATCTTGACGAGTTTTTAAAAGCCGTGATTCAGGATTTTAATTTGTAAGCCTTCCGGCTGTTTCGCCGTCCAGCCGTGTAACAAGTTAGTTATGCGCAGCAGGTTTAGGGTTAAGGCTGCAGGCCGCCTTGAGTGCCGCACCAGGCCATGGCCGCGGCCTGGACGGGATCCCATGGAGAAGATAGAGGAGGGGTATAGGAAAGATCCATGTGGCAGAGTTCACTTACGTGCATTCTGTTGTAAAGGGCGGAGGCAAAAATATCGATGCGCTTGGATACCTCGGAGGTGCGGTGCCCTACCATCTGGGCTCCGAGCAGACGGCCGGATGACCGGTCGCCCGTGATTCGGATGCAGAGCTGTTCTGCCCCGGGGTAGTAGACCTTGTGATCCCAGGCGGACAGGGGAACGGTCAGGGGATCGAATCCTGCGTCTGCCGCATCCTTGTCGTTGAGGCCCGTGCGTGCGGCCACCCGGTCGAAAACCTTTACTGCCTGGGTCCCGAGGCTTCCCTGGAATTGACTTTTACCTCCTGCCATGTTTTCGCCTGCAACGCGCCCCTGCTTGTGGGCCGTGGTGCCAAGGGGCAGGTATACGTGACGCTCCA
>JBKHES010000182.1:0-2588 GCA_046540695.1 Desulfobacterales bacterium
TACATGTCCTTGCTTGACGTTGAAAACCTTACGATTGCCTACAACACCCGCGCGGGATTGACAAATGCGGTCAGCGGGGTTTCCTTCAGCCTGGAGAGGGGAAGGTCCCTGGGGATAGTGGGCGAGTCCGGCTGCGGCAAAACCACCGTGGGCATGGGGCTTTTGCGCCTTCTGCCGTCAAACGGTTTTATAAAAAACGGCAGAATAGAGTTTGACGGCACCGACCTCCTGGGTCTCACGGAACAAAAGATGCAGGCTGTGCGCTGGAAAAGGATCTCCATGATCTTTCAGGCCGCCATGAACGCGCTGAACCCGGTGCACAGGGTGGGAGACCAGATAATCGAGGCCATAAGGGTCCACAGCCCCCGGACCAGCAGGGCAGAGGCGGCACAGCAGGTCAGGCGCCTCTACGAACTCGTGGACATCCCAAAAGAGCGGATTTCCGACTTTCCCCACCAGTACAGCGGGGGCATGAAGCAAAGGGCCGTCATAGCAATGGCGCTTGCCTGCAGCCCCGACCTGGTGATAGCAGACGAGCCCACCACCGCCCTGGACGTGATAGTCCAGGACCAGATCATAAAGAAAATAAAGGAAATCCAGAGGGAAAGAAACATAGCGGTAATCTTTATCTCACATGACATAGGAGTGGTTGCGTCAGTCTGCCATTACATAATGGTGATGTATAAGGGGAAAATAGTGGAATCAGGAAGGCGGGAAGAGGTTTTCGAAGCACCCGTGCATCCCTATACCAGGGCGCTTCTTTCCTCTTATCTGACCATTGACGGCATCTTCGAGGTCCCTGACACCAGGCCCGAGCCACCCTGCGAGACCGGCGAAACGCTTCCCGCGGAAATCTGCGGATACGTGCACCTGTGCCCCCACGCAACTGAAACGTGCAGGGCAAGCAGCCCGCAGTGGCGCGTAATTTCATCCACCCACGGCGTGCTTTGCAGCCTGTGCCAACAGGGACAATAAGGGAAATGAGCCAAGACAACACAAACAGTGAAAAAATCCTGGAAGCAGAGGGCGTGGTAAAAACCTACCGCGACCAGCGCAGCCTGTTTTCAAAATCCTCCCAGGTCTTGACCGCCCTTGACGGCGTGAGCCTTGATATAAGAAAAGGCGAAATCTTCGGCCTGGTCGGGGCAAGCGGAAGCGGAAAGACAACCCTGGGAAGGCTGGTGCTGCTTCTGGAATCCATGGATTCAGGATCCATAAGGTTTCACGGCCGGGAAACCCCGGGTTTGAAAGGCCGGTCTCTCAAGTCCTTCAGAAAAAGGGTTCAGCTTATACCCCAGGACCCGTACCAGTCCCTGAACCCGTACATGTCAGTCCACGACTTCGTGGCAGAGCCCCTTATAATCCACAATATCGGCAAGGGCTCCGCGGGCAGGAAGGAACTGGTTGCAGAAGCCCTCAGGGCTGCGGGCCTTGCCCCGCCGCATGAATATTTCAACCGCTACCCCCACCAGCTAAGCGGGGGCCAGCGCCAGCGCACAGCCATTGCAAGGGCCATGGTGCTTTCCCCCGAATTCGTGATAGCAGACGAGCCCACATCCATGCTTGATGCAACCATATCATTCACCATATACAAGCTCCTGGCTGAAATCAGCAGGGACAGGGGAGTCACTTTTTTGTTTATAACACACAACCTGGCTGCCGCCCGTTTTCTGTGCAGCAGGATCGCGGTTATAAACCAGGGACAGATAGTTGAATCCGGCCCTGCTGAATCGGTGATACACAACCCCAGGTCCGATTACACCAGGACACTTATAAACGCCCAGCCCGGGTTCAGCTTTGTAAAAAATTTCTGACGGAGGCCCCATGACATATCCATTTATTATTTCAATACCCCACTGCGGAAACCGCGTGCCGGAAAATATCAGGGCGCAGATGGCGCTTTCTGACCAGGAGATCATGGACTCCGAGGATTTCGGGTCAGCGGAGATATTCGAGTCCCTGCCCGCAAAAAGAATACTCAAGGCACAATTCAGCAGGCTGGTGGCTGACTTGAACCGCGCGCCTGACAACACGGGTCCCAAGGGCATAGTGGCTGAAACCGACTACAGGGGCAGGCAGATATATCTTCCCGGCAAATACCCTGACGCCGGGGAGGTAAAAGAACGGATCAAAAAATACTACGAGCCCTATCACGAAGAGCTTGCCAGGGCATTGCAGGAACCCGGTATAAAGGGCCTTTTTGACTGCCATTCACTAAACGGCACCGGCCCGGCAGACGCACCGGACGCGGGGAAAAAGCGAAAAGACATTATAATCAGCAACAACGCGGGAAAAGACGGCACCCCGGATCCCGGGCTCGGCGAGCCCTCGTGTTCAGCACAGACGGTTGATCTTGTAAGGTCCTCGCTCGAGGAGCGCGGGTTTTCCGTGGCTGTAAACGATCCCTACAAGGGGGGCTACATCACGGTTCACCACGGAAGGCTGCTTGTAAAGCGAGGGGGATTCGCCCTTCAGATCGAGATGAACCAGGATCTCTACATGCCCGAAGGCGCCCTAAAGCCTGACCCGGATCAGCTCGGGGACGTGCGCGCAAGGATTTTTTCCGCATTCGAAAAAATAAGCCAACA
>JBKHES010000183.1:0-2574 GCA_046540695.1 Desulfobacterales bacterium
AATGCTGAGCGCTTCAATGCCCGCGGTAAATGACAGTGAGGGCGATTTCGTCCCGGAAGGTTTGCCTCCGGTAATAGACGCCCACGTTCATGTTTTCCCGGAAGGCGTTTTTGCGGCATTGTGGAAATGGTTTGACACTCACGCCTGGCCGATTCGCTACCGCATGAGCGCCCGGGAACTTGTGGAGTTTCTGCTCGGCCGCGGAGTGGCCCACGTGGCTGCCCTGCAGTACGCGCACAAACCCGGGATTGCAGATGGACTAAACAGTTTCATGTCGGATTTGTGCCGCGCCTTTCCAGGCCGGGTTACAGGCCTGGCTTCAGTGTTCCCCGGGGAAACTGATGCGGCAGGTATTCTGGATCGGGCGTTTGAGGCCGGCCTGGCGGGAGTCAAGCTGCATGCCCACGTACAGTGCTTTGATATAAACAGTACCTGCATGGACGAAATCTACCATGCCTGCAGCAGGGCGCAAAAGCCCCTGGTAATACATGCAGGCCGCGAGCCCAAGAGCCCGGCTTATGCTTGCGATACCCATGAGATCTGCGGGGTGGACAAAATCAGGCGGGTCATGGATTCATATCCTGACCTCAGCCTTTGCGTGCCGCACCTGGGAGCTGATGAATTCGAGGAATACGCCGCCCTTGTTGAATCCTGCGACAATTTGTGGCTGGATACCGCAATGGCTGTTACTGATTACCTGCCGATGTCCAACCCGGTGTCTTTGTCGCGGATGAGGGCGGACAGGGTTATGTACGGATCTGATTTTCCCAATATTCCCTACGCCTGGGACCGGGAGTTAAAGGAACTGGCTTCATGCGGTTTTTCAGGTGACAGGCTTGAAAAACTCCTGTATAAAAACGCCTGCGAATTTTTCGGGATCAGGACTGACGGACTCCTGAAGGTTAATAACGGACAAAATTATAATGACTGAAAAAACCGAAAGAACAGTTTACGGAACAAGAACAGAGGTCACGGGCAAAAAATTCCGCTTTGCATGCCATCCAGGAGTGCGCTGTTTTACGCGCTGCTGCAGAAATCCTGACATGTATCTTTATCCCTATGACGTAATAAGGCTTAAAAACCGTCTTGAAATGGACTCTGAGCGCTTCCTGGAGATGCATACCTACACTGCTGTAAGGGACAACCCTTATTTTCCCCACGTAATGCTGAAAATGTCGGAAGCAGAAGGCAGGCCTTGCCGGTTTCTGACCGGGCAGGGATGCAGTGTTTATGAGGACCGCCCTTTTTCATGCCGGGCCTATCCATTGGAACCCGCCCTGTCAAGGCAGAGCGATTCGATGAGCGGAGACAGGTTTTTTGTTGTCCGTCATCCTTACTGCGAGGGCCACGAGCAGGATGTCAGCTGGAGCGTGTCGAGTTGGATAGAGGATCAGGAGCTCGGGCCTTTTCTGGAAATGAACCGCAGGTGGGCGGAAATTGATACCATGCTTCGGCGGGACAGCTGGGGGGAAAAGGGCTTTGAGCACCCCGCGTTTAAAATGGTTTTCATGGCGTGCTTCAACCCGGACCGTTTCCGGGAGTTTGTTTTCAACAGTTCTTTTCTCAGGCGTTTTTCAGTTTCAGGCGAGCGGCTGGCCGGTGTGGAAAAACACGATGAGGAGCTTATGCATCTTGGTTTTGACTGGGTTGAGTTTATCCTTGCAGGCAGCGGCCCCCTGGCTGAATGCAAAACGTCCTGAAACTGTCATGAATCCCCGGATTTTTTATCCGAGTCCAGCAGATCGCGGACTTTTCTGAGCAGTTCATCCGCCGAGAAGGGTTTTTGAAGCAGTTCCATTCCCTCATGCAGGACAAAGTTGCTGTGAATGGCATTGCTGCTGTAGCCGCTGCAGAAAAGAACTTTGGTTTCAGGTTTCAGCTCCTTTATCCTGTCATTTACTTCCCTGCCGTTTATCTCCGGCATCACAACGTCGAGGACCGCAATATCTATGTCTTCAATGTTTGATTCAAACGCCTCAATTGCCCTTTTACCGTCCCTGGTGCAGATGGTTCTGTATCCTGCACGATTTAACACCGTCTGCATCAGGTCGCATACCATTTCGTCATCTTCCGCTATCAGTACCGTCTCGCTGCCTCCCAGCACCTTTCCCTTCAGGTTGACCCCGACTTCCGAGGCCCTGCGCTCCACCACGGGAAGGTAGATTTTAAACAATGTTCCCTGGCCGGGTTCTGAGTAGAGGTTTATCATGCCTCCGTGCTGGCGGATGATGCCGTATGCGGTGGCCAGGCCCAAACCGTGGCTTTTTTCCGGTGGCTTTGTGGTGAAAAAGGGTTCAAACGCGCGGGATGCAGTGTATGCGTCCATGCCGGAGCCTGTATCGCTTACGCCTATGAGCACGAATCGCCCGGGCTGGGCCCAGTCATGGGTTCTACAGTACTGGCCGTTAATCAGAATGTTTTCCGTCTCGATGGTTATGGTGCCGCCATCGGGCATCGCATCGCGGGCGTTTAAGCAAAGATTTACCAGCACCTGTTCTATCTGGGACGGATCAGCCTGCACCAGGCCGAGGTTGTGGCCGGGAATAAAGTCAAGATCAATGTTTTCACCGAGCA
>JBKHES010000184.1:0-2528 GCA_046540695.1 Desulfobacterales bacterium
GGTTAATGGTTATTGGTTATGGGTTGTTGGTTATTGGTTGGTGTTTATGGCATCTTAAACGGGCTGGCAGGTAAAGTCAACCGGATGATAAGCCATTTTCCCCGGTTATCCGGGCGTTTGGGCAACGAGCCGGGAAACTATGGAGTCCATGTACAGCATACCCTGCAAAGTGGGGCGGCAGGTTCGGGTGGTCAGACTGAGGAGGCCGGAGCTTGCGAGGTGGTCAAGCTGCGGTGCCAGCATCTGGTGGAAGTTTTTTTTGAAGCGGTTTTCAAATTTTTTTATATCGATTCCGTCAGACTGGCGCAGGCCGAGATAAAGGGCCTCGATCATGAGCTGGGAGCCGGCGAGGTGCTCGGAGTCCTCCGTTGGAAGGCGGTTTTGGCAAACCGCGCGTATGTACCTGTGAAGGCTTCTGTGGTTCCAGGAGCGCTCCGGTTCAATGTAGGAGTGGGCTGAAGGGCCGAGGCCGACGTAGGAGGCGTTTTTCCAGTATTTCTGGTTGTGGGCCGAGCGGGTTTTGTCTGATAAGGCGAAATTGGATATCTCGTAGTGTTGATATCCCGCGGAACAAAGATATTCAGATGCCTGTAGAAACATGGAGGAGACAAGTTCCTCGCAAAGGGGGGTGAACTTTTTTGCATCCCTGTCTTTTGCCATTTTCGTGCCCTCTTCCATGGTGAGCATGTAGCAGGAGATGTGAGACGGGGCAAAGGCTGCTGCGCAAGACAGGTCTTTTTGCCAGGAGGCGGCATCCTGGCCTGGCAGGCCGTAGATCAGGTCCAGGCCGATGTTTTCAAATCCTGCCCTGCGGGCGGCGTAAATTGAGTCTTTTGCCTGCTGCGCGGAATGGATTCTTCCGAGAAAGGCAAGGTTTTTGTCGTTAAAGGACTGCACGCCGATATTGATGCGGTTTACGCCGACGGACCTGCAAGCTGAAAGGGTTTTTGGGGCAACGGTGCCCGGGTTTGCCTCCATGGTGATTTCAGCAGCCGGATCTATTGAAAAATGCCGGTGCGCGGCCTCAAGTATGCGCCCCAGGGTGGAGGGATCAAGGGTTGAAGGCGTGCCGCCGCCCAGGTAGACGGTGTCAAAGGCAGCATCCGGGATAAAGGACGCGCGCAGGGACATTTCGCGGACCAGGGCGTCTGCGTATGCCTGCTGAAACGAGAGATCCTCTGTTGAATAAAAATCACAGTACGGGCACTTGCGTATGCAAAAAGGTACGTGTATGTAAAGACCCGGGGGCATAAGTTATTTGTTATTGGTTATTTGTGATTTGTGACTTGTGGATAAGTGGTTAGCGCAATAATCGCAGAATCATATAAACTGCTTCATTACCTCGTTTATAACCTCGTCCGAATTTTCAGGGGTTATGCCGTGGCTGCTGCAGAGATCCTCGATCTCGCGCCTGACCCCGGGGCTTTCCAGGTCGTCGATGCCGCGCAGCCGGCCCGTCCTTCGGCCAACCTGGTAGAGCATGCGCTCATGGGGATCCATGGAAAGAAACCGCCTTATGACCCCTGTCATTTTTTCCTTGTCTTCAGGGAGCTTTCCCTCGATTTCCTCGAAAAGATTCAGGATGTGATCGCTTGTTATCCTGCTGGAAATGCCCTCCAGGTGCTCGAGAAACAAAAGGATTTCTTCTGCCGCCTCAATGTCTGTGAGTTTTTCAAACCTGCCCGCCTCGTAGTCTTCAAACAGGGGAACGCTGTTGGGTATGGCCAGGGTGCGAAGCCTTATGTAGTCCGGATTGATCCGGTTTAAGGCGTCGGCTGTTTCAAGGGCGTGGGTGCGGGAAAGCGCTTTTCCGCCCAGGCCGGGCATAACGTATTCTGAAAGCTGTATGCCGGCTTCCGTGACTTTTTGGCCCGCACGGATGTGTTCTTCTTTTGACGTGCCCTTGCGCACCATTTTAAGAACCTCGTCAGAGCCCGACTCCATTCCTATGTGGATGCGGTTTAAGCCTGCACCGGCAATAGCCTTTAAGTCTTCAGCGCTAATGCGGGCAACAGTGCGCGAGCGGGCATAAGTGGTCACTCGCACCACCCAGGGAAAGCGGTTTTTAAGGTGCGTCAGGATATCGACCATTTCAGGCGGCTTTATGATCATGGAGTTTGCATCCTGCAGAAACACTGACTCCATGCCGCCGGCAAACCAGTGAAGGGCAGCATAAAATGCCTGGCGGTCAGAGCCGGTCAAACCGGAAAGATATGAGTCTATATTTTCCCGGACAATGCGGCCTGATTCGTCGCTTATGTCACGCAGGGCCGTGACGTGGGCGTGAACTGCATCAATATCTTTCTTGACATGTTCCACCGGCCTGAGAGAGAATCTTTCATTTTTGTAAACAGGACAGAACTTGCACTTGTTCCAGGGACAATTGCGCGTCACCCGGATCAAAAGACTGTATGCCTCGCTGGGCGGACGGATCGGTCCCTGTTCAAAGCCGGTGTAGTCCTGGTTTTCATGTTTTCGTGGTGATTTCGGCATTAAGGTTTATCCTTGGTTAAAGATTCAAAAGGTTC